>JAWSVD010000133.1:0-7844 GCA_033852095.1 Granulosicoccaceae bacterium | reverse complement strand
CGGGCACGTGCTCCGAGCCATAACTGTAGGCGGGAACCGGCAATTCGATATCAATCCCAATGTCTTCACGGACAGATACCGGCGTATCAGGCATGTCGGGGCTGGCCACATCAGACTTCATGTTCTTAGCTGCTCGCTGCGTATCGTACAAACCACTTACTCTACCTGTGTTGGGGCGATCGCCGCAACGTCCTGATTCACTTAGGCGATACATCCAGTAAAGCCCAAGCACTCAAGCTCCCTACAAGGCGAGGCCCAAGCCTCATGCCCACCCGAGCCACAGGGCAGAACAGCGCCGCCGCAAACTGTTGGAAACAACACGGCGCAGCCATTATCAGCGCGCTATTGTCAGCGCTTAACTTCGTACCAGTTTTTGTCGAGGAAGGCCCTGTCGGCACCGATAATCGCCCGCCGCACACGCAGCGGGTTGCTGAATATCCGAACGAAATGCCAATCGCCGAATTGATCAAACTTTCGGCACGAGGTGGTGATAAATTCAGTGCTGATCATCTCGTGCCGCCTGCCGCTTTTACGGCCATGAGCTTTCAACCTGGTTAAGAAATCCACATCCTCGGCAATGTGCCTGCTCGGATCAAAGCCAGCAATGGCGTCAAAATCCGTCTTTCGAAACCAATACAAGCCGAAGGACAGACCGAGAAAATACGCGGGAAGCAGCATCATTGCGAAGCCAACAGAGATACCGGGGGATCTACGTTCGGGCTCGATGCGTATGCCTCCACCGAGTGCATGCGCCGAACCGGCGCGGCGAGCAACCTCTGCGACAACACCCTCAGACATCCAGCTGTCGGCATCGATGGTGATGATCCACTCACTCGTCGCCTTAGCTACACCCGTGTTTTTGATAGCGGAAATGTTCTTGCGGTCATCGACCACGACGGTCGCACCGAGCGATGTCGCAATACCCTGCGTATCGTCAGTGCACCTGTTCAGCACAACGATGGTCTCGACCTCAACACCCGCTGGCGTCACCTGAGTGTTAATAGAGCGAAGGCAGCGAGCAATGTATTTCGCTTCATTGTGCGCAGGGATGATGACGGTTATTTTCATGTATACACCTTAGCTACAACCAGTCCCTGCGCAGGGCTCCGCCGGACATTTCTAGCTCGACTATATCGCCCAGCCTGATCCCGGCCCCGCTACAGAAGTTTCTGCAAAACCTGATCGACTACTTCAGTGACTCAGGAATTTTACACACGGGGATCTCGACCATCTTGTGCAGATTGGCGCGGTGGAATCGGCGGTAGGTCGCCAGCACCTCGAGCTGCCGCTCGCTCAAACCGTCATCGCTGTCGTCGGACTCCTCAAAACGCATCGCCCACTCCAGCTCTGCGTAGCTCGCGCCCAGCTGGCTCTCGTCGTTGCGATCGTCCTCCCAGAGGCCATCGGTGGGCGCAGCGGCTTGAATCCCCTTAGATACCCCCAGCTCGGCGGCCAGGGCGTAGACCTCTGTTTTCATCAAATCGGCAATGGGCGAGATATCCACGCCGCCATCGCCGTATTTGGTGAAAAAGCCCACACCGAAATCTTCGACCTTGTTGCCGGTGCCGCCGACCAGCATCTTGTGGTGCCCGGCGTAGGTGTAAAGCAGCAACATGCGCAGACGCGCGCGCGAGTTCGCCATGCTCAATGGGTCTTGAATCTCCGCAGGGAAATGCTCTTCCATGGCCGAGAACACCGGTGTCAGCTCCGTGCTGTGCACCGTGACATTATCAAAACGCGCATCCAGCCACGCCAAGTGCTCCTCTGCCAAGCTCACCTGATCGGGCTTTTGGTAGATGGGCATGCTCACCGCGATCACTTTTTTTCCGGTCATGGCACACAGGGTTGAGGTTAAGGCGGAATCGATGCCGCCGGAAACCCCCACCACAAAGCCCGCCATGCCGGCGCTCTCGCAGTAGTCGTTGAGCCACTGGCTGATGTGCTTGATAACGGCGGCAGATTGCATGGGGGTATCCTTCAATTGACTGTGATGTTTGTCGTGCTAACGCTGTGCAAGTGTATCAAATCAACGCTGCTAGATAGCGGCTCAATGATAAAATCACGCTTAGTTCAGCGATCGCAGAACTGGCGATGGCTCCGTGCGGGCCTTCGTCTCAGCAGCTCTATGCCCCCGCTGTATCCCGACAATTTCAAGGCTAACTCAGCACGCCGACTCACTGACCTTCGAAGGCAGGCTCACGCCAACTGGAGATGCCACGCAGCACACCTTCGAGCCGCTCAAGTAGCGAGGCAACTCAGGCAACTTTTACAAAGTTTTTTTGCGCTATATACAAGTATCGGCACGCATCGGAGAAATATTGGAAGCCAATCAAAGGACTGAAATAAGGGCTGAAAAATGAGGAGGTATTCAAACCGGCGCTTGCTCCTGAATCCACAGCTGAGATGGGCGTGAGTGCAGGCAGAGCTACTGGTGCTGTGTTGCCGCTGCCGCTGCCGCTGCCGCTGCCGTGAATTGTGGCGCTTATTGCTCGGCTTCAGCCTTGAAACTCTCCAATTTTCTGGACAGTGCATTCAAAGAGCGCGGCAGCTGCGCAAGCCCCGCGTCCGGCAAACTTGTCGTTATCCTTTGCAGATCACCGGACAGGGTCAGCGCGCCTGTGCTTATTCCGGCACGCTCGGCCTGCAAGACACTGATGTCTCGGTGCAGCTCATTGACCGTTTTATTCAACGCGATCACACGACTTTGCAGATCCTCCGGAAGATTAGAATAATCTATTTGACCTTTATCAGCGGGACTGGGTTGGTAATTCAAGATAAGAACAAACGCTACGGCGAGACCAATACAGCCGAGCACAGCAGGAACCATTTGCTTGGACTGCGACCCCGCCTTCGACTCCGCCACAGCTTCCTGATCGGTCGCATTGTTTTCATTACTCATCAATCGCTAACCTCAAATCATCTGAATTATTTACAGTGAATACAAAAATAACGGGCACAACGCAATTTACTTGAATTTAATTGTTATGCGAATTAATAAATCAAATATTTTCCAAAACCACATGTTTCTACCAACTCATTAACAAAACCCCCAGACCCAACAGACAATACAAGCACAACAGCGACCAATACACAAAACTCAGCATAGTGAGCAACTTAAGAAGACCGTGCGAACACTGCCTGCAAACCATTTACGCCAGATGTTATTGAATCACACGTCAACAATCATCGTAGAAAAGGACGTATAGCCCAAATGGGATATTATCCGTGTTTAAGTAATGCCGTTAGCACTCACAGTAAATGTTTTTGGACATCATCGGTGACCGCCTTGCATCAGCATGGTCTTGCCTTGGTATCCATGCGCATTCAAACATTGGCGCCAACAGGGATCACGGATGTTAAAGGAATCGATAGACGCAGGCCATCGCATAGATAATAGCCGCCGCAACACCGGAGTCACCGCACAGATCCCCAAAGCGAAAACTCGAAACAACCTGCTTGATTTATCCCGTTACCTCGCGGCCATGTGCGTACTACTCTACCACCTCGCCTACCGATCACACGCGGAAGCTGGCATCGGTGGCAAAGAATATGAATTTTTTGATGCCTGGGTCCGCTACGGCTATTTGGGCGTTCCCTTCTTTTTCATGATCAGCGGATACGTCATCCTGCTGTCCGCAAACCGCCAGCCTCAGTGGCAGGGATTTTTAGCCTCGCGTGCCGCACGGCTGTACCCCGCGTATTGGGTCGCGGTGTTTGCGACCGTCGCGGTGATGGTCTTGGCCGCGGGCAACCCAACAAATATCACCCTGTCTCAAGTCATCGTCAATTTGAGCATGCTGCAAACCTTTGTCGGCGTGGACCACATCGACGGTGTGTTCTGGTCTTTAACCGTTGAGATTATATTCTACGGCTGGATCGCCCTGATGATCGCAACACGCACACTGAAACACTTTGAAACATTTGCTCTGGTGATGCTACTCTTCGCAGCGGTACAAAATTTCAGCCCACTGCCCACCGTGCTGTACATATTCTTGCTGCCCTATTGGAGCTGCTATTTTGTTTCTGGTGCGTTTTTCCATCTGATACAAACCAAAGGCCTGACAAACTCCAGACTGGCAGTTTTAGCACTGTGTTTTATTTTGTCGATACTGCAGACATCACACTACACGGCCAAGATCGCAACTTTATACGCCGATGATTTCTCCTTGCAAACAGCCTTACTGATCACGGCCAGTTTCTACGTATTTTTCGTGATGATCGTAGCAATTAAACGGTCCGTGACAATACCGGGCGCGGTCACCCTGGGCGCAATGAGTTACCCCATTTATTTGCTGCATGAGAACATTGGTTACATCACTTTGAATGCCTACAGCACAGAACAGAACCGCTACTGGGTATTAGGGCTGTTCATCATCGCTGTCATGGCTGCGTCATTCTTGATCTCCCGCAAAATAGAGAAGAATCTTGGGCTTAAAATCCAAACTGCAACTTACCAGGCACTGATGTTTCTGAGCTTAAAAACAAAAGCAGCGCCACCGCTCACCACTGACCAGGCAGTAAAAGAATCCAACAAAGCCCTTAAACACGTGGAAAAGACAGCCAACCAACAGGCGGCTGAAGTCGATTAGATTTTATCGATCGAAGGGGTGTTTAAAAACAAACTGCTGCCTCAGCCCACAAAATGTGGCCGCAACGACCCTCGCCACGGTATTAGGCTGTGCACGCGGTTGTGATGAACATCTGGCGTAGTATTCATGGTTGAAGCCCCGATGAAGATCTTCCACTGAGGGTAGCGCCAGGCTATCTCGTCGGGATGGACAGGCCGTTCCCCAGGCCTTTCTCAGACACCCATCGCTTATGCCTGGCCATCAATCTACGGCAGCGCGTCCCGCTATCAAAACGTGACAGCCACGACAGGCAGGAACTCAGCTCCTCAGCCGTTGTCTAGACCTAAGAGCAAAACAAAGAGCGCAGCAACGATCAGCGTGACTGCGACCACGGCCAGCTCCTGTGCAAACAACGATTCGAGAGACCTGCATGAACAAAACAGCAACCCTAGTCGCCTTGGCGCTCATCACGTCAACAGCAGCAGCAGCCTACGAACCCGGTAACCTCATTCTGCGCGCAGGCGCGATCCAGATGGATCCGGACGTGCTGAGCGACGACGTCAGCCGCAACGGCAGCCCCACCGGCGGGCATTTTGATCTGGACGAAGACACCCAGCTGGGCCTGACAGCAACTTACATGATAGCCCCACGCATCGGTGTAGAGCTGCTGATAGCGACACCTCTGGAGAGCACCGTCAGAGCGACCGGCGCCTTGTCAAATCTCGCTGATGTAGCGGAGATCTCGCAATTGCCCACCACCCTGAGCGCGGTGTACTACCTGAGCGACGACCAGCAGTTCAAACCCTATGTGGGCTTGGGCTTTAACCACAGCAAGTTCTACGACGAAGAAGGCCTCGGCAGCTTTGCCGATGAGCGGGTCAAATTTGAAGACTCCACCGGCATCGCCATGCAGTTCGGCGTAGACCTCCAGCTCGACAGCCGCCTGATCGCCAACGCTTCGGTGCGCTGGATGGACATAGAGACAGAAGCAGACCTGAAGTCCAATGGATCGAGCTACAAAGCAACCCTGGACATCGATCCGTTGTTTTACAGCGTGATGATTGGCTACAGGTTTTGAGTATTCTCTACAAAAGGTCTGCGGCACACCGCAGGCCTATCGCCTGAAGACGAGAAATTGTAGGGTGCCGTTGAGCTTGCGAAACGCACCGTTTTTGCCAAGAGTTTCGACGAACCCTATCTACATTGCGTGTACGGAAAGATCGGTGCGGGAGTCGATCCCGTCAGTGAGCCTGCCTCGCGCCTCGAGCAGGCTGGCCTTATCGACGTCAAACTATGTCAGACTCAGCCTGTAAATTGAGTAAGGCACACCGAGAATATCGGGAACTTTCCTTTGCTCTTTAAACCCCATCCGAGAATACATAGCCAAGGCCCTGTCCATGATGGGGCTGCTATGAAGCCCAATATCCTGGGCTAAATCTCTCTGTGCACGCTTAACGCATTCTTTAGCCAAGGCGTGCCCAATGCCTTTTCCGCTGTATTCAGGATCAACAACCAACAAGCGAATATAGGCCCATTCATGAGGTATGAAATTAGCCTTAACGCTGCCTGGCGAAAGGTATCCGACTGCCCCGCACACACCAGTAGCTGATTCTGCTACAACAATCTCTGCATTTTCAACAGACGTCGACATGGTGGCAATTCGTCGTGACAACAGATTCCATTGCTCATACAACTCTGAGTACTGACTAAAAGCCAGCAGCGTCACCGCTGCCACAGCTTCAGCATCTCTGAGCTGGTAGCTCCTCAATTCAATATCCGGATTCATTCAGAACCTTTCCGCCTGCGGATTCGACACAGGGCAGCCGGAGCAGAGCTCAGCTGCGTGTAGAGCAACATCCTTCGGGCGACATCTATAAGGCATCAGCGCTTACAAACTGCGTGAGCGAGAGATTATTGCCATCGGGGTCTTTGAACCAAGCAACCTTCGCCCCCGAGGGAGACAGCCATATACCAAGATCATCTTGCTGCATTCCCCCAAATTGTTCAAAGACGACGCCGCGAGCGACCAATTTTTCAACTGAATCCGCAATGTCATCCACATGCCAGCCAAGAACCGTGTGTTTTGCCGGAACGAGCTCATCTACTTTAGCAATTCGAAGCATGTGCCCATTCAAGTCGAAAACTAACGCAAAATATTCATCAGAAACCAGCTTGAGACCAAGGCTGCCTTCATAAAAATCTCGCGAAGCTACGGCATCGAGCGTGGCGACAAATGAAACTGAATCGTTGTGGCGTAGCATACGCTGAATTTCCTTTTCTTCATTAGGCAGGCAGCAAGGAACAAAAACTCAGCTTCTAGGCTCAGCCTTTTGCTGCCCCGCGAGGGCTATCTTCTGATATGAATCCGTGCGGCTTAAAGTGGCTAATGCACCGCCGACTGTATTACGTATCAACTACCGTTTTTTTCTTAGACGCCCAATTCAATGACCGCATCGCGTTTTTCATATACACCTTTCCATACGGTTCGATAGATGTGACATTTTCTGCATAGAACTTCCGTGGAACCTAACGCCTATCACAACGGCTGATTGACTGGGACGCTGGTTCTGGCGACAGCCAGGTCCGGTGGCGCTGTCAATTTGTCCATTATTGGCTCCGGTTATGTTCGCCTCGATAGAATCAGGTATATACAAATCCCCATTGATGTATTTACGCCCCTAGGAATCAGTCGTATCATCCAATTTGAGACATTTTCAACACATTTTTTAGCTCTTCGAAACCGTTTACTCGAACAGCATGAAGGCCTGCCGATTTGGCTGCATCCACATTCATCTGATTATCATCAAAGAATAGTATTCGTGATTCTGGTACTCCAAGAGTACTAATAATTTCTTGAAATGCTTCTTCATCTGGTTTTACTTTTCCCAGTATGTGCGAAGCAAAATGGTAATGAAATGCACCTTCCAGATTCATCTCTCCCATTTTCCTTTCCCAATGTATTACATTCGAATTTGAAAAAAGAGCTGTTGTATAGCGCTCTTTCAACGAATGAAGCAGTTCAATTGCACCAGGATATGGGCCGATAGGCAAACTTGTGAAGTGTTCCAAAAAATCGCGTGCTGACACATCGAGTGAGAGCTCGCCGACGATCATAGCGGCGAATTCATCTTTTCCAATCCGACCAGACTCAAACAAACGCGGCGCTTGCGAAGTTAGCCATCTTTGCCAAATGCTTTCTGACGTATTTACACCAGCTATCCATTCATCGCGAATTGGGGTCCCATTTAGCTCCACGATCACACCACCCAGATCGAA
>JAWSVD010000132.1:0-18709 GCA_033852095.1 Granulosicoccaceae bacterium | reverse complement strand
TTTAGAGCGGGAATTGCTGACTGTAGATCAGTTTCTAAGAACATGAATTTCTCTTGTTTTAGATTTGTTTTTTCCGTGAGTTTAAGGTGCTGAGTTAGTTGTGTATAGTAGGATAGCGCTATGATCTGTGCAGTGTCGGTAGAAGCGGAGTTTATCTAGATAACAGCTGTTCGGTTTAGCTGGAAGAGTGTTCGGTGTATAACTAAAAATATTTTTTTCCAGAAATGTCACCGTTGCTTTCTTTACAGATGGTTGAGAAATCCCGAAATGGACTACACCTATGAAAATCATATAACAAAGGTTTTTGGCTGGATTCTTTTGTATAAGCTAATTAATCCGCTTCACGTACCAATAGCTTGAACGGATAGATCATTTTATCTTGATGATGATTAAATCATCAGAGTGAATAGAAGGTGAATAGAAGGTGAATTACTCAGAAGTCGCTAAAGAAGTTTTTGCAGTTGAAGCTAAGTCTGTCGCGGATCTGGCAGTTAATCTTACGGGTGCTTTTGATGGCGCTGTAGAAGCGATAATGCCTTCCTTGGGGAAGACAATTGTTTGCGGGATGGGGAAGTCAGGAATTATCGGCAAGAAAATTGCGGCTACTCTCGCTAGTACTGGTACACCGTCATTCTTTATGCATCCCGGGGAGGCGTATCATGGGGATTTGGGGATGGTATCATCTGCGGATGTCTTTATTGCTATCTCAAATTCTGGCGAAACCGATGAAGTATTGAAGCTAATCCCATTTCTGAAAGATAATGGCAATGTTCTGATAGCGATGACGGGAAACCCTGGTTCCACGTTGGCAATAGCCGCCGATTTCCATTTGGACGTGTCGGTTGATGAGGAGGCCTGCCCTCTCCAGCTTGCCCCGACTTCCTCCACCACAGCGACCCTTGTAATGGGTGATGCTTTGGCAGTAACTTTGATGAAAGCTAGAGGATTTAAACCCGAGAATTTTGCCAGGTTTCATCCGGGTGGCTCTCTTGGTCGCCGGCTTCTGTCTCGTGTCGAGAATGAAATGGTTTCCAAAGACTTACCATTGGTAGTGCCAGATGCATCAATAGCTGATGTAATCAGTGCAATTAGCAAGGCTGGCTTAGGTCTGGTGATAGTAAGGTCAGAGCGGGGAGTTGGGGTGATAACTGACGGAGATCTACGCCGTTCAATCGAAAGCTACGGTGCACATATTTTTGAGAAAGTCGCCAGCGATATAGTATGTGGCAGCCCAGTGTCTGTTATGGTCGGGACTCGTGTAGAAGATGCGCTTGTTTTAATGGAGAATAAAAAGATAACACGTGTACTTGTTACTGACAATGGCAAGGTTGTAGGCGTATTCAAGAAATAGTCGTTATCTTTTGAACCTCTTTGTCTAGATAAGTGGTGATATGTTTAATTGGCCTGCGTTGTTTCTGTTTTAATTGACGATATAGCAAATGGAAGATATTAGTTCGCAGGTTCCTGTTTAATTAGTTTTTCAGTTCCGAGGGTTATATGAAGTTCAGTAACATAGAATTAGCTAATGATTTTCCGTTTGTATTGTTTGGTGGTGTGAATGTATTGGAAGATATGGCCAGTACTATTCAAGCCTGTCAAAAGTATATAGAAGTAACTTCTAAACTGGGTATACCCTTTGTTTTTAAAGCTTCTTTTGATAAAGCAAACCGCTCCTCCACCGATTCTTATCGTGGCCCTGGAATAGAAGAAGGTGTACGTATCTTCGGCGAGCTAAAGTCACAATTTGATGTTCCCATCATCACAGATGTCCATGATGTTTCTCAGTTAGACAGTGTATCCAAAGTTGTAGATGTGCTTCAGATTCCTGCATTTCTTGCCCGGCAGACTGATTTCGTGACAGCAGTAGCGAGTGTCGGGCTCCCAGTCAATGTAAAAAAGCCTCAGTTTATGAGCCCAGAGCAAACTCGGTTTATTGTGGATAAATGTAGATCGGTTGGGAACGAGAGAGTTATTCTCTGTGAACGTGGTAGTTGCTTTGGCTATGATAATCTTGTTGTGGACATGCTGGGCTTTCGGAAAATGAAAGAGGCTTGTGATGATATGCCTGTGATATTCGATGTCACGCATAGCCTTCAGAATCGAGGCTCTGGGTCTGCTGTGTCAGGAGGTAGGCGGGACCAAGTGGTAGAGCTTGCGCGGGCCGGTATTGCTGTTGGTTTAGCGGGTTTGTTTTTAGAGGCCCATGAGAACCCAGATCAAGCCCTATGCGATGGCGCAAGTGCCTTGCCGTTGGATATGCTAGAGCCTTTTCTTTCTCAGTTAGTTTCGCTGGACAGATTAGTAAAAAATTTTGAACCTTTAGATATTTCCTGATTTTAAGAACCTGTCGATGGAGGGATTGTGACAATAAGAATTGTTATACCAGCACGCTACGCTTCTACGCGTCTTCCTGGTAAACCGCTTGCAGACCTGAAAGGCCGGCCTATGGTTGTTAGGGTGTACGAGAGGGTGGCTGAGGCTCTGCCTAGTTGCGATTGTATAGTCGCTGTAGATGATGACAGGGTGTCTAGTGCTCTAGACAGTTTTAGTGTGCCTTGGGTTATGACTTCTACCGACAATCGGACTGGATCTGATCGTATAGCAGAAGTTTGTACACGAAGCTGTTGGCCTGATTCAGATGTTGTTGTGAATGTCCAAGGTGATGAGCCTTTTGTCCCGGTAGACTTGCTCAAAGGCTTTGTTCGATCCTTTGAAAGCTGGGGGCAGTTCGATATGGGTACCGTTAGCGCGCCAGTTATTGATGAGGCAGATCTGGCGGACGAAAATGTAGTCAAGATGACTGTTGATCGAAATGGCACAGCGTTGTTTTTTTCTCGAAGCCCGATACCATTTAAGCGCTCCCCAGCTATAAACAGTGGCTCTCTCAAAGGGTTCAAAAGGCATGTCGGAATATATGCCTACCGGGTGAGTGCGCTAAAGGACATCGCGGCAGGTGATAGTGTTTTTATTGAAGAGAGCGAGAAGTTGGAGCAGCTAAGGGCTCTCTGGATGGGCTATCGAGTTAAGGTTTTTGATTGGGACGATGTGCCTCCTCACGGGATTGATACGCCCAATGACTTACGCAAAGCCCAAGATGATTTAAATTTCGATTTTGTTAAAGGGGAATGAGTTTAGCGGGAATCGATAGTGTGAGGCAGTTTTGTAAAGGCCGAGAATATACCTGTTTTAATTCCAAGTCTTGAGTTTATAAGGTGTATATACTTGCGCGGTGCGAGCAGATCGGGGATCCTTATCTTTCCGGCAAAATTCTCGGTCAGCTCTCTTCATCACAGGATCTTGAGGGTATTCGTAGCAGTCGCCGCAGCGTATGACCAATCGCAAATTTTAGGCCGAGATAGATGCCTCCTTGGCAAAGGAGTGTGGTGAGCGCAGTGCAGATCGGCGGAATGACGCCTACTTCGGCATGAGCAGCAAGGATGCCCAAGCGTAGGTGACAATGCTAAACCGTATCTACAATTTTGGCCGACTGCTTAGAAGCAGCGGCTATGCACAAAGGCTGGGGAGCGATAGGTCCGCGCGGCGATCAGGTTGTGGCGTGAGAGCCGGGCGTTCGTCATCCCTCACTTATAATATTTGTTGGAGATTCGTAAAGTGAGATTTGGGACCAGCGCGACTGAACCGCTGAGCGTCAATAGACGCTGTTTCATCAGTAATTACGATATAGTCGCAAACGATCAGTGTGGGCAAAAAGCGCTATACTTTGCGGCTGAGAAAGCTTCGCGAAAATTGGGTTAGATCCATTACCTTGAGCGCGCGCTTTGTAGCTTCCAGGTTGTGTATCACGGTGAGCGACTCTCGGTTCAGCTGTGATGAAATGAGAATGACGCGACTATTTTTACAGGCTCGGCACCATATTTATAAGTTTATCAATATCGTCTGGCAAGGCTTCAGTGTCTGCGTGGAAGAACGTATCAGCAACAAAGGCGTGAAACTCCGTACTCACTGGAGTGGTACTGGTAAAGACGCCAATAATGTGAAATTTCGCTTGATCGAACTAAATCAGCTCGGTTATTTGATCGAGGGAGAATATCATCGATACAGTTATGAGCACACCATTTGTTAATTGTGAAGAGTACGGCTCACAATTCTTCTACGGAACGGTACGCGTAAGTGAAGTAAGGGTCTTCACCTGCATTGACACGGTATACGAGTCGCCAGAAAGCCCAGAGATATATGGCGGTCATGAGCATCGAAAAATAAGCAATTTCATTGCTCGATTGCCTGCAGCAATCGAGAGTTTTTTCGAAAGAGTGGGTGCCGCACGCGATAGAGGTAAACATTGGTGATAAATAAACTGGCAGCTGGCCGAACGGCTACTTTGA
Organism: Granulosicoccaceae bacterium; assembly: GCA_033852095.1. Taxonomy (GTDB): domain Bacteria; phylum Pseudomonadota; class Gammaproteobacteria; order CALCKW01; family CALCKW01; genus CALCKW01. The sequence continues at coordinate 14,366 of JAWSVD010000132.1, read as the reverse complement.
TTAAACTCGCTTTTGCAGCCGGAGCCAAAGTCTGTGCTGCCTTCGCCGCCTTCACTCTCACCGCGCTCGTTACACGTAATATGCCCGGCGAAGAAGCAGGCTTATTCTTGCTCGGCTTCACGTTACTGACAGTGCTTTCCATCTTCTTCCGCTTGGGGCTTGATAACGTTATTCTCCGTTATTTGTCCGCCCACGGTCTCGACGACTTTGCACAAGAAAAACTCAACCGAGGCCTGCTCTGGATTGCCACTGCCGTGATACCCGTCGCCATGGCAGGTATGGCGCTCAGCAAACCCGTTGCCACACAAGTCTTCAATAAACCAGAATTTGAGCCAGTGCTTTTCTGGATGCTAGCCGCACTACCGGCAATGGCGTTGTTCTTTTTGCTTTCGTTCGCTTTTCAGGCGTTGCACCGCGTAGTCATCACTACCATTTTTCAGAACTTAGGCGTCTCAGCCCTGTTTATCACGGGCTTTGGTTGCCTCTCATTTAACCACTCTGATGTAATTGATGCAGTTACTGGTGCTCGGATATATGCGGTAGCCGCAGCTGTAATTTTTATTGCTGCCAATGTACTTTGGTTCACCCAGAAAAATGTTAGCTTTAAACTCACGGGTTACCGTGACCAAGAATTAACCCACGCCAGCATGAATCTGTGGATGGCAACAATTATGGGTTTGGCAGTACAGTGGTCAGGTATCTTGATAGCGGGAGTCATGCTCCCTGCTGAAAACGTAGCTTTGCTCATCGCAGCACAGCGCACCGCCATGCTCACTAGTTTTGTGCTGATGATAGTAAATTTGGTGGTCGCACCGCGTTATGCTCGCCTTTGGAAAGAGGGGAACATTGAGCGCATTCAATACCTCGCCAAGTGGTCGACTCGTGGCATGATCATGATGGTGTTACCGATAGTTGCGGTTATGATGATCTGGCCAGTAAAGGTTATGAGCCTGTTTGGTGAGGGCTTTGAAGAAGCAGCAGCACTGCTGATGATACTGGCGGTTGGACAGTTCGTAAATGTGTGTACGGGTTCAGTCGGTTTCCTTTTAAATATGACTGGCAATGAAAAAGAATTTAATAAAGTAACGCTGTATGCAGGGCCGCTAACAGTTGTTCTTGTAGTGATATTGACTTATCTCTACGGCCACTACGGTACAGCGATAGCTACTTCGGTTGGTGTGATGTCTCAGAATTTTGGGGCAACCATTGCTGTCAAAAAGAAACTGAGATTTATACCAATATAGTAAGCTACGTAGATACTTGTACATCCTTAAAGGGGGTCATATGAATAACTTAATCGTATCGTATCAGATGGGAAAGGTTGCATCATCATCAATAGTGGCATCCATTCCTGGGTGTGTTCAATTTCATTCTTGGAGTGCGGAGGAACCAATAATGTTTTTCTCTTCAAGAAATACCGGTAGTAGTTTAGGGCGAATCAAGCAGCATGTTACTTGGAAGTATAGGTATTGGCGATTGAATAGTAGGTTTCATAGGGAAAGAAAAAAGGGTAATAGGATTAAGCTAATAGTGGGAGTTAGAGAACCAGTCTCTCGCGCTGTTTCAGGCTATTTTCAGAGTTTAATGGAGCGAGAAAGTGGGCGTGATATTAATACATACGTCGATGGTTTTTTTGCCTATTGCCCGCATATGCTCCCTTTAAAATGGTTTGATATTGAATTGAAAAACCGGTTGGGAATAGATGTTTACAAATATGCATTTGATAAAGATCGAGGGTTTACAGTGTTCTCCTCGGGGTTGTTTGATGTTTTTGTATATCAAGTCGAACTACTTGAAAGTCTAACACGCGAACTTGGCGAATTTGTTGGTTGTCCGAATTTGGAGCTGGTTACAGTTAACGAGGCAAGTGAAAAGTGGTCAGGAGAGCTATATAGAAAATTTAAAGACGAGGTGGCGATGCCTTTTAGCTATTTAGAACTGATGTACTGCAGTGAATACTTTAACCATTTTTACGGCGAGAAAAGAAAGTCAGACCATATGGCGAAATGGATGGAAAAATGAATCGAGCATTTCTTTCTGCTCTATTTCTCGCTTCAGTTGTTCTAGTTACATTTGGTGTAAATGGATCTTATTTGGGAATTGTTGGAATACTGCTGAGCACCCTTGGTGTTTTCACGTCAAAAAATCTGCTAACTTTAGTACTGTCATTTCTTAATTTTTCCGTCAGCGTGGCCTTTGACTATTATCTCAGGGTTTGGATGCACGGGTATGAATTTTACGATGAAGGTGGTATAGGGGTTGTGTACTTATGCGTTATATCAACACTTCTGTATTTATATATACTATCTTTGGATTGGTATTTTTATGCGGGAGTTTCCCCTGAGTACAAGGTGCATGTCGAAGTACCGGATATTAAGTATGTGGCAAGTGCTTACATGTATTACCCTTTATTGATTATGGTGATTTGGTGTTCATTTTTTGTGTATGCTAATGCTGGCAGTATGTTTTCTATCTCCTTTGATCTGAAAGAACTGAAAAAGTTTTCATTTCTGGAGTATTTTTCTGTGATTATATTTTTTTTGCTTAGATCGAATGTTTCTATTCAGAAAAGAAATGTAGCACTGGCATTATGTTTTGTATTGGTTGCGGTTATTCTGCTGGCTTCATACCGCATGGTTTCAATTATATTCTTGATGTCAATCGCTTTGGCTGTGTTTTCTGGTCTAAGGGTTAACAGGGTATGGGTCATTCTTGCTTGGGTTGTTTTTTATATATGGCTAGCAGCGATTAGTTATATCAGGGGGGATGGGTTAAGTATTGACTTCTATAAAATACTTGGATACAAAGAATATGGATACTTGGATAATACTTTCACAGGTGTTATTGAGACGGCTTTGATATACAGTAGTATATACGAAAATAATACATACGTAATCAGACTATTTGAATTTATAGGTGTACTTCTTCCCGTCCCTGGATCTTTTATCCCTGATTTTATGGTTTATTACAACGATCTTAGTGATAAGTATATTGGTCGGATACCAGGTGGCGGATTGCTCGCTGGATTCGTTATATATTTTGACTATTTGTTAGTTCCTTTTGTTTTATTGTACGCGTATATAGCGTATAGGAAAATGTCTATTGGAATGGATGCAATATGGTCGGTAGCTATGGCCTTTGTTTTTTTTGTTTCCGTTTCCAGATGGTGGCTCTATGGCCCATATGTCTTGTTCAGGTTTTTGGGGGTCTTCTTAGTTTTCCTTCTGCTTGATTCTTTGCTTAGGAGGATTTCGAATGTTTCGTTCAAAACATAATACCCATGAGTGGCTAGAAGAATATAAGGAGGTATTCTTGTATTCTGGAGTTGATGTGATAAGGCCGTTTCGGACTAAGTTGTATTCACAGACGTGGTTTGGTTGGTTTAGATTCGTTATCTATATGTTATTATTTTCATATTCTTATCGACTGCCTAGTGACCAAAGGAAAATTCCGTTTATTAGGGGTGAGTATGTAGACAGGTCACCATCAAGTCTCGAAATTGAGAGCGTTTTCCTGCACAGCTCAGCGCTCGATTATGAAAAAGTTGTTGTTAGGGATGTATGGGATATTTCGGGTCTATTTCGCAAGATTTTAAATATTTGGGAGTGCTTCTATGGTTCGTGGGGCAGTCGTCCAGAATTCATACACGCTCTTTGCTATGCAAGAGCTAAGTACGAACTAGATATATTAGAAGAAAAATGTAGAGTTGGAGATAGTGTTCTGTTGGTCACATTTTGTGATTCTATAGGATTCGAAAATTTGATAGCTCAGTTCGCTAAGTATAAGGGATGTAAAACAGTTACGCTGCAACACGGTCAGTACCGAGTGCTCGGCAGGGATAATGGTTCTCAAGACATTGAAGCGTTATATAATTTTGTAAGCGACAAAATGTTGTGTTGGGGGCAGGCAACCGTAGACGAATTTAGTAAAGTGGGTGTGGATAAATGTAGATTTATTCCAGTTGGTAGATTTATGAATCGTGGTAGTAGCATGCGTAGTGCGTGGGATAACTCGAACACACGAAGGTTCGGTGTTGTTTTTTCAGGTGAAAATTCGAGATTTCTTAATTACACTCTAATAGAAGCTGCAGATCGATTGTGTGAGAAATATGATTTGTCTTATGTTGTTCGTCCTCATCCAAGTAACAATGCTGATGATTATACTTTTGGAGTTGACTTCAAGGGGTTTGTATTGGATGAGTCCTATTTCAATTTAGATTTTTCTATAATGGCAATGACAGGATTCTTTCTTGATTGTTTTAATTGGAAGCATCCATTCATGATACTTAGTGATGATAAAGTGCCAGATTTGTTTTTGGATAATTTTCCGTTATTAGTTATTGGGGAAAATCCTTATTCGATAGTTAAAGATTTTGATTACGATAGTATTTCAAAGTATTTTGATGATTGGCAGCTTCAATCAGATCGAGTTGACTCATTCTTGAGAGAGTGTCTTGCATAATATATATAAAATATCTTGGTTTCTTCGCTTCTTGATCTTATGGCCTTTTTTGAGATTTAGAGGGTTTCCATCGTATATAGGTAAGCCCATATTCTTATTAGGGTTGTCTCGATTGAATATAGGGCGAAGAGTCCGTATATTTCCGGGTATGAGGATGGAAGTATTTGATACAGGAAAACTTGTTATATCAGACGGTGTTGCAATCGCTCAGAATTTTCATGTGACATGTAAGGATAGTATAGTTATTGGTGCTGGAACGTGTATCGCGGCAAACGTTTGTGTAACGGATATACAACATCAGTACCAAGGGCATGCCGGATTAAATATTCTAGGAAATGAGGACGTTTCAATACCGACTATTATAGGTGAAAATTGTTTTATTGGATTTGGCGCAGTTATTGATGCGGGGTCTGTTCTGGGAGACGGCTGTATTGTTGGAGCTAATGCTTACGTTCGGGGGTGTTTCCCTCCTCGTTCCATTGTGGCTTCAAGTAGAGCTAAGAAGGTGAGTAGCTATGAACAAACTTAATAGAATTCAGAGGGTAATCCCCCCGTTTTTGTTTGAGCCTAAAAATAGACAGTCAAGCAGCCATTGCTAGCCGTTGTCTTGGGGGTATCCGCCCAGCGCCCTATTGGGGCCGCTCGTGATTGTATAGCCACATCCACTCGGTTTCGAACCCTTGCACTTGTTCAATACTTTCCCATAGTTGCTGGTTAAGTTAATCATAGCGAACGGCGCGGTTGTAGCGCTCGATATAGGAATTTTGATGTGGGTTTCCAGGTCGGGGGTGTCCATAATTTGGCTGTCTGTGAACTTGGATTTGCGCATGTAGATCTCCTTGGTTGAGGATTCTACTAATGAACGCGATCATTTTCCGGGGGAATTACCGCATAACCGAGGAAGGCGGCGCTAGGCTGTCCAAGATTCGTGGACCAATTCTCATGGCAAACGCTTCGAGTGGCTACTTATCCATGTTACTTACCTTTGCTGGCTCTGATGGTAATCGGTTACACAGTTTTATCTACAGTCTCAGATTTAGTCCGTTTTTTAGTTGGTTTGGCCGGTTTCCCTTTACATATCATTCCATCAGGCATGTTTTTGTAGACAGAACTGCGGGATGCTACAACGGTGGCCTTTCCTATCGTAACGCCTGGTGCTACAAACACGTCGGTTGCTAACCAAGCCTGATCATGTATTTTTATTGGCTCAGCGAAAATGTCAAAGGCTTCGGAATTGTAGTCGTGACTACCGGTGCAGAGATAGCATTTTTGTGATACTACGGCGTTACTGCCGATTTCAATTGTCCCTAGTGTATAAAGTACAACATCGTCTCCGATCCAGCTGTAGTCTCCAATGCTAAGTTTCCATGGGTAGGTTACTTTCACACTGGGCCTGACAATTACGTTTGTTCCTATTTTTGCACCGAATAGCCTCAACAGAAATGCGCGCCATTTGTACATATACTGAGGGGACATCGCAAACAGGGTTGACTGCACTAACCACCAAAGTTGAACCACCACTGGGCCACGGCCTCTGAAATTTTCGGGCAATCTAAATTTGCTTAGATCTTGATACATGAATAACACCACTCTTTTATTAGTGTTCGAAGGAGGCGCTTTGTATAGCCGACTTAAGTTTTTGGACGGTTCTATCAGCGTTCTCTTGAGTGTCTGCCTCTGCGTAGCATCTAAGTTCAGGAGCGTTTCCGGAAGGTCTAAGGTGTATGATATGGCTGTCGGAAAGTGTCAAGCGTGTGCCGTCTGTAGTGCAAACATCGGTGACTGTCTCATCAAAACCAAGCTTGTTGAGAGTGGCTTCGGGGCTGTCCTGAATGGTCTTGATTAACAAGCTACTTTTCGAGGCAGGAAAGTCGATGATTCTGTCACTCGCGGTAAAACGCGGGGGTAGGGTGTGTAAAAGATGTGAGATTGAACTGTTCTTCGACTTAGCGACCAGTAAAATGGCAGGAAGCAGGGCATCTCGAGTTGGTAAAGCGCTTAGGGTTGAATTGTTAATTTCTAAGTCGGTTGCTAGAACAAAGCCGCCGTTTGCTTCAAACCCCGCGATTCTTGTGTAGTCCTGTTTTAAAGTGTCGAATTCTGCAATCACATAAGGCGAGCCGATTTTAGTTCTTCTGACTTTTTTAAACGAGTTGCTAGTTTCAATGGCCGTGTTGCAGTTTATCGGCACTGACAGGGCTTCGATTTCTAATATTCTGGCGCACAATAAGCCGAGTACGTCACCGCGCAGCCACTCACCGTTTTCATCTGCAAGCAGCGGCCTGTCACCATCCCCATCGGTAGAAAAAATAGCGTCGAGCTTATGTTCTTTCGACCATTCTTTTGCCTGTTTCTGGTCGGATTCGGAGACGGCTTCTGTGTCGATGGGTACAAACTCATCGCTTCGTCCCAGTGAGGTTACTTTTGCCCCGAGGCTTGTGAATAGATCTGCGTAGAGATCCCGTCCGGCACTGGAGTGCTCGTAGATGCCGATGTGCATCCCTTCCAGCGCATTGCTGTCGACGATTGCTCGGTATCTATCTATATACAGCTCCGCTGCCGAAGCGTTTATTGCTAGTTCGGGTGTTGTTGGGGTGGGTTCAAAGTTTTTTTCGGTATTGAGTATCAGTTGTTCGTCTGATTTACTGATTTCGCCGTCTGGTCGGTAAAATTTCAGGCCGTTTCGATCAAAGGGGATGTGGCTGCCCGTTACCATGATCGCGGGGATATTTGCCTGCATTGTAGTATAGGCTAGGGCGGGCGTGGGTATCACGCCGTAGTAAATAGCCTTTATGCCCATCTGCTCTAAGGCTGCAGTGCACTGCATGGCCATGTCGTGACTACTTGGGCGCCTGTCGATGGCTATGCCGACTGTATCGAATTCAAAGTTTGCCTTCATGGCTGTGATGAAAGCATGGGTAAATGCTGCGCAGACTTCTGCTGTGAAGTCAGTGACTAGCCCCCTGGCACCGCTGGTGCCGAATTTGATACCGCTGTTGGCTATAACGTCTTTACTGTTCAGCATCGTTACTCTCCGGCGCGCGGCCATATCTGTCTTCAAAGCGCACTATGTCGTCTTCGCCAAGGTAGGATCCTGATTGAACTTCGATCAGCTCAAGCGGGACTTTACCGGGGTTCTCAAGGGCGTGTATTTGCCCGAGGGGGATATAGGTCGATTGGTTTTCTGTGACTAGGGATATCGTGTCTCCGTTAGTCACTTTTGCCGTTCCCTTAACAACAACCCAATGCTCCGCTCTGTGGTGGTGCATTTGTACCGACAGTTTGGCACCTGGGGATACTGTGATGCGCTTTACTTGATAACGGTCTCCGGTGTCTATGGAATCGTAGGATCCCCAGGGCCTATAAACTTCGCGGTGGTTCAGGTGCTCGTGGCGGTCTGATTTTTTTAGTTCGTCGACTATCTTTTTTACATCTTGCACTTTATCTTTGTGTGCTACTAGAACGGCGTCTTTGGTTTCGATGACGATCATGTCCTCGAGACCCAGCGTGGTGACCAAGCGGTGTTCGGCCTGGACAAAGCTGTTGTTGGTATCGCTCAGTAGCGTGTCGCCTTTGGCGACGTTGCCATTGGCATCTTTGTCACTTATATCCCAGATAGCAGACCAAGATCCTATGTCGCTCCAGCCTGCATCCAGCGGCACCACCACTGCATTGTGGGTATGTTCCATCACGGCAAAATCGATTGATTCGGCAGGGCAGTCGGTGAAGGCTGCTGCATCAATACGAGTGAAATCGAGGTCTTGAGTAGTATTGGCTGCTGCGCGCTCGCAGGCTTTGTATATTTCAGGTCTAAAGGCTTTTAGCTCATCGAGGTATGCCTGTGCGCCAAACATGAACATCCCGCTGTTCCACAGATGTTTCCCGCCGTCTATGTACTTTTGAGCGGTATCTAAACTGGGTTTTTCCACAAACTGCGCCACTTCATAACCACCATTGCCCAGCGCATTGCCTTGTGCAATGTAGCCAAACCCTGTCTCTGGGGATGTGGGTACAATGCCGAAGGTGACTAGCTTGCCAGTCTCGGCAATGGAGCTAGCCGTGTTGACTGCTGCTATAAATGCTTCGGTGTCACGGATCCAGTGATCTGCGGCCAGTACCAGCAGCAGTGGGTCTTGCTCATCGTCGGCGTTGGCGATAGCTTGGAAAGCCGCCAGCGCAATAGCAGGGGCGGTATCGCGCGCTACTGGCTCCAGTAATATAGATGACGTTGCGCTTGTCTCGACTGTCCGGAGTTGTTCTGCTGCTAAAAATCGGTGCTCTTCGTTGCAGAGAACTTGTATGTCGCTGGAATTTAAATCGCTCAGGCGCGCAATTGTCGATTGCAGCATAGTTTGCTCGCCGTCAATGAGCGGTAAAAATTGCTTGGGGTTTAAGCTCCGTGACAAGGGCCAAAGCCTTGAGCCGGTTCCGCCCGCTAAAATTGTTGGTTGAATGCGACGCACGTTAAAATCCTTTACAGTAGTCGTGGGTTATAGTGTCAAGCGGTTGCTTTGAGTTTGGAAGCGAAGGCTCCCAATATGTGTTCTTTATCGAGATGCTCGATCGCGTATTCGGTTGCAGTCGAGTTAGGCCGCGGCATTGATAAGGCTTCCTCAATGCCAGCTGCAAGAGAGTCGGCGCACTCTGGCTCAACCCTTATCGCTATCCCAGGGTGAGAATTGCAAAGTTCCCCAAGGCTGGTGCTCTCGTCTGCGGTTATCACTGCGTTGCCGCCGACGGCCAGAATATTTGTGAGCTTAGACGGTAAAACCGCGTCCGCAGCGCCTCGTTTTTGCACAACAAGGTGCACGTCGGCACTGGCGAGCAAAGTAGGAAGCTGTTCATAGGGCAGCAGGGAGGAGAAGCAAACGTTTCTCAGGTTCATTGACGAAGCAACTTCCACTAGGTGCTGTTTGCCCGCGCCTTCACCCACAATCAAAAAAACAAGGTCGGTTTGAGATTGCATTTTATCGGCAGCGATCAGCACGCTCTCTAATCCTTGCTTTTCTCCGATATTACCGGAATACAAGATTACCTTCTTCTCGGTTTGAATCCCGAGGCCTTCCAGTAGCTCCTGCGATCCCAAAGCTTGTTTGAAGCGTTCAGTCTCGGACCAGTTGGGAAATAATAACGTTTTATCCGATTCAACTCCCTTGTTTACCAAACGCTGGACCATGCTAGTCGAGATGGATGAGATTTGGTCGAAGCGGTTGTATATCTTGGGCTCTATTGAAAAAGCTAGGGTTTTCAGTCGACCTTCTGAGGCCATGCCCAAACCAAAGAGCGCATCGATTTCGAAATCTTGGATGTGCAGCAGCGATTTCGCGCCCGCAAGCTTCGAGAAGATCACGGTAGAGGGGCAGCAAAACAGCGTCGGCGCAAGTTGAATAACCTGATCAGGCCGCCAGCGCAGGTTAGTGAACAGAGCAAGCGTGGAGCTGAGCGCAAAGCTGGATAAATGTGCTATACGCTTAAGAGTCGATTGGTTTTTAGGCACAAACAGGGGGCAGCGTGTAATGCGCACGCCTTCTTCTGTATTGGTTTGATATTTCCAGGAGGAGTATTGCGAACCGACTTTCCACTCCGGGTAATAGGGCGGGGCTGTCACCACGCGGACGTCATGACCCTGGGCTGCCAGCCATCGCGCCATTTCCCCCGTGTACTTTCCTATCCCAGTGAGCTCCGGGCTGTAGTTAATGCCATAGATGAGGATTTTCATCAGCTCATCCGAGCATTTTCAATATTCTCTCTAAACCACTGATAGGTGCCGGTTAAGCCTGTCTCCAGCGTCGTGCTCGATTGCCAGCCCAAAGTACCCAGGCGGGATACATCCATCAGTTTGCGTGGCGTGCCGTCTGGTTTGCTGCTGTCAAAAGTGAGCGCGCCCTTGTAACCCGTTACTTTGGCCGTTGTCTCGGCAAGTTCTCTGATGGTGCAGTCGATGCCTGTGCCCACGTTGATGTGGGAGAGCATGGGTTCTGTTGCCGCTTGATAGGTCTCTTTGTCCAGCGCCATCACATGCACACTGGCCGCTGCCATGTCATTAACGTGGAGAAACTCCCGCATGGGTGTACCGCTGCCCCAGATCACAACCTCGTCGAGGGATTGCTCAACCGCTTCGTGAAACCGTCTGATCAAGGCTGGCACCACATGGCTGTTGTCGGGGTGAAAGTTGTCGTGCGGTCCATACAGGTTGGTTGGCATCACGCTGCGATAGTCTCTACCGTACTGGCGGTTGTAGCTTTCACACAATTTGATGCCGGCGATTTTAGCAATTGCATAGGGTTCATTTGTGGGTTCTAGCGTGCCTGTGAGCAGGGCGGTCTCTGCCATGGGTTGCTGCACATCGCGCGGGTAAATACACGATGAGCCCAAAAACAACAGATGCTGCACATCATTAGTGTGTGCAGCATTGATGATATTGGCTTCGATCATCAAGTTTTGATACAGAAACTCTGCAGGGTAGGTGTTGTTGGCGTGTATACCGCCTACCTTTGCGGCCGCCAAATAGACTTGGTCTATTTTTTGGTGCGCAAAAAAATCAAGTACAGCCTGCTGATCAAGCAGATTGAGCTCTTCTCGGCCGGCGGAGATTATATTTTCAAAGCCCAGCAATTTGAGCTGCCTGACAATCGCAGACCCGACCATGCCCCGGTGGCCCGCAACAAATACGTTATCCTTTGTATTGCGCGCCATTTTAGTTCTCTGTAGACACAGGCAAATCGTGCCCATGTGACTTAAGCAAGGAGTGGCGTTGCGCTGTCTTCAGATCTTCTCGTACCATTTCCGCGCACATTTCCTGCACAGTGATTTCAGGCGTCCAGCCAAGTTTGTTTTTAGCTTTTGAAGGGTCTCCCAACAGCGTTTCAACCTCGGCAGGGCGAAAGTAACGCGGATCCACTTGTACGATCACATCGCCCACTTTCAAGCTGGGGGCTTTGTCCCCTGTGATGTTATCTACGATGGCTTTTTCTTGCTCGCCTTCGCCTTCAAATCGCAGGGTGATGCCCAGCTCTTCTGCGGACCAGCGCACAAAATCGCGCACGGAGTATTGAACCCCGGTAGCAATAACAAAATCTTCTGGCGTGTCTTGTTGCAGCATCATCCACTGCATGCGCACGTAGTCTTTGGCGTGGCCCCAATCGCGTAGCGCGTCCATGTTGCCAAGGTACAGGCAACTTTCCAGGCCCTGAGCAATGTTGGCCAGCCCGCGTGTGATTTTTCGCGTCACAAATGTTTCGCCTCGGCGCGGGGATTCATGATTGAACAAAATCCCGTTACAGGCGTACATGCCGTAGGCTTCGCGGTAGTTCACTGTGATCCAATAGGCGTAGAGTTTGGCCACAGCATAGGGGGAGCGCGGGTAGAAGGGTGTTGTTTCTTTTTGCGGAGTTTCCTGTACCAAACCGTAAAGCTCGGAAGTAGACGCTTGGTAAAAACGGGTCCTCTTCTCCAGCTTCAAAAACCGGATCGCCTCCAATAGGCGCAATGTGCCCATTCCATCAACATCAGCGGTGTATTCAGGTGAATCAAAGCTAACAGCGACATGCGATTGAGCGCCGAGGTTGTATACCTCAGTTGGTTGCACTTCTTGGAGGATTCGAGTCAGATTGGACGAGTCCGTCAAGTCACCGTAGTGCATCACAAAGTTACGGTTGTCGATGTGCGGATCTTGATAAATATGATCAATTCGCTGCGTATTGAGTGACGAAGCGCGGCGCTTAATGCCGTGTACTACGTATCCTTTTTCCAACAGAAACTCAGCAAGGTAAGATCCATCCTGACCCGTGATACCCGTGATTAACGCTATTTTGTCGTCCATGTTTTCCCAGTTATTTCTTTTTGCCTGCACCGCCCTATAATTAAGGATAGCCGCAGGGCGGTTTAGTTGATCAAGCTCAGTGGTCACGGTGGATATCTTGTATCAATCGCTTCCAATGGCTAAAGTGTTCTGGTGATCTGACTAGAAGGCTGTTCAGTCATCAAAATGATGGCCTCAATGATCAATCATTGAAGCAGTTTTTCCAAGTCTATTTAGTTTATTTTTTGAAGTTTGTTAACGTCACTGATTATGCTTTTTGCTGCGTTACACGCGGTAAAATGCGTATGGCTCTCCAAAACCTAATTATATTTGGATCTGAAGATTAACTGTGTGCGCCAGTTCATGTTTTTCTTGTTGCTCTCGGCTGTCGAGATCGCAGATTCCACCTGCTAGGGGCGAGGGTACAGCGATCAGATGGGCCCATGTTGGCTTTAGTAAACGAACCCCCTTACAACGATTGGGCCGTAAGCCCCATTTACCGTTCTGATGTAAGAGTGGCGTTTCTGAACATGGCTGCTGCTTCGCATCAGCATTCAAACTTTGCTCTAGGCGTGCTCGCACCGCCAGCGGTCTGGTGGCGGGTTAAGCAGAGCGCCATATATCTAGCGCTCTGCTTTCACCAGTGACCGATTGAATCCGCCTGTTCAATCGTTTACATCCTGCGCAGTGTCACCGTGCGAGGCTGCGATTCACCGGTTTCGCCTGCCCGTTGAACAGATCCTCATCAAACTTGTAGCGCAATCGGATGTACCAGCCTCTTTGCGTGTAGTTGCTGCCGCTGAGGTCTTGGTCTTTGAAGCCGCCCCAGTTGTAGCCGGTGGATAACCACAAGTTAGTTTGCACGGCATAACCCGCTTCAATGCCTGCTGCCCAATCCCGCGTATGGCCCTGTGGGCTGTAGCGGTGGTTGCTCATCAGGCCCACGTCCATGCGCTCTGTGATGTCATAGGTGGCACGAAATCCCACAAGCGATGCCTGGTATTCGTCCTGCACGCCGTCCAATGATTCGTTGACATCTTTGGCTGCCAAGCGAGCGCCCAGCCACCAAGCGCGGGTGGGGTGCCAGTTACTGTTAACGCTGGCCAGCCACACGTCACGTGATTCCGGTGTGCTCAGCTCGCTGTTGCGTTCCTGTCGGTATTCCAGCTTGCTCAACACGGCCAGGCGGTTGTTGTCCACGGGGCGGTAGGCGGCGCCCACTTGTACGCGCTGTTGGCTTTGATCGCCTTCTTTGGCCTTGTCGTCACTGCCCAGCGCCATGTACTTGGCCAGTGCTGTCCAGCTGCTGTCCAGCTTGCGCGCTAGGCTGATGTTGGCCAGCCAGCTGTCGCTGCTGTCGTCCTCAGCGGTGGCGGCGTTGTCGTGCAGGCGGCGGCCTTCCAGGCGGGCGGTGCTTCTCCAGTGTGCGCCGCCGGTGTGGCTGATGCCCAGCGCGCCCGATGATGCTGTGCGGCCTTCGCCGTCCAGTATCGCCACTTGCTCTGCGCTGGCCATGCCGCGAAAGCCCGATCCCAAAGCAAAGCCGTTGCGGATGCCGTAGGCCAAGTGTGCTTCTCGGCCGCCGATGCTGTCGCGCAGCCGCAGCTCGCTGAAGTTGCTGCCGTCCTCGTCAAAGTTGCGCGTCAAACCAAATACAAAGGCACGGGATTTCTGGCGTCTGTCGACGTCGCTGCCCAAGCCGGTCTGCGTTTCGTAGCGGGCCTGCAGGGTCTGCTGCTCGTTGAGCTGCCAGCCGGCTTTGGCCGTTGCGCGCCAGCTCTCGTCACCGGCAAAGCTCTCTTCAAGCTCCGCCCCCAATGACAGCTTCTCGCTCAGGGCCCAATCGGCGCCAAGCAACAGGGTGGTGGTTTGCAGTGATTCAGCGTCAGCGGTGCTGGTGATGGCCTCGCCGTTGCTGAACAGCCCAGCGCCCGCGTTGTTCAGGCCGCTGCCGTTGTACACGGATCCGTTGCTGTCGATCTCGGCGCTGTTGAGCAAGCCCCTGCCGTTGTCCTGCAGGTGGCGGATGCCCGCTGATACCGCAAAGCCGTCCGTGGGCCGCAGTTTCAGCCCCAGGTAGGTGGTGTAACCGTTCACGCCCAAA
>JAWSVD010000131.1:0-57372 GCA_033852095.1 Granulosicoccaceae bacterium | reverse complement strand
CCACCGTAGGATTGCAGTTTCTCGATGTCTACCTGCGTGACAACAATGCCTTTGATTTTCGCACCGACCTGCTTCATGCGCGCCACTCCGCGCTGAGCGAGCGGCATGGGTGTCACGACAGAGCGAACCACGTACAGCACCGAATCAGCACTTTGCGACAAGACTAGGGAATCACTCACTGCCTGCACAGGCGCGCAATCGATTATCACACGGTCATAGTGCTTGCGCAGTTGCTCGAGCAGGTAGGCGAAACGCTTGCTGGAGATAAGCTCCAGAGGATTGCTCGGCACACCGCCAGCAGTCATCACGTCCAAATTACCAATGACGCCCTTCATGATGCAGTCTTGTGCCTTTGCTGTCTTTTCTATCAAGTTTGCAAGGCCCACCGCATCAGCCGGCAAACCCAATGTCTTGTGCACACTGGGACGACGCATGTCGGCGTCTATCAGCAAGACCTTTTCAACCTGAGACATGGAATACGCCAGGTTGATAGAGAGTGTTGTCTTGCCTTCATTCGGAACAGAAGAAGTGATCATGATCACTTTATCCGGGACATCGCCTGAGTTGAGCGTGACACTGGTTCGGATCGTACGGATGGACTCAGAGAATGTGCCGCGCTGGTCATCGATGGCTTGCGGGCTGAGCGGTAAATCCGTGGCCTTTCCAAAAAGTCCCTTGCCGTATTTCAGCTGAGGAATAATACCCAGCAACGGCAGGCCTAACTTCTCTTCGATATCCTCAGCACCACGCACAGAGTCATCCATGTATTCACGTAAAAATGCAAACGCCAGCGAACCGATGAGACCCGCCAAAAAGGCCAGTGCAACGACCAGCGCTTTCTTGGGCTTGCTTGCAAAGAAAGGTGGCACTGCTTGGTCAGATATATGTGCGTTTGTGGAGTTCAAACTGCCCGCTTCGTCAGTCTCTCTGATACGACTGAAAAAGGTGTCGTAGAGATTCCGGTTGTTGTCGACTTCACGCTGCAGTTGATCCAATTCAAATGATTTCCGACCAATGTTTTGAATCTCAGCTTTTCCGCTTGCCACTGACCGCTTTAACACATTGACGTTTGCACGCGCCAATTCAGCATCTTTTTCGATGGAAGATATTATCCGACGAATTTCTAGATCAAGGTTGCGTTGAATTACGGAGAGCCGAGACCGTGCATCAATCATTTTAGGGTGACGATCTCCGTACTTGTTACTCAGTTCGTCGAGCTCACGCTCTACTTTGGCACGCTCTACCTTGTAAGTCTGCACGATCGAGCTTCGCTGCACCGAAGGCATGTTCTCTAAGAGTTCAGGGGCGGATTTGCGCAATCGTTTTATTTCGTCGTAGAGCGACTGCTTTTCCGCCAGTTCACGTTGAGCATCGATCAGCTTTCCGGAGAAATTACTGAGCTCCTGCTCATTAAATCGAGTCACCCCGCCACCAAAGTCAACCAATTGGTTGTCTTCTTTGTATTGCTGGAGCTTCTTTTCAGATGCTTCTAACGAGACTTTTAGCCCTGATAGGCGTCCGCTCATCCAAGTGGTGGCTGTCTCGGTCATCTCGGCTTTGGACTCGAGATAATTTTCTATATATGCTTCGCCTACTGCATTTGCAGCTTTTGCAGCAAATACTGGATCGGTCGATTCAAAGCTGATTTTTACCAACTTGGTTTTACGCACAGGTGCGATGCTGAGGCGACGCAAAAATGTTTCCGCAGCGACTAGACGTTGTGTTCTATCGTCCATCTGGGAAAAACGGACTTCACCCTCAGTGGGACCCACTTGTTGATCTGAGCTGATACCCAGTCCTGCCAACATGTTTTCGACGGCTGAAGGCTGATCTTTGCCGTTGAACTCTTCGTGCGTTATAAGCTCAAGATTTTCAACAATTTTTTCAGCTAGTTCACGCGACTTCAGTATTTCATATTGTGTTTGGAAGTAATCAGAACTGGTTTTATCTATGCCGTACAAATCTTCGATAGAGACTGCGTTCTTTTTCTCGCCTTCTATCAGCAGCGTGCTAGTCGCTTCGTAGATAGGTGTTGCAGTTTTCGCATAAAGAGCCGCGACGCCTGTCAGAATTGCCGTAGTTGCAATTATTAGCCATTTGTTTTTTGCGACAACTCGCAGGTATTCGCGGAGATTAACCTCTCCGTCATCGGAGCCTGACGATGATGAGCCGCTGTAATACTGGCTGCTGTCATTTTGTTGATTAAAAATCGACATGAAAATTCTCTGTAATTACTTCATTCACAAACGCATTCTAAATCAGCTGCAAATTATGGAGCTTAGAAGAAACCTTCTTCAACGGTCACAATATCACCTGGTTCGATCGTTTTTTGAAAACCAATTTTCGACCGTTTGTCGGAATCACCACGCAACAAATATATCTTCCGCCTAGAGGCACGGTCCGTAAAACCACCGGCAATCGCCACCGCCTTTTCAAGCGTCAGGCCCGGTTGGTAAGGGTAATCACCGGGGCTGCTAACCTCACCGTTGATAAAGAATGGCCGATATTCCAATACAGTGACACTGACACTGGGGTTCAGTAAATAACCTTCTTTCAGTTTCCCTGTGATGAGTTCTTCCACCTCACGTGTAGTCTTACCAGAAATTTCCAGCTCACCCAAGTAAGAATAGTTAATCCGCCCGCGGTCGTTCAGGCGAGTCTCAACCGTTAAGTCGTCCTCGTCATATACCTTGATCAAAACCTTATCACCAGTGTCCAATATATAACGGCTGCCAACAGAAGCGCTGTTTACAACCAAGGGCAGTAGCATGGCTGCCACTAACATCAACGACTTAATAATCCTACACATCTTATAACTCCAAATTCTCACTATCTATAACCTTAGACTTACAACAGCCTATAAATTCCCTTCCAAGCCTAGGTATACCAACTGTCGATCTGATTCCACACTGTTTGAATTCAAGCGGTCGTTCGACACGCCCAATAGAAAGTTCAACCACCTCCGCAGTGCCACACGCCCTTCCAAAGACACTACCTCACGCTCCGCGACAGTCGCATCTTTCAAACTGTCCTCACTGAAGTAAGCAGATACCGTAGTATTTACCCGATCAGTCCAACCATGCTTCCAGCTTGCGCCTACGGTAAATGTTTCCTGAATTTCATCAGAACCGTTGACATCATCATCACGAAATTCGCGCACATAGATGCTGGCCGTGCTGTAACTACGAATGGCCCAGTACAAATTTGCGGCCAATTCCAATGCATCGTCGTCTTTACTGGCGTTGTGTTCATAGTCCCAAGCCGTTTTTGTGACGGACGCATCACCGTAGAGCAATCCGGTCGCTTTCCAGAGTACCCCGAACCGTATATTGTTGATCACTCTGTCTCGATCACTGGATTTGTAATCGAAATTCCGATGACTAATCCGTGAATACAATGTCGTTTTACCCGTTAGTTTGTAGGAAAATTTCCCCCACAATATCTGCATATCACGCTCTAGTCTTTTTAGTTCAGCTGTGTCTTTGTCATAACCAAGCGTGCCCACCGCAGCCCCAAAGACCAACTCACCACGCGATCGGGGGTTACCGTATGAGAAGTTAAGACCTATCCTGTTCAGCGAATAAACATCGGTGGCTTCTGTTTGCAAGTCAACACCACTGCTAGAGCTCTCCCGAGTCCTTCCCGTCCCCAACTCTTCACTCAGCTGAGCCACTGAAATTTCGGCATCAATACGGTGACGGTTACTCAAATCAAGATGAGCGAAACCACGTAGGCGGAAATCGTTAGCATCCGCGTTGCTGCCATCTCCTTCGTGCTTTTTGAGATTCCCTCTAAGCAATAGCCAAAACAGAGACTTACTGCCTTCCGCTACCAAATCAAACTTTGGAATTACACGAAGTTGAACAGATTCAGTGGGTATAGCATCTTTTTCGTAGTACAGATTGTCAATGCGTGTCAGCCTGATGCCGCCAGATGGGAAGAAACTGGCTTCGCCGACAGAGACAGACAAGGCGTAGTCGTTAGGATAAGCCTCGGCGCCAAAGTCTTCGTTAGTTAAACGCGGTGCCTGCTCAATGTTCTGAGCGGCCGTAGCACCACCTGATGCGACGGCAAAAGCCAGCGCAGTGGCTATAAAGCTCAATTTAAACTGCGATGTATTATGCACGCGGACTCTAGACACAAATTTTCCCTGTTTATTTAAAGCTAACGAACCTTATCCAACAAATGCCCTTTCCAAAAATGCATCAGTACCTAGTACTGACTAATCCCACTCTTCAAGGCCCTGTTCACCAAGCCAACGACGGTAGTCATGGACTTGTGGATTGTTTTCCGACCACGGATAGTGCTGAAGGCGCCGGTTCATCACATAGTCTGGCACAACACCATGAATTTGCTCGGAATCCAGTCGTTTTGACCAACTTATCACCGCAACTTTCACGTTGCGCGCCCCTTGTAGCATCAGCATATCCACAGCAGCGGCAATTGACTGCCCACTGTCGATGGCATCGTCTACCAACAAGATATCGCGCCCTTCATGGGGCTTGGTATTTTGTTCGACCCGCTCTGACTCTAGCTTGTTAACGCTGTCTATAAGTGGAGCAACCAAGCGCGCAAAAAGTTGTAATCGGAAGAGAGTGGAGAAAAGCCATCGAAAGCCGGGAATCTTCGCCGCACGACGCTTCCAGCGGCTGCCCTGCCGGCGCATGCGAATGTATTCAAAGGGAAGCTCGAGTTCATTGGCAACGACATGCGTGGGTAACAGCGCACCGTTGGCAATTCCGATGATGAAATTTGCTTGAAAATCACCGGCCGCAACACTGGCCGCCAGTGCTTTGGACAAGGCCGTCGCTTCGTCCAAGGTCATGAACACCTTTTCGTTGATATCCGCGTATTTTTTAACGACGAGCGCAACGTCAGATTCGACAGCTTCTTCACTTATCACTGTTTTATAGTCCAATTTCAATTTGTGACACCCGTTCATACCCGCAAGCGAATATTTGGATGGTGGATGTTTATGTGTTCACGTCATATTTCGACAGAAAAACGGAACTCTAAAATCCAAATCAAATAAGTGTTGAACTGCCAAGGCTTCTCTTTTCTATATACCAAGCTCAATTCCGCTTAACAAACGGCGAAACCGACCAAACATTCACAGCTTACTATCCCCAAAAAACCCGCTTAGAAACGGCATCCGAAACCGCGCTTCCGGCCACAAAGCGATTAACTGTGGGGCGAACAAGCGAGGATCCACTCGCAGTAACCCCAGAACTGCTCTGCAAGGTAATACCGCCCGAATTTCTGTCTCGAACAACAGCCTTTATAGTCTCTGCGTCCAGGGAAGACATTTGCCTCGCGTAGCCATACACCAGTGCTAACTCACATATAGTATTGATAACACGTGGAATACCGCCGGAAAATTCGTGCACAGCCCCGAGCGCATCGTCCGAAAAGAGCTCTGTGTCCGCACCGCAATGCTGCAGGCGAAAACGTACGTATTCTAGGACCTCAGCCCTTGATAGCGGGGTCAAATGATAGTGCACAGATATTCGTTGCCGGAATTGCACCAATCTTGGGTGTTTGAGCAATCTGCGCAGTTCTGGCTGACCTACAAGTACAATAGTCAGCGCAGATTCAAGTTCATCGTTCAGATTCGCCATCAAGCGTATGTTTTCAAGATCCCCGACGTCCAAGTTCTGCGCATCATCAAGCAACAGCACGAGCATTTTTCCGCGCTTCTTTTGCTCTTCTAAATAGTTACGCAAATGGGTGACGAACTCTGACATGCCGACGTTTTTTGAATCCACACCAAAGGCAGCACACAGCTGTGATATCAAATTGGAACGGTCGCTCGGCATGCAATTGACTTCAGCGATGACGGCGTTACCTTCGAGCCGATCCAAGACATAGCGAAGCAATGTTGTCTTCCCTGTGCCTATGTCCCCTGTCAGAACGGTAAACCCTGGATTCTCCAGAACACCGTACTCCAGCATCGCAGTAGCAACTCCGTGCTTGTCCCCCAAAAAGACGGATTCTACGCCCGGGTACATCGAAAACGGCTTGTCTTGTAGATTATAGAAATCTAAATACACCTTCTGATGCCTCGCCTATTAGTAATATTTAGTTTTGTAACTGTAAGCAGAATGCTTGTCACGTGATTTATTGAGCACGCTACCCAGAAGGTTGAATTCGCTCAACAGGTCACGAGCGCGTTTGACCTCTTCGCGGTTCGAACCACTTTCTTCCACCACCATCAACACTGAATCCAAGTGGGGCAAAATAGTGAGCGCATCATCTGTGGCCAGTACTGGCGGCAAATCGAACACCACAATCCGCGAGGAATAACGCGAGATAACTTCCCGCGTCAACTGCAAAACTTTGGGTGATGAAAGCAGCTCGGATGAGCGAGAAGTCGGTTTGCCTCCCGGCAATACCACCAGTCGTTCGATGCCTGGATTGAACAACACATCCTCAAGCGGTACTTGTTTGGTGATGTAGTGCGTCAGGCCCATCGGGCCCTTGTAGTCAAAGAGCTTTCGTATTGATGGGCGGCGTAAATCGTAATCGACCAGCATGACACTGTGATTGACCTTCTGCGCGATACTGATAGCCAAGTTAGCGGCGGTCAAACTTTTTCCCTGGCCAGGACCTGTGCTGGTAACACCTACTGAGGTCCAACCATTCTGGTTCAACTTACGCAGCACGCCTGCGCGCAACATACGGTAAGAATCAGCGTATTCGTCTCGTTCCAGTCCAGCCACCAAACGGTGTGCTAGCAGTGTTTCGTGAGGGACATTAACAATCGAGGTCTGTGTGTACTCAATTTTCAGCTCGTCAATCACTTTGTGCCGACGCGAACCACGCAGCCTTTCTGCTTTGCTCGCGCTAGACGATTTTTTTACTGCGTCTCTTAGAAATTCCATACAACTATCTCAGACGGAGGCCCGTCTCTCCTAAATTCAAGCCAGGCGCAAAAACAAAAACGCAGCAATAAGACATGGCACAACGAAAATCAGAAGCATGCCCATGTTCCGAGAAAACACATCGGTCGCGGAATCAATCTTCCCGATCACACCAAGTGGAGGCTCATTCATTATTTTAAGCAAATCACTCACGTCTCTCACCGTACGATCCATTAAGTCAGACAACACTGCAACGGCGATTCCAACAAACAACGCCAACAGGCTACCGAGAACCGCAACGGCCAATCGAATAGGCTTGTTAGGCTCTGTCGGGACTTCGGGCCGCTCAATTACCGAAAGCCTGTCGCCCGTCGCACTGTCCCCAATAGCAACACTGAGCTCCGCATTCGATACTTTTTGACGCGCTGTGTTGAGGTTTGAAATCGCCTCGTTGTAGTCTCGCTCAAGTGCAAAATATTGTTTTTCTATCGCTGGTGTACCCACGGCGAGCCGCTCGATGCGCGACAACTTGCTGCGAAGCTCTCCGCGGCTGACTTGCAAAGAGCCCAAGCGCGCATCTATCGAACGCAACTTGGAGCGAAGCGTGATGTACGCCGGATTGTTAGCTCGCTCCGGAAGCGCTGCAGCAGTTGAAGAGCCTGCTGTCACTTGTGCCTCCCTCAATTGCCGCTCTAGACGGCGAATATCAGGGTGCTGGGCGCTGTATTTACGCCGAGCGTCGGCCAACTGAGCTTTGAGCAGCCTAATATTTTCGGAATCATTGAGCACACGCTCACCAGTACTAGTGACAAGACCTATGTACTTCTCTGTCGTCTCAAGTTCCGCCTCAGCAAAAGCTTGCTCTTGTTGCAATGACCTGATTTCCGAATCAACGGACAGCAATTGAGACTGGGTACTTTGGATTGTCTGCAAATTAGAAGCACTCTGCTCAGGCAGTTTACCGGCATTCACACGACGAAACTCTGCCAGTTTTGCCTCTAAATCGGTCGCTATTTGAGCCGCTCGATCAGCATTTTTTGCCAGTACATCGGCAGTGGCGGCAGTGCTGCGCTGACGACTTGCTTTTGATAAATCCAGTATTCTCTGCACCAAATCATCGGTTACCTGGTGGGCAATCTCAGGGTCTTCGTGCCTGAACATGACGTCGAATGCGACTGTCGTGGCCGATTCTCGGCCCGTGCGCGTATCAACAACCTCAGCGTCCACGCGTTCAATCGCCATCGCTTTACGAAATCGCTCCATCACACGCTGTTTATTGACTTCCGTAAACTCGTCTCCGTAAACATTGTACTTACGGATGATTTCCTCAACCACGGAGTTGGTTTGGATAGTTTGCTGCACACGGGCTAAGCGCTCATCGACCTCGTTCGCGGCTTCTGGACTGCTTATCGCCTTACGCTGCACCTCTATAGTTCCTTTGGATTGAAACTTAGGGGTGACAAAGGTTACGGCAATAGCGACCAACGCCAGCAAGCCATAAAACGGGACAAAAAAAGCCATTTTTCGACGGCCCAATATCTTGAATACCCGCGCACCTTCGCGCTTGTCATCCACTGTATCCAAGTAGTCTAATTCACTCATTGAAAGCCTTCAGTCTTCGGTCTGGTTGAGTCAAGCTGCATTGATGTATCGCAACGTATATTCGCCAAGCTGTATTTCGTCACCACTGACTAGGGCATGGGAACTCACTGGAACGCCATTGACAATAGCCCGATTCACGCTGCCGAGATCGATCAAGGTTGCTGAACCCGCCTCCATCTCGATGCGCGCGTGATAACGGCTGACGTGTGAGCTGGCGAGTTGCACATCGCAATCGTCTGCACGTCCAATGGAATACACGCCATTTTCCAATCGAATTTCGGCGCTTTGTTTCCCTGCCCCATCAATAATTTTTAAAACCGGATCTGCACTGCTGTTTTCAGAGATCACCCGCTCCGGAGGCGCCGAAGCGGGAACGGCCGAGCCACCGAATCTCGCAAGCGCACGCTCAACACTATCGGTCGTCAAACAATTAGATTGAGCTGTTGCTGTCACAGACAACGCTGCATCAACAATTTGTCCGAAGCGACGGACATTCCCTTTGCAGTGTCGAAATGCGGTTTGCATGGCAGCATCCTCGCACGCTAATTCCTGATCTGCCCCAGACACTCTCCATCGGGTCTGCACATAGAGGGAAACATCCTCCTCCATAAGGCCGTCTATTCTTGACGTAAATCGCGTCCGGCACTGAACCGCTGCGGGCACACCGCCTACGCTCTGGAAATCGCCAGCCAGCACAAGGGTCAAAGGGCGAACACCTTGAATCACGTAGTTGGTCAGCAACACTAACTGTTGCAACGTGCGCTCGTCGAGAAGATGGGCATCGTCGATAATCAACAACGAGCGCTTGCCCTGAGCGTGGACTTCATCCAAATAGGCTTTGATTGCAAGCACATTAGAAACGAGCTCTCCGCCATCAGAACTCGCGTCAAAACCATCGACGATATAGGCCAAAACTTGCTCGAAAGTCAGCGCACTGAAGCTGACAAAATGAACATCATTGCTGTCATCGAGCTCTTGCATCAGACGCCCCAGCAGCATTGTTTTGCCGCAACCGGACTCGCCGTCCAGAACCACAAGCGCATCTTCACGCATAATCGAATAAGCGAGATCGGCATAGGCCCCTTCCGCAATTCGATGAGGAACGTACCAAAGTGGATCAGGTACATCCGCAAAGGGGTAGGTAGACAGATTGAAATGTTCAATGTACATAAGTTTTGAATCACAAACGGGCAGCCCTCGCACCAATGGCGCAAAAACCGCAAATTAATTTAACTACTGATCACCGCCAATGCTCTAACGCGGCAATACCAGCCTTAGGACTCATTCAATCAATACTGAAAAGCCGCTCTGTCGCAGGGAGAGTTAGCGGCCGCTCATAAGAAATATAGACGCCAAGACAAGCACTGACAGAAGAACTCGTAAAAAAGCCCCTTCGATCTAACATTTAGCTCAACACACTGTCTTGTATGAAGTAACCAGCTACAACGACTCTTTCAGCTCAACCAAACCATGCACCAGACTCGCTGGATCTACAGAACTGCGCCTCAGGCATTCTTCCAAATTTTCCAACTCAGTATCCAAGCTCAACTCGCCGCTGATCGCAGAACCGTTCAAAACACTGGAACAGCATTTGAGCTGATCTAGCCATACATTCAAAGTGCTTGTACACAATCCAACCGCGGACTCACTCGCTACACCGTAAAAACCAGACAGCGCGGGGAATTTTTGCGTGGCTTGCTCGGGTTTCGCCAAGGCAGTAAGAACAGTCGAGATCCCCAGGTCAGTCAGACTGACCGTTCCAACTCGCTGGCCAAAAGCAATCAAGCCTTCTCGCTGGAGCCAAGCGACAACTGATTGCGCCCTAGCGAGAGAAATGAGTTTTTCATCCGTTTCATGCCAATAACCCACGGAAACACCCTGTTCTTTCTCGCACAGTAAAAACAAACGGTGCAGCAGAGAAAAGCACAATTGTCTGGTTGGCGCGTCCGGCATAAATCGAAGATCTCTGGGGCGAATAGGCACAGCATTCTACAGGAATTTTACACCTTGAAGAGGCTACTTAGATGAAAGCTGTAAACATTACGAAACATCACGAACTCAACAACTTATAGAGACTCTCAGAATCAAGAATAAAATTGAGATCTACTGTCCAGAATTTGATATCTAGGCCGACAACTTGAGAAGTTAAGCCCCCCTATGACAGCGAGGAGATGGCGGCGCATGCGCCTTTGGCCAGTGATAAGCACTCAAAAATGACCAGTGATAACGCACAAACTTGCTCCTCCCAGCTACTCCGCATGCAGTCCGATGCCCTGCTGATGCTCGACAAAGACGGCATCATTGTGGACTTTCACCCGGGCATGGGAAGTTGTTCTGAACTTTTTCTAGCGAAAGGGCCGAACTCCCATGCAGTAG
Source organism: Granulosicoccaceae bacterium (assembly GCA_033852095.1). Taxonomy (GTDB): domain Bacteria; phylum Pseudomonadota; class Gammaproteobacteria; order CALCKW01; family CALCKW01; genus CALCKW01. The sequence goes on along the minus strand of JAWSVD010000131.1, from coordinate 46,534 downwards.
ATGCCCTGCCAGCCCCTATTTCAAGCGCACTGCTGGCCGCACTTCACAACGGACCACTCCCACACCAAAGCAATCACGATGCGACATGGCTCGATCGCCATTTCGAGATCAGCTGTGATTACGGCGAAAACGGTGAGCTATTCGCCATGATCCGCGACGCAACACCCTACAAAGCCGCGGAAAACACCATGCGCGAGCTGGCGTTCCACGACAGCTTGACCGGGCTGCCCAATCGCAGTTTCTTTAAGCAAAACTTTGAAGCCGCCATCGACCGAGCAAAACGCAAGGGCAAGCACGTGTGCGTACTGTTCATTGACCTTGATCGTTTCAAGCGAATAAACGACACTTTGGGTCACAGCGTTGGAGACGAGCTACTGGTGGAAGTAGCTGATCGGCTGCGCCGCTGCATTCGTTCGACCGATCTGGTGATCAACCTGCCGAACGAGAGTGTTGCGCGCTTGGGCGGAGACGAATTCACCATTGTGGCTGCCGACCTCGACTCAGCAAAAGAAGTCCATGTGCTGGCCAAGCGGCTGTTGGAATCCTTATCCAAAACAGTCAAACTGGCTGAGCACGAATTGGTAGTAACACCAAGCATTGGCATCAGCGTCTACCCCTCGGATGGCGACAACGTCGATACCCTTCTGAAGAACGCCGACGCAGCGATGTACCATGCCAAGCACCAGGGCAGAAACAACTATCAGTTTTTCGACGCGACGATGAATGACAAAGCGCTGCGCCGCCTAACACTCGAATCACAACTGCGTTCTGCGATCGGCAATGGCGATTTACACCTCGACTTCCAGCCGCAGCTCGATCTTAGCTCTCTTGCAGTCGTGGGCGTAGAATCACTCGCTCGCTGGCATCATGCAGAGCTTGGACTGATCACACCCGATGTCTTCATCCCTGTCGCGGAAGAGTCTGGGTTGATCGTTCCGCTTGGCGACACCCTGATGGAGCTGGCTTGCCAGCAGCTACAACAGTGGGAAAGGGAGGGGCTGGAAGGGTTTCGCCTTGCCATGAATTTCTCCGGCTTGCAATTCCGAAGAGAACACATCGTCACAAGCTTGCACCGCTTCTTGCACAAGTACAACGTAACGCCAGAGCGACTAGAACTTGAAATCACAGAAGATGTCATTGCACGCGACCCAGAAGAAACGGCCCAGACCCTCGCGGAACTGCGGGAACTTGGCATCAAACTGACTATCGATGATTTCGGCACAGGCTACTCGTCGCTGAAACACTTGAGCAGCTTCCCGCTCGATGCGTTGAAAATCGACCGACTCTTTACGGCCAATATTGACAAAAATGACAAGAGCACAACCGCGGTAGCTGACGCGATCATCGCCATTGCACAACAGCTAAACCTCGAAGTCGTGGCCGAAGGTGTGGAAACACAAAGCTCACTCGACTACGTACGCTCTCGCGGTTGCACCTCCGCTCAGGGCTACCTGTTCAGCAAGCCTGTCAACGCACAAGAGTGCTCGCTGTTCATCCAGCGAAACCGAGCCGCTCAGCGATTACCAAGCAGCACCCTTGCACGCGCACGCTAGTGCGCTTTTCACCAGCAGTCAGAATATTGGAAGTGGCCACCGACGTTTAGAGCCACAGCAACAACGCTTGTTGCTGCGGTTTCATCAGGGCTCGCAGCCCACCTCGCAGGAACGTAGCACTCGGGATATTTGCGAAAAGGTTCAGACCTGCACTTGTCGCAATTGAACCCAGATCGAGCCCCTATTCCTCAGCGCTTTTGTGCAATCGCGCAAGCAGACTCGAGGTATCCCACCTCCCGCCCCCCATGCGCTGGACATCCCGGTAAAAGCTATCGGTGATCGCTGTCGCCGGAAGCTCTGAGCCATTGCGGCGACTCTCGTCGAGCACAATGCCCAAATCCTTGCGCATCCAATCCACGGCGAATCCGTGGTCGTATTTGCCTTCAATCATGGTGGCGGAGCGATTCTCCATCTGCCATGACTGCGCAGCACCCTTGCTGATGACATCGAAGACCGCTGCACAGTCCAGCCCTGCTTGCTCGGCAAAATGCACACCTTCGGCCAGGCCCTGCAACAAGCCTGCGATGCATATTTGATTGACCATTTTGGTCAGTTGGCCCGAGCCAACAGGGCCCATCAGCCGCGCACGTTGCGCAAACGCCGATATCACGGGTTCAGCGCGTGAAAACACGCCCGCGTCACCGCCGATCATTACGGTCAGCACGCCATTCTCTGCGCCAGCCTGGCCGCCGGACACGGGCGCATCCAAGAAATGCAGCCCTTTCTCCGCCGCACGGGCTGCAATCTCTCGGGCAACATCAGCTGATGCCGTTGTGTGGTCAACCAAAATCGAAGCGGAATCCATGGCTTGGAGCACACCTTGCTCACCGTAGACGACGCTGCGCAAATCATCGTCGTTGCCCACGCACACAAAGACGATTTCGGCGTCCGCGCCAGCCTCAGCCGGACTAGCAGCGCTGTGGCCGCCATACTGAGTAACCCACGCCTGCGCTTTTTCGGCGCTGCGGTTATAGACAGTGACATCGTGCCCTGCAGCAGCCAAGTGCCCCGCCATGGGATAGCCCATGACCCCCAAACCCAAAAACGCTAATTTCACAGCACAAGCTCCTCTGTCTATCAGATGTACATCAGTTGAATAAGGGACGGCTTGAAGCGAATAGCTCAAGCCGTCCGACTACGCGATCAACACGCACTAGCAGTTTTAACGGTTCAGCGAGCCGCCGATCTAAGCCGCCGGACGATCCAGGATATAAAAGGTCATTCCCCACGCATTTTTTTCATCGGCATCCAATGAACGCAGACTGGAAATCACCCAATCAGAAAATTCGAAGCTATCAAACCAGGTGTCGCCTTCGAACTCACCGTCCACCACAGTGAGATAAAGCCGCTCGGTGAACGCCATCGCCTCCCGGCACAGCTGCGCGCCACCAATCACATAACACTCAGGCGCATCTGGCAGTAAGTCCTGTGCTTTTTGATAGGCCTGCTCGAGCCCGTGCACGAGCTCCACCCCATCGGCGCGCCAGGCCTCATCACGGCTGACGACGATATTCACTCGCCTCGGCAGGGCACGCTTAATGTCGTCACTGAAAGTGACGCGCCCCATGATGATCGCCTTGTCTAAGGTTGTTGCCTTGAAATGCTGGAAATCGGCTGGGAGTCTCCACGGCAAGCCACCCGCACGACCTATCAGCTTGTTGCGGTCCATGGCCATCACCATCGCACGGCGCGGTGTGGCGCTCACACAGCTACCGGTGCCGAGATACGAGGTTGCGCCACGTAATCGAGCAATTCAAAATCGTCAAAACCAAATTCAAACAAATCGGTGACCGATGAGTTGAGGCGCATACGCGGCAAGGCAGTCGGCTCCCTTTGAAGCTGCGTCTCAACCTGCTCCATGTGGTTGCTGTACAAATGCGCGTCACCCAAGGTGTGCACAAAGTCCCCGAACTCGAGATCGCATACCTGCGCGATCATCATCGTCAGCAAGGCATAACTGGCGATATTAAAAGGCACGCCCAAAAAGATATCGGCGCTGCGCTGATACAGCTGGCAGGACAGCTTCCCGTCCGCCACGTAGAACTGAAAGAACGCATGGCAAGGGGCCAGCGCCATTTGGTCCAACTGCGCGACATTCCAGGCGCTGACGATCAGCCGCCGGGAATCGGGGTCACTGCGGAGTGAATCTAAAAGTTGCTGCAGCTGGTCTATCGTGCCGCCATCGGGCGCGGGCCAACTGCGCCATTGCACGCCATACACAGGGCCCAAATCGCCGCGTTCATCCGCCCACTCATCCCAGATGGTGACGCCGTTGTCCCGCAGGTACTGCACATTGCTGTCGCCCTTCAGAAACCACAGCAGCTCATGCAAGATCGAGCGCAAATGCACCTTTTTTGTGGTCAACAAGGGAAATCCCTGCTGCAGATCAAAGCGCATCTGGTGGCCAAACACCGAGCGGGTCCCCGTGCCGGTGCGATCCGACTTTTGCACGCCGTTATCCCTGACGTGCCGCATCAATGCCAAGTACTGTTGCATGTTTAAACTCCCCTAGCGCGCACCGCGTTTGTATGCCCAAAACAGGACGACAAGTCCAATCACGATCATCGGCAGGCAAAGCACCTGCCCCCGCGTCATCCAACCAAAGGCGACAAAACCTAAATGCTGATCGGGCATGCGAGCGAATTCCACCAAAAAGCGGAAACTGCCGTACAACAGCACAAGTGACGCCGCCAACGCACCGACGGGTGGACTACGCCGACCGTACAAGCTCAGTGCGACAAACAGCAACACGCCTTCCAAGAAAAACTCATAGAGCTGCGAGGGGTGCCGCGGCAGCTGGCCACCGTTGGGAAATACAACCCCCCAGGGCACGTCGGTAACCCGCCCCCAGAGCTCTGAATTGATGAAATTGCCGATACGCCCCGCCCCCAAACCAATAGGCGTGACCACCGCCACGCGATCCGCGACTGAAAGAAAGGCATGGCCGGTGTTTCGGGCGAATAAAAACATCGCTGCACTGACGCCCAATATCCCGCCGTGAAAGGACATGCCACCCTCCCAGACCCGAACAATCATCAGCGGGTCGGCTAGGAAGGCATCGTAATTATAAAAGAGGACGTAGCCAAAGCGGCCGCCCAAGACAACACCCAGCGCGCAGTAGAAGATCAAATCATCGACCTGCTGAAAGGACCAGCCGCTGCCGGGCTTCGCCGCCCAGCGCCGGATCAGCCACCAAGCGGCAGCAAAACCGACCATATAGGTCAGTCCATACCAGTGAATTTGCACCAAACCAAGGTCCAGGGCGACGGGGTCGATCGCAGGGAATTGCATAATTTTCGAATGCTGATGAAAGGTGATATCAGCATTTTATCACTAGCGTTGATCTGCGAATACCCCATTAATATTCGCAGTGAGCTGACTTTATTGCAGCGCGAGACTACCGGTGACTGACGTGCGCCACCAAAGTCTTTAAATACGCGGTCTCTGGCATCGCCGGGTGCTCCGGATGATCCAAGCCCTGCTGACCGCGAGACAACAGCTGCAGCTCGTGACCCTGCTGCCGCGCCGCTTGCTGCATCACATCCTGGAGCTGCTGTGCAGACAAATGGTGTGAGCACGAGCAACTGACCAGCACACCGGATTTCCCCAAAAGCCGCATGGCCCATTGGTTCAGACTGCGATAGTGATTGCTGCCGTTTTTTGCGTCACGCTTGCGTTTGATCAGCGCAGGTGGATCGAGTACCACCACATCAAACTGCTCACCCGCGCTGTGCAATTCTTTCAATGACTGCAGGGCATCCCCCTGCTTTGTTCGCACCGCCAAGCCGTTAATTTCGGCGTTTTTTTCCGCTTGCTGCAAAGCAACCTGAGATGCATCCACGCACAAGACATCCGAAGCCCCTGCGGCCGCGGCATTCACGCCCCAGCCCCCGACGTAGCTGCAGATGTCGAGCACACGCATGCCCTTGGAGAAGCGCCGAACGCCCAGTCGATTTTCACGCTGATCGAAAAACCAACCTGTTTTTTGACCCTGGACAGGATCGACCATAAACTGCAGCCCCCCCTCGCGCACCATCACCTCGTTTGGCGCCTGACCGTGCACTGTCTCGACACCCAGCGTCAAACCTTCGAGCTCTCGCGAGTGTATGTCGTTTCGCAACACAATGACTTCTGGCTGGACTACCTGCTGAAGCGCCTCAAGCAGCGTATCGCGCCACACCTCTATGCCCGCCGTACCCACTTGCACCACTAACACGCCGTCGTAACGGTCGATGACCAAGCCCGGCAGGCTATCCGCCTCCCCGTGCACAAGACGATAAAAAGGCTCATCGTAGAGCCGCTCTCGCAACGCCAATGCTGCAGATAAACGCCGCACAAACCACGCGTGATCAATGACCACTTTCACGTCGTGACAGAGTATTCGAGCACTGATCAGCGATTGAGGGTTGACGTATACCTGCCCAAGAGGCTCTCCGCTCGCTGCGCATAAGGTAGCGATCTCGCCGGGTTCAAAATCTCGCAACGGCGTTTTGTCCACAGCGATTTCGTTGCTGTAGACCCAGAGATGACCCGCGCGCACACGGCGATCTTCGCGGGATTTTAGAGAGAGGGTTTTATTCACGGTACGTGCTCCAGGGTGGGCACGTAGGGTATTACAGAGAGCGCGAAGTTGCCAATGCCCGACGGGAAGCCGAGCCGGCAGATCACTTAGCCTTGCAAAGCACTCAATATTTTGTCTTCGAAGTCACTGCGTAGGCTCATGGCCTTACCAACTTTGTTGAGGTCAACGCGCAATGCCCGACACTCTTCAGCGGAGCCACCAAACTTGTCGTATTTGTCGTTAAATTCAACCAAGTATTGCGTCGTTTCAGCAATGGTTGGGTAGAACTGCTGAGCAGCTCGGAGCACGCCATGGCGACGTTCGTGCCCATCAATGATGCGCTGATAGAGTTCAAAATGACCAGAGCCCAGGTAATCCATGAGCACCTCACAGAAAGCCTCGAGATCACGAACAGAGGGCTGGTAACCAACAATGTCGTCCTCATCGCTTGCGTCATCAGTGGCGGTGACACCTGCTATCTGGCAAAAGCGCACCAGTGCTTCCTGGCGCTCACCCACCAGTTTATGCACTGTTCCATCAATACTTTTACGCCGATCAACACGCGGAGCATCAGTGCCTTGTTTTTCGCTTACCTGCTCAACACTTACTGGTTCCATAAAGCTCTACTCGTCATACCTAAACTATTTATCGAAGAAGCTAAAGTTTTAAACTTCATTGACGCTGGTGCAAAATACATTCCAAATTCCGTACACAGCAATCTTTTCCCTTAACAAGTTGGAAAGCTTTCTATCATCTTTCCGGTGCGGCACTCAGGGACGTCACGTACGTCTCGAGTGTATCAAATCGCAACGCTTGGCGCTCAGGGATCGCCAAATCCGATACAGTCAAACCGGCCTTCCGAACCGATTCAGGCGAGCCTGATACCAGCGGATGCCAACTGGCCAAGCCCCTGCCCTCCGCCAGCCGGCGGTAGGCACAACTGCCGGGCAACCAACTGTATTGCTTGGCCGTCATCTCAGGCTTCAACACAATACAGTCTGGCACCAATGCCTGCCGCTCACTGTAACGTTTACAGCCACAGGCCTCTATATCAAACAACCGGCACGCGACGCATGTGAACACCCGCGTGCCGGCTCGAGCAATCTTGTGCAGACAACAACGCCCGCACCCGTCGCACAGAGACTCCCACTGCTCGGGGGACATCTGCGCTAAGGAAAGCTTACGCCAAAACACTGGCTCAGCGTTGATAATACTCCTCCACGACTGCGACTTCATCGCGTGAGCCCAAAACCACCGGAACACGCTGGTGCAGCTCTGAGGGTGCAATGTCCATTATCCGTTCGCGCCCGGTGCTCGCGGCACCGCCGGCCTGCTCCACCAGCATCGCCATCGGGTTGGCTTCATACATCAAACGCAACTTGCCAGCCTGCCCCTTGGCTTTCAACTTGGCGTCAACGGGGTACATGAAAATCCCGCCACGGGTCAAGATACGGTGCACATCAGCCACCATGGAGGCTATCCAGCGCATGTTGAAGTCGCGGTCTCGTGCACCTTCCTTGCCCGCCAGGCAATCCGCCACATAGGATTGCATAGCACCCTCCCAGTGGCGCTGGTTAGACGCGTTAATGGCAAACTCACTGGTCTGAGCAGGGATCTGGATGTTCTCTTTGGAGAGGATGAACTCCCCCACCGCCCTGTCCAGGGTGTAGCTGTGGGTGCCCTCACCCGTGGTCAACACCATGACCGTTGCCGGCCCATACACCACATAACCCGCCGCGGCCTGCTGCTGACCAGGCTGCAGATAGTCCGCAGTACTCGGCTCGTTTGATGGGGACTTCAACACGGAGAAGATGCTGCCAACCGATACATTGACGTCGATGTTGGAAGAGCCGTCCAGCGGATCGAAAACAAGCAGGTATTCACCGTCCCCTTTCATTGGGTAGATGTCTTCCATCTCTTCAGACGCCAGACCCGCGGCAGCACCACTGCACTGCGCGCTGTGGATGAACAGCTCATTGGAGACGATATCCAGTTTCTTTTGCGTCTCGCCTTGCACATTTTGAGTGTCGGCCGTGCCCAGAGAGTCTCCGAGATCACCTTCGGCTATGCCATCAGCGATAATTTTACTGGCAGTCGCCACTCCCTCCATCAACCGCACCAAAGCTTCGTCTATGCCTTTGGCCCGTAAATTCTGCGTCAGCGTCGTTCCTGTCTGCATTACTTTCTCCGTCAATAGCTAGCTTGAAATTTAAAAATAAAGACCTACTTTCATTAAATCTAATTCTTCAACACCCCTAGCTTTGCTACGGCGGCACGCTCCCTGGCGCAGAGCGCCGAACAGGAACGAATAAAGCAACAACCCCACGACCACCGCACCTGATGAGCCAACACCAGAGCTAAATCTCGATCATTTCAAAATCTTCTTTCGACGCCCCGCAATCGGGACAGGTCCAATTCGGCGGCACATCCGCCCATGCAGTCCCCGCTTCGATGCCTTCCGCCGGAACGCCAAACTCTTCATCATAAATCCACCCGCAAACAATGCACATGTACTTTTTGTATTCCACTGGCATGCTCCAACAGCGAGTATCTGAGAACCGCGCATTTTCCCACATGCAGCCCCTCCGTGGAACCGGCAAATTTCGCAAAGGTCAGCTAGAATGATCATTTTTCAGGACAGTAACCCCCGCCATGGCCACATCTGCACAGCTTTTTGAGCGCGCCCAACGCCACATCCCAGGCGGCGTCAACTCCCCGGTGCGAGCTTTTCGCTCGGTCGACGGAACGCCGGTTTTTATTGACCGCGCGAGCGGCTCCCGAATTACCGACGTCGAGGGACGGGAATACCTGGACTACGTGGGCTCTTGGGGGCCCATGATCTTAGGGCACGCTCACCCCGCAGTCATAGAGGCCGTCTGTGCGGCTGCCAAGCGAGGCCTCAGCTTCGGCGCGCCGTGTGAAGCAGAGACTAACATGGCCGAAATGGTCTGTTCACTGGTGCCTTCACTGGAAATGGTGCGCATGGTCAGCTCCGGCACAGAAGCGACCATGAGCGCCATCCGCCTCGCACGCGGCTTCACTGGCCGCGACAAAATACTCAAATTTGAAGGCTGCTACCACGGCCACGGTGATTCACTGCTGGTCAAAGCAGGATCCGGCGCGCTAACGCTCGGCGTGCCCAATTCACCCGGGGTACCGGCCGACCTCGCGGCCCACACACTGACACTGAGCTACAACGACATTGATGAGCTGCGCAGTACCTTTGCGCAAATGGGCGATCAAATCGCTTGCATCATTGTCGAACCAGTCGCCGGCAACATGAATTGCATCCCCCCCGCAGCGGGCTTTCTCGAAGCCCTGCGCGACGTGTGCGACGCCTCGGGATCCGTCTTGATATTTGACGAAGTGATGACCGGCTTTCGGGTTGCTCTCGGCGGAGCGCAGGCGCACTACGGCGTCACCCCGGATCTGACCACACTGGGGAAAATAATCGGTGGCGGCATGCCCGTGGGCGCTTTTGGCGGCAAACGCGACATCATGAACCACATCGCACCGGTGGGCCCTGTCTACCAAGCCGGCACCTTGTCTGGCAACCCAGTGGCCATGGCAGCCGGGCTCAAAACCTTGGAACTGATCAGCGCTGAAGGCTTTTATGAACAGCTCAACAGCAGCACCGCCCGCTTGGTTACTGGCATTGCTGACGCCGCGAAAGCCGCTGGCATACCGCTGGCCACTTCCCAGGTAGGCGCCATGTTCGGTTTGTTTTTTACCGATGCAGCGGAAGTGACCGGCTTTGCCGAAGCCACCGCCTGCAATGAAGCGCACTTCAAACAGTTCTTCAATCTCATGCTGGCACAGGGGATCTATCTCGCGCCCTCGGCGTATGAGGCGGGTTTTGTGTCTGCGGCCCACACCGCAGAGGACATCGACACCACTGTCGCTGCCGCTGCAAACGTTTTCCAGCAGATGGCACAAGGCCGCTAGAACTCAGTGCCCGCAGGCACCGACACACAAGGCCGCAGCAGCGGGATCGATGATCCCGACTGCTCCTGGCTAAAGCCGCAATCGATGCGCGCTAAGTCGCGGCAATCACCAGCCAGGTGACAAGTGCCAGCGCAGCGGCCACCAACACGGCGGCCGACGCCTGGTCCTTGGCCCGGCCTGACAGCTCATGCCGCTCCAGGCCCACCCGATCGACCACGCTTTCCACGGCGGTGTTCAGCAACTCGACGATGATGAGCAACACCACGACAGCAACGAGCAGCAGCTGCTCGACGGGGGTTTCTGCCACCCAAAAACTCATTGGAATAGCCAGCAACAGCAGCAAAACCTCCTGCCGGAACGCCTCTTCATGCCGCCACGCCGCTCTCAGGCCCGCAATTGAATTCGCCGCTGCCGACTGCAGTCGCGCAAAACCTCTAAGCGCAGTTCCTGCCATTCCGAGCTACTCGCTTTCAGCCAGAGAGGCTTCATAACTGTCGGCGCTCAACAGCTCTTCCAGCTCGCGAGGGTCGCTTGGCTCGATGGAAAACAACCACCCTTCACCGTAGGCATCTTCATTGACGAGTTCGGGCGAATCGACGAGCGCCTCATTGACAGCTTTGATCACGCCACTGATAGGGGCGTAGATATCCGATGCCGTTTTAACCGATTCCACCACCGCGACAGAGTCACCGCCAGCCACATCGACCTCGACTTCAGGCACCTCTACAAAGACCACGTCACCGAGCTGCTCTTGCGCATGATCAGATACCCCAACCGTGACACTGCCATCATCTTCCAGCCGCACCCATTCGTGGCTGGCTACGTATTTCAGCTCTTGTGGCAAATTCATGCTCGATTCCCCCGTTTAGATTTCAATAACAAACTTGGCGTTCGGCACCTTAGAGCGCTTCAAGCCCAATGACGAAGCCAGCGACACGACGCACTAAGCCGCCTCTGACCCCAACGCCGCGCATGATACCTCATCAACTGAGCCAACATCAAAATGCGCTGGTTTTTTTGCTGCGCAATGGCACAAGCAACAACAGCCAAAAAACCGCCAGTAAAACAAATACCGACAGCAAGCCATACCGCACGAAGAATGTCTGCCCTGCCCTAGGTTGCACCGTGACATCGAGCACAGCCGCCTCAAAAGGCCGCGCACTCTCCACGACACGCCCGTGCCGGTCGATTAAGGAACTGACCCCCGTGTTGGTGGCCCTGAGCATAGGCCGGTCTGTCTCCAGCGTCCGCATCCGCGCTATTTCTTGGTGCTGCGCAGGCGCCCAGGACTCCCCAAACCAGGCGTCGTTGCTGACATTGACCAAATAATGCGCCGCAGGTAACTGCCGAATAATCTCCGCACCGAAGGCATCGTCGTAACAAATAGAAACGGCCGCCAAGGTCTCACCGACAGGCAAAGGCAAGGGCTCCCCCTCGCCTGCGCTGATGTCCGACATGGGAATAGCCACCCAGCGCCGTAAAAACTCCAACACCCAGCGCAGCGGCATGTATTCCCCAAAGGGCACGAGATGACGCTTACTGTAATCAAGCCTCTGCTCTGCAGTGGCCACCCGCACTGTGTTGAAGGTTCGCTCGCTTTGATCATGCCAACTAAAGCCCCCCATCAACCAGTGAGTGTTTCGATTGATCAGCTCTTCCCTGAAAGGCGCCAAGAAACCTTGCGCCTGCTCAAAGTAGATCGGCACAGCTGTTTCAGGCCAAATCAAAAGATCGGGAGGCGCATCGCTGCCCTGCAAAGACAAGTCGACATATTTCTGCAAGGAAGGCACAAGGTGGCTCGCCTCAAACTTGATGCCCTGCTCGACGTTGCCCTGCACCATGCGGACCCTCAGTGGTGAACCGAAATTCTCCCCCCACCGCACCGACCCAGCCAAGCTGGACAAACCCAAAACAGTGACCATTACCGCCGCAGAGGCGATGGTAGCTCGAAGCGTACGGCGAACAACCAAGAAAGCAAGCGCCCCAGCCAACAGAGCGGAGGCCAGCGAGACCAGCAGCACACCACCCCAGGGCGCCAGGTATTCTAGCGGCGTATCAAGACCACTGTAGCCCAGCTGCAACCAAGGGAAGCCGACCAAGAACCACTCGCGGAAGCACTCGAGGCTGAACCACAGGAACGGCAGCATCAAGAGCTCTCGGGAGCCCCCCTGCCAGCCGACAAGCAAGCGTACCTGAAGCCAAGCGAAGAGCGCGGGGTACAAGGCCACCACCGCCACAAAACCAGCAGCCCCCAGCGCAGCCAGAGGCGCGACGGCCTGCCCGAACAGGTGCAAGCTGTGATAGATCCAATTGACACCGACGCCGAACATGCCGATGCCAAACAGCCAACCCAGCAAGGCCGCCTGCCTAGGCGCAGAACCACGCAGAACAACCCAAAAAACGGCCAAGGCAATCACAGAGACAGGCCGCCAGGCGAAGGGAGCAAAGGCGAGCGGGTACAGACAACCCGCCAGCAGCGCGACAGCCCGAGAAAACCACAGGGATTTCACCTTGCTCTCAGCGATGTCAGGAAATCTCGGACAATTCAACTGGCGCCATTTGCAACAAATGGATACGGCGCTTGTCGCCCGCTAAGACCGTCACCCGGTACCCACCCAAGGTGACGCTTTCACCGGGCGTGGGCAGGTAGCCAAAGGCATTGATCACCAGCCCGCCTACCGTATCGAACTCGTCATCCGACAGCGACAGCTTAAGCTCGTCGTTGATCTCTTCGATGGGCGTCAGCGCCCGGACGGAATAACGCCCGTCGTCATGCGGCCGGATATTGATGACCTCTTCCGAGTCATGTTCATCGTCAATTTCACCCACAATGCGCTCGAGCACATCTTCAATGGTCACCAGGCCCGCGACACCGCCGTACTCGTCGATCACGATGGCCATGTGCGTGCGTTGATTACGGAAATCCCGCAGCAAGACATTCAGCCGCTTACTCTCAGGCGTCAGCTCGGGCTTGCGCATGTGCGCTTCTATTTTAAAGGCCCCAACGTCGCTGCTCAACGCCAGCCTGAGCAGGTCCTTGGCGAGTATCACACCCAAGACCTCGTCACGGCTCTCGCCGACCACCGGGAACCGGGAGTGTCCGCTTTGAATGATGACGTCGAGGATCTCTTCAAGGGGGGCATCAACCTCAACACAGACCATCTGCGCACGAGGGATCATGATGTCGCGGACTTGCATGTCCGCCACTTCAAACACACCGTTTATCATCGACAGCGAATCGGTGTCGATCAAAGACCGCAGGTGCGCGTCTTCTAGGATTTCGAGTAGCTCACCACGGTCTCGTGGTTCGTTACCAAAAGCTTGTGCAATGCGCTCCACAAAGGAACGCTGGCTACTGTCTGGGTTGTCGTCAGCCATGGCTGCTCGTATTGTCTCCCGGTCTCTCAGTCGTAAGGGTTTCTTATATCTTCTAAGGCTAGCAATTGCGCTTCCAAATGCTCCATTTTTTCTGCATCTATGCTGTCGATATGATCAAAACCGCGCAGATGTAACACACCGTGCACCACCATATGCGCAAAATGCGAAAGCGACGCTTTGTCTTGTGCCTGCGCTTCTTCAAGCACCACGGGCACACAGATCGCTATATCGCCCAAGTATCCACCGGCGAACTCGGGAGGGATACCTGTTTCAAACGCCAACACATTGGTCGCTGATTCGCGCTGCCGGAATTCGGTGTTAAGCGCGGCAATCTCCGCACGCTCGACAAAGCGGATTGTGCAGCCAAATGCCCCGCCTTGCATCGCTTTAACGGCCCAAGCGATAACAAAAGCTTCATCCGGCCCAGAGCTGGCCAGCTCATCGCTGGCAAACTGAACGTCGATCTCCGTGGCGAAGCCCTCCATTTCTGTACTGGGCTCACTCATCGGGATATTTCAGCGACTTTACTCTCTTCGATATCGTAGGCCTGAACAATGCGCTTCACAAGTGGATGCCGCACAACGTCTCGCGCCCCAAATTTCACAAAGCCAATGCCGTCCACGTCCGACAACAAGCTGCGCGCATGGCTCAGCCCCGATTGGCTTTTATTGGGTAAATCGATCTGAGATGTGTCCCCCGTGACAATCGCCTTGCTGCCGAAGCCGATGCGCGTGAGAAACATTTTCATCTGCTCACGCGTGGTGTTCTGTGCTTCATCCATGATGATGCAGGCGTGATTGAGGGTGCGGCCGCGCATAAAGGCGAGCGGCGCCACCTCGATCACACTGCGATCAATGAGCTTAGCCACACGCTCAAAGCCCATGAACTCATAGAGTGCGTCATAGATGGGGCGTAAATAGGGGTCGATTTTTTGCGTCAGATCACCAGGCAAAAAGCCCAATCGCTCCCCTGCCTCGACCGCTGGCCGCACCAACACCAAGCGCCTAACCTGTTCTTTTTCCAGCAGTTCAACCGCCGCAGCCACAGCCAAATATGTTTTACCGGTTCCCGCTGGCCCTTCACCAAAAGTCAGGTCATTGGCACCGATGGCACGCACATAATCTGCCTGGCACGCCCCGCGTGCCCGGATCTTCATCCGGCGCATCGAAATTTGGCAAGAAAGATCATCGAGCTGAGAATCAGCGGGGTTTGAGCTGCTCAAGTGCAAATGCACCACTTCATCACTCAGTGACTGCTCCGCTGCCAAAGCATAAAGCTCACGCAATACGCTCTCGGCCTGCTCAATCGCCGCCTGTTCGCCCTCCACGGCGAAAAAGCCCCCGCGGTTGCTGATTTCCACCAGCAGCCGTGATTCGATCAACTTCAGATTGGCGTTGAGCTGCCCACACAAAGCCGCGAGCTGCTGATTATCCACAGGCTCAAGACTGAACTCTAACCTCTGGGTCTCAATTTGTTTTTGCTGGCTCACAATCGTTTCAGACAAGGTCTAAGGCCTCTGCTTTAGGGTCATTGATGGCCACTAACTCGCCTCGTAGCGAATTGGGCCGTGCATCCGTGATGCGCACATCGACAAAATAGCCCACCAGTCGCTCGCTTCCGGCAAAATTCACCACCCGGTTGTTCTCTGTGCGACCAGCCACCTCCCCCTCACCACGACGGGCGGGGCGCTCGACTAAAATACGTTGCCGAGTGCCCACCATGGCTTCACTGATCGCTGCCGCTTGCTTGATGATCAGCGCTTGCAACTTGGCTAGGCGCTCTTTTTTCTCCGCCATCGGCAGATCATCCTCTATAGAGGCCGCAGGCGTGCCGGGGCGCGCGCTGTAAATAAAACTGAAAGAGTGATCAAAACCGATCTCTTCTATCAATTTCATCGTGTCTTCAAAATCACGCTCTGTCTCGCCGGGAAACCCCACGATAAAGTCAGATGACAAACAGATATCGGGACGAACTTCGCGCAATTTACGGATGCGGCTCTTGTATTCGATCCGCGTATGGCCGCGCTTCATGGCAGCGAGCACGCGGTCAGCCCCGCTCTGCACGGGCAAATGCACAAAGCTCACAAGCTCAGGAACTTCGCCGTAGACCTCAATGAGGCTGTCAGAGAACTCAACTGGATGAGACGTGGTGTAGCGAATCCGCTCGATACCACCGACCGCCGCGACAAAGCTGATGAGATACGCGAGATCAGCGATCTCCCCGTCATCCATCTCGCCCCTATAAGCGTTGACGTTCTGTCCCAAGAGGTTAACTTCACGCACACCCTGCTCCGCCAAGGATGCCACCTCGGCGATGACGTCGTCCAAAGGCCGACTAATCTCTTCACCGCGCGTGTAGGGAACAACACAAAAAGAGCAGTATTTGGAACAGCCCTCCATGATGGACACAAAAGCTGTAGGCCCGTCCGCCCGAGGCTCGGGCAGGCGATCAAATTTTTCGATCTCAGGAAAGGAAATATCGACAACCGGGCCCCGCTTATCGCGAGCTTCGGCCAACAAGCCCGGCAACCGGTGCAGAGTCTGCGGCCCAAACACCACATCCACCTGCGGCGCACGCTTCTGGATCGCTTCTCCTTCCTGACTGGCTACACAACCGCCCACACCAATCACCAAATTGGGGTTTTTGGCCTTGTGTTTGGCCCAGCGACCTAACTCTGAAAACACCTTTTCTTGCGCCTTTTCCCTGATGGAACAGGTATTTAGCAGCAAAATATCAGCGTCTTCAGGCTTATCAGTCAGCACAACACCTTCAGACTCACTGAGTACATCCAGCATCTTCGCTGAGTCGTACTCGTTCATCTGGCAGCCATGAGTCTTAATGTATAACTTGCGGGTCATCTACGCACAATCCACTCGGATAACCGACGAAGGATACCTGTTCACGTACGCTGAGTCATGCAGAGCAGGTGCAAGAAAGAGAAATAGACAGAAGAAAACCGATTTTATCTGCTTTAACCGGCGTTTTTATGGATCAAGCCGCGCGTGATGGTTAACAGAATGATCTTGAAATCAAACAAAAGCGACCAATGCTGGATGTAGTAGAGATCATGTTCAATGCGCTTGTTCAGATCTGTATCGCCGCGCCAGCCGTTAATTTGAGCCCAACCCGTGATCCCCGCCTTCACCCGGTGCTTCTGCATATAACCGGGAATTTCATGTTTGAACTGCTCGACAAACATCGGTCGCTCGGGCCTGGGCCCCACAATAGACATCTCACCGATCAACACATTAAAAAGCTGAGGCAGCTCATCCAGGCTGGTGCTGCGCAAAAAATGCCCAAAAGGCGTGGCACGCACCTCGCCTTTCTTGTTCCAGACGGGCCCCGATCGGCTCTCGGTATCAACGGGCATGGTCCGGAATTTGAACATTCGAATCGAGCGACTACTTACACCCAGGCGTTCTTGGCGATAGAAAATAGGCCCAGGAGAACTTAGCTTCACCCCAGTTGCAACAACTACCATCAATGGGCACAGTATTAATAAAAAAACTAACGCAAGAAGCCGGTCCTCAACCTCCTTTAGAAACCGGTTAAAACCGTCTATTGGCGTCTCAGACAAGTTCATCACTGGCAGCCCAGCGACTTGCTCGATGGATTTCCCCAACAATATTGCACCACGGCTGTCTGGTACATATCGAACATCTACAACATATCGGGCAAGCTGCTTGCTCAATCGATGCAATGCAGCCTCAGACCGTAGAGGCATAGCAAGCCACACTTGGTCCACGTACCGGTAATCTAAAAACTGCTGCAAGTCCCGAGAAATGCCATCAATTTCACCATCAAAGACTTCCAGCACGTTGAGCCCCGTCCAAGCCTGCTGCACTAGGGTATCCTTTACTTCTTGGCACAACACAGGTTCTCCGACAATCACTATATGTCGCTGGTTATATCCAGAACTTCGTAGAATACGCAAAAGAACACGCAACATGAACCGCGCGCAGCTCATAAGCAACAAAGTCATGCAAAACCAGATGAAAAACCAAGATCTCGAGTAGGACTCAATGTCGCCCGCCATAACCGCTACCAATGATAGAGTTACAAATAACAGGAACACAGCGATAGAGACCATTCTGAGTTCCGCTAGCAACGATTCCCCCCGTCGGGTTCGATAGAGCGACAAAAAAGGGAAATATACCGCCGACACACCCACAGAACACACAAGTGCGCTAATGTAGGATTCGGGCTTAAGCTCTATACCAAAAACAACCCAATAGGAAACATAGAACGTAGCCACTGGAACAAGAAGATCAGCTAACCAAGTCAAAGTCGCGAACAGCCTCTCGTGCTGCCTTACAAACCCTTCCTCTAAATTCACGCCTTACACTCACTTTTTATCGAACAACTGGCCGGACAAACCATACAATCTGAACTATTTAAACTCTACACAACGCAATTTTTACACCACAATTTCGAGCGGACTAGTCTATAACACTGAACAACAGCGCTGTTGGAACACGTGTATGGCTAGACAATTTTAGTACCTACAAACGATAACGTTCAAAATATTTTACAGCCCACCCTAGCGACATTCCATTGTGCTCGTACGTAGATGAGGCTGCCACAACCGAGATGTACTACCAAATGCGAAAGCAAAAAAACGCCACTCTATACCATGCAGTGGACACTATCCTCAGCGATTTATTCGTCTTCTTCGTCGTATTTTTATCGGTGGCCACAGTAGGAATTGCTCTACTATTCAGTGTCCCTCCACAATTCGTGACTAAGGGCGCTATTCAAGAATCGTTGTCAGACGCCAGCGCTGTGTATGTTCTTGACAGGAAGCAGCTTGACGCACTCGTACTTAGCAATACAGTTGTTGAGCCAAGACACCTTGCTCAAGACGTACAAATTCCATTGTTCTATCATTTCGTATCAGCAATAAATAACAACAGACTTTGGTGGTCAACATTTAAAGCGCACCGGCTCGCAGCACTGGTCTGTAACGCGGATGTGGATTACGACTGTTTTGAAACTAATATAATTTCGAAAATGAAGCGGAACTTTGAACCCGACTTCCCAGCCTCGATCGACCTAGAACTTGTTACGATATATCCTGAAGAAGCACCCGATTTTCTTAATGACGTAATTGGGACGTCTTTAAAGAAAGCAGCTCTAGAAGCAGAAGAGTCACTAAAAAACACCGCCATAGCTTTCAAAGTAAGCCCTTCTAGGACATTCGGCAGCAATAATTTCACATACAATGAAATTGCAGATGTAACAATTGCACCATTCACAAGGAACTCGGCTCTTTTTCCAAAACTACTCTCCGGAATCATTGCAATACTGTTGACCAGTATGCTCACGGCATGCACATTTGTTTGGTTTAAAGCCGGATGGAGAACATACAAACAAACATAAGCCGAAGAATATAAATGTCGTCTAGAATTTTCGGTAATATGTAAAAACAAACAAAACCATAAGCAGAAATTCACTAACCACGGTTGCTAATGCCGCCCCGACACCGCCGTGGTCAGGTATAAGAATTAGATTCAATACAACATTTACAACAGCAGAAAATCCCATTATTCGAATCTTTACTTTAACCAAACCTGAGGTGTTTAAGGGTGCGCCAAAGCTCGTTGAGACGAACCGAAACAGAATACATACAACCAGAATTTCGACCAAAAATATCGCATCGAAATACTGATCACCGTAAAATGACATCACCAACAAACTGGCGCTTGTCCAGAACAGAAAAGTAACGCTTACACCAACCGCCATCATCAGACCAGCAGACATATATACTATTCTATTAAACTGTATAACGGATTGATTAGCGAATCTATGCAGCTTAGGCATTAAGAATCGTTGATAAACAACATTTGGTAGAAGGTAGGTAGCGGCTATTAATGAATGAGCAGCCACATACAAACCGACCTCAGAACTCGAAACCATAAAACTGAGTAGGACAACGTCTATTTGAAAATACACAAGATAGAGTAAAGCAGATGCTGCAAAGGGCCAGCTTTGATCAAATACAGAATATATTGATACTTTGTCCTGAGTAACGACCCTACTTTCAATGAGATTCTCACGGCCAGGCAATACTATGCAGCCTCGAAACAAGCGCCTCACAAGCGGAACAGCAGCCAGTGCAATGGTACAAACAGAAACCACATAAACAAATGCAAGCCCCAGGCTCCCCATTTCACTACAAAAATAAAATGCCACCAAAACAATGAAGAACCGAACGACTGCCAACGCCGACTGCCAACAGGACAAAGGAAAATAGCGCTCTTCGATTTGCAACTTACACACTAAAAGCTCTAGTAGAACCAACCCAGGTATAGTTAATGCCAAGAGCAATACTATATTTCTCAGCTCGATCTCATGCTGCAGAAAGCTAAAAACCAATACCAATGTCAATCCAATGGCTACCCCAATAACAAGCAATCGGGACGAAGGCCGTAAGTACTTAATAGCTTCAAACCCTGTACCCGACAGTTCTTTTAGCAAGAAACCTGCAACACCCATAGAAGCGAGCGGAACAACTATACCAATCGCGGCCAGGCCAGTTGAAAACAGGCCAAAATCTGCCACACCCAAATATCGGGCAGAAACAGTGGTAGTAAGTAGTGTGAAAACAGCACTGGTGAACGCTCCTACTAACAGTGAAATAAGACCGGCCAAATGACGCACCAGCTCAATCCGCACTTGTATTGTCTGGTTCGTTCACATCTAATATTTCACGATAAACTTCTATCAGCTTTGGAATATATAGTTCATATGATATTTCCCCGCAAAAATCATGGAGAACCACATCGTCTTTATCCACGCGTAAAGGCAGCTTTCCCTCATGCGGGGAAACGATAACAAGGTGGCCAGCACTTTCCAAATCCGAACTATAAAACCCATTTTCCCTGTCAGTAATGAGCACAGCAAGTCTAGAATTTAAGTACTCAGAAAACTTGTTCGGCCAAGCAACTCTATTTGTTACATTTGAGTCTCGAAACAGAACGCCATAATCAAATGCGCACAAAGCCTCGCGATAATCATTTCTAACCAGTGACCTAACCCTATGTCTTGGCACCCCCCCATCTAGTAGCGTTTCAACAACATGGGAAGGAACAAAAAAATAATATTCACTATCAGATTTTTCGAAGAACTGTAAAATTTCCGCCAAGTTTTGCCAAGCATCAACTTTTCCGGCATATACAATCGCTGGCTTACCCTGGCGAATATCAAGTTTTTTTCGCCATTTTTCACGATACTTCTGATGGTCACGCGCAGATATCCTACGATCAATGCCGCAGGGAGCAACAAAATAGCGATTATTCCCTGGGTGAGCCGACAGGAACTCTACTCCCCCATTCGACACTACTTCAATCAAATCAAATGACATAGACAACATTTTTTTTTCCATGCTTTTTAGGTAGGAAAAAACAAAACTGGAGATCACCCCTGATATGCCACTTTTAGTAAATTCTACCAGTTCTTCCGTTGCTCCTTGATAGTCCAATATCAATTTAAACCCGTATTTTTCTTTCAACTGCATTAGCTGAGTGCATCGACAATAAAGCCAAACACCCGAAATAACGACAATACTTGTAGGAGTAGCTTTAAGCTTATTTTCAATCAGCCGATAAAAATAATTAGGTCCAAAAATAAGTGAATAGGTACTGTAAATACCGACTCCTTCAGTCCGGTCCCTACGGAAACTCAAATATTCAATACCAATCCCCCGAGACGACATAGCATCGTACTTTGCCTCCATTAATGTCCTCTCACCACCAGCACGGTAGATATCGCGTGTTGTAACAACCAAAATATTTATCACCGCATCGATTCCACTGCCGACATGCTTGCAACCAATCTTTGCCAACAACAAGAAAGAACCTTCCTGCGATACTCCAACAACTCGCTCAATCTCGTACGGACTGGGATTCTATTTTGCAGAGCGGATTCAATTCCAAGAAACAATTCTTTCTCAAGAAAAGGCGGATTCCATATACCACAAATGCCTTCACTTCCGTCTCGCACTGCAGATAACTTTTGCTCAATATTGATTGATATACTAGGCAGGCATAGAATGTTCGCAGCAATTATCCCGTGAAATCTAGAGCTGACAATGACATCCATTTCTCCCATTCGACTAAGCATTGAATTAAACCCGATCTCGTTCGGATTCCAAACTACAGCATCACTAAGAAATTCGGTATCTACAAATAAATCAGGCCTTTCTGATGAATCAAAACAAAATAATGTTACGTCATACTCTCTAGCTAGATTCTTCAACACCATCCTAGCTCTGCTTACATGATTTCTGCCTGAATTGAGGTTGTTCCATTGCCTGAGAACCAGCCCAACTTTTGGCTTAGCATGGTCTTTGCTTCGATTTTGTTCTAAGAATTCATTACTGAGTCCATAAGCCAAATCAGGAAATTTCTCACATCTGACTTTATTTTGTTCACACCAAGCCTCAGAAACAGAGTCTCTTATACCTACAGTTGTAAAAGTCGAAAGTAATTTTTTTGTTCTTCTCTCTTTTAAGACATTACCGCTAAATGGACCGACTCCAATGCCCACTGCATGCTGACTGACATACATAGGATCTATAGTAGGTCGCTTAAAAAACGGTTTGGCTAAGCGGGAAAGATCGTTGAGAGTAGGCCAAAAATAATGCAGCTGAGTCCCTCCGCCCATTACAAAATGATGAGGCTCTCTATTTCCAACAAATAAAGGCTCTACAGAGCTTTGCTGAAATACATAGCTACTCTTTGGTAAATCTACCGTTAAGCGAATCTCACTATCTTCCGCTTTCAAGCTATCGCTAAGTGCTCTGAGTAACAAGTCATCACCAAAGTTCTCTTTCCCATAGTAACCAGACAACAACACGGGAAAATTCATATATATTCTCTTCTTAGGTTCCAACAAATCAGTACTACAAACCATGGCTGGAATCAACTAGGAGCGACTTATAGAGCTCAAGGTATCTTGACGCCATCAGCAAATCCGTGTGGCGACTAGCGTATGTTTTATAAGCTTGCAAGCTCATAGAACTCATGTCAAATCCGTCAAATTTTATACCTTCAACACATTCAATGAGCTCAGACACATCACTATATAGAAAGCCATTCACACCATTTTCGACTAAATCTATATTGCCCGCACAGGCCCGAGCAATAATAGGAACGCCCAACGACATTGCTTCTATGACTGCCATCGGCATTCCCTCCCACAAGGACGACTGTATAAGCACTTGATTGTCTAGAAGGTATGAGGGAATGTCACTATGATTAACCCAGCCTGTTACGAATATTCCATTGTTTTCTAAATACCTACGTTGATCTGGTGGCCCGTCCCCCACTAGCGTTATTTTCACGCCTGTTGCTTTTTTAAGTGCGACCAAATCAGAGTAGCTCTTCTGCGGAGAAATTCGTCCAATCGCCACAAACCCCTTTACTCCACTATGCCATGGCTGCTCATGCTTCCTAGCTAGACGATATGAAGAACAAATACCGTTATCTATCTGTACTAACAATATATTTGCGATTTTCGACCGAATAAGAACTTCTTCACTCTTTGAGCACGCTACGTAAGTTGAAGGCCGAAGAAAATTAAGTCCCCGTTCAAAGTTTACAAAAGTGTTTATAACGAGGCTAGAAACATCTTTTCGAAGAAAGCTAATACCATGTGGTGTGTAGACGATTGGAATATCAAGGCCAACCACTGCAATTCTTCCTGCTGCACCCGCAAGAGAGCTATGAAGATGAATGATATCTGGACTTCGTCTAGTGATTTCATTCCGAATCTGAATAGCGGCACCGATCACCGAAAACACGCGCCGTTTTCGCCAACTACCTATTTGCCTAAATTTTATGCCCTTATGAAAATTCTCAGTAACGCTGCGACTTGAGAGGCCAGCTCCACCGTGTAAAATAGTGACGAAATAACCTTCACTTATCTGAGAATTTGCCAATATGCGCAAAACCTCCATCGAGCCGGCAGAAAAGCACTCGAGAACATGAACTATACGAAATTTCTCACTCACGCCCATATGCAACTCCTAGTAACAAAGGAACAAAAGGAGCTTGATGCTTTAAAAACGATCCCAGATCAGGTTCAAACATAATAAAGACAGCATAACTGGAAATCACAAGGTTCAACACGGAACTGGTGGAGCAGTGTCCATTTTTCACTTTTCGGGAACGGCCCATGATTTTCAAAATAACAAAGACAAAAACGAGTTGGACAATCAGCCCTGCTACATACTTAGCAGCTCCCATCGTCAAAAGCCAAAAAGGGAAAAGAAACCAAAAAAATGATTTTAGATAAGGAATAATGTCGAGATAAAAAAGAGCACTCCCGGATTCAATATCACCAAGATTGAACATTGTGACCGCATTTTGAGAATCCCGCCCCGAATTAACTTGATCTCGAACAAGCAGAATTGATTCATCGAAACCAATTCTGTACCCCAGAAACACTGTGCAGAGCACCAAAAGAAGAAACATAGTCTTGGCATAGTTATTTATTTTCAAACGATCGAAAACTTCTAGAAAAAA
Organism: Granulosicoccaceae bacterium; assembly: GCA_033852095.1. GTDB lineage: Bacteria > Pseudomonadota > Gammaproteobacteria > CALCKW01 > CALCKW01 > CALCKW01. The sequence goes on along the minus strand of JAWSVD010000131.1, from coordinate 22,571 downwards.
CCATATATAGATAATGACAAACCAATAACGACGCGCGAAAAACGCATAAGACACCAACACAAGAACAGCCCAAAACGAGCGATCATTTTTTTTTAAAACAAAGAAAATTGACAATGATAGCGCAACCAAAAACTCTTTACTTAATTGACTTAAGTAGATATAAAATACAGCCATAAGAAAACAAGACACGGCCATTGAAGATAACGTGGCATTGTACCTGGATTCGCAAAATACAAAAGCTGCTATAGCGAGTGATAACGCACCAAATACCAGTTCCAATACCTCAATGGAGACCTGAGCCTGTGTAAAAACACTGGTCACCCACGCCAGATTAGCAAAAGAACCGAATATCTTTGGCTCAACGACATTATTGGAAAGATAATAGAGATACTTAGAATCAAAATAGTATTTATTCGGCAACCAATTTGAAATTACAAGGACGCCAATATATACCCATACCAAGGGCATACAAATAAGAATAACTTTTTCGTATTCTTCAGATCTTGATGATTCTCTTGGAGGTCTGTAAGAACGCTCCAAATCGATATTCCCATCAACCAATTTCTTGTACACAAGCTCGATTCCAATAGACCTATTTGTTAGGGCCACTACAGCGTGATCAAAACATAAAGGGTGCTGTATCAAAAGGGGAGAAAGAGCCAATTACTCCTCTTCCTCCACTCCGTGTAATGACTAAGGCACAGATCAATTGCAACAGGCCAATATGGACCTTTCCAACCGTGTAGATCCACACAAAAACACCTCACGCAGAACTTATTCCTGACTAAGATGTTCCGGCATGAAAACAAAACGTCCTTACAAGTCAATACCGATAATGTTCGGCTTTAAAAGGGCCTTCCACTGGCACACCAATGTAGTCAGCTTGCTCTTGCGTTAATACGGTGAGATTTGCACCGATGCGGCCCAAGTGTAGACGGGCGACCTTCTCATCAAGGTGCTTGGGCAGGACATACACTTCCTTGCCGTAGTTATCACCGTTCTGCCACAGCTCAATTTGCGCCAAGGTCTGGTTGGTGAAGGAGTTGGACATGACGAAGCTTGGGTGGCCGGTGCCACACGCTAAGTTCACCAGTCGGCCTTCGGCCAAAAGGATAATGCGCTTTCCGTCTGGGAAGATCACATGATCGACCTGGGGCTTGATGTTGTCCCATTCGTAGTTGCGCAGGCTGGCGACATCGATTTCATTATCGAAATGGCCGATGTTGCAGACAATCGCCTGGTCTTTCATGCCACGCATGTGATCTTGAGTAATGACGTCAGCATTGCCCGTGGTGGTCACGAAGATATCTACTTGGCCGACGACGTCTTCTAGCCGCACAACACGGTAGCCTTCCATTGCCGCCTGAAGCGCACAGATGGGATCGACTTCTGTAACCATCACGGATGCGCCGAGACCACGCAATGACTGGGCCGAACCTTTACCAACGTCCCCGTATCCACAGACAACGGCGACCTTGCCGGCCACCATCACGTCAGTGGCACGCTTTATTGCATCGACCAGAGATTCACGACAACCGTAGAGATTGTCGAATTTAGACTTAGTCACGGAGTCGTTGACGTTGATCGCTGGGAACGGCAGCTCACCGTTTTGCTGCAATTGATACAGACGATGCACACCGGTGGTGGTCTCTTCGGTCACGCCTTGGATCTGAGCCAAACGCGTGGAGTACCACGTACCATCAGTCGCCAAGCGTGCTTTAACCGCCGCGAACAGGGCGACGTGCTCATCCGTCTCAGGGTTGTCGAGAACGGAAATATCTTTTTCAGCTTTGCTGCCTAACAACAACAACGCTGTGGCATCGCCGCCGTCGTCGAGAATCAAGTTGGCCTGCTCGCCCTGCCAATCAAAGATCGCGTGGGTGTAATCCCAGTACTCTTCCAGTGACTCGCCTTTGAAGGCAAACACGGGCGTACCACCAGCGGCTATTGCAGCTGCGGCGTGATCTTGTGTGGAGAAAATGTTACAGCTCGCCCAGCGAACTTCGGCGCCCAGCGCTTTCAGCGTCTCGATTAGCACCGCAGTCTGGATTGTCATGTGCAGTGAGCCAGCGATTCGAGCGCCTTTCAGCGGCTGCGCGTCATTGAATTCGCTGCGAATTTCAACCAAGCCTGGCATTTCAGTCTCGGCGATTGCGATTTCTTTGCGGCCAAAATCAGCCAAGCTGATGTCGGCGACGAGGTAGTCCTTGCCTGCGGCAGAACGTTCAACAGTTGTCATGCGGTGTTACTCCGTGCAAAAAGGTTTAGAGGCCTGCTGCGCTGCGCAGTGCCTCAGCAATGTCAGTACGCTCCCAAGTAAACTCGGGCTCGGTGCGGCCAAAGTGGCCGTAGCTGGCTGTCTTGCGGTATATAGGCCGCTCAAGGTCCAGCATTTTCAAAATGCCGTAGGGGCGCAGGTCAAAATGATCGGCGACCAGCTGCTCTATTCGCTCGTCCGAGATGGCGCCGGTACCAAAGGTGTTGACCATGATTGAGGTAGGCCTCGCCACGCCGATAGCGTAGGAGATCTGAATTTCCAATTGACGCGCGAGGCCGGCGGCGACGATATTTTTGGCCACGTAGCGTCCTGCGTATGCAGCTGAGCGATCAACTTTTGAAGGATCCTTGCCGGAAAAGGCCCCGCCACCGTGTCGCGCCATTCCGCCGTAGGTGTCGACGATGATCTTGCGCCCGGTCAAACCCGCATCCCCTACCGGGCCACCGATCTCAAAGATGCCGGTGGGGTTTATGTGGATGTTTTCTTGCGGGCACTTCGCCATCCAATCAGCCGGCAGCACAGGCTTGATGATCTGCTCCATCACAGCTTCTTTGAGATCGGCTTGGGAGATCTCCGGGGAGTGCTGCGTCGACAAGACAACGGCTTCGATGCCCGCAGGTACGCCGTCTTCATAGCGCAAAGTCACTTGGCTCTTCGCATCGGGCCGCAACCAGCTCAAGCCACCGCTGCGACGCATCTCCGCCTGCTTCTGCACCAAGCGGTGCGCATAAGTGATCGGTGCCGGCATTAACACATCCGTCTCATCAGTGGCGTAACCGAACATCAACCCCTGGTCGCCTGCACCCTGCTCTTCGTCGCGCTCTCGGTCCACACCCTGGGCAATATCCGGTGACTGCTTTCCAATGGCATTGAGGACTGCGCATGTATTGCCATCAAAACCGACTTCCGAGCAGTCGTAACCAATATCACACACAACTTCGCGGACGATCGCTTCCATGTCCACCCAAGCAGACGTCGTGATTTCGCCCGCAACAACGACCATACCCGTCTTTGCCATCGTTTCACAGGCGACACGTGCGTGTTTGTCCTGGGCCAAAATCCCGTCGAGTATCGCGTCCGAAACTTGGTCGCAAAGCTTGTCTGGGTGCCCTTCAGACACAGATTCAGAGGTGAAAATAAAGTCCTTACGCATGTATATTCTCTCGGCAAATAACAATTGCAATAGCACGACGTTAAGAAGCTCCCTTTAGGGCGCTTTACAAACACGCGCAGTAAAATAGCAAATTGTAGCAGAGAAGACCGGATACGGCTTGGCGCACACAGCGCTCTATTCTAAAGAAGCGGCTATTGAAGGGTAAGTTCGGCTATCCTGGCGAGGAAAGCAAAGCATTCTGGCACTACTTTCCTCAAGTCGCATATTGTGCTTATACAGCGCTTTAGAAAGGGATGTCGTCATCAAAATCCGCTTCGGGACCCGCAGGCATCTGCGCGGGGGCAGGAGCTGCTTGTGGCGGAAACCCACCGCCCTGCTGCTCACCTTGAGGCGCTGGTCGACGATTTTGAGCGGGGGCGGGAGCGCCGCCTTGCTGATATTCGGCAGACCCGCCACCACCAGCGCGACCGCCGAGCATTTGCATGTCGCTCGCGATGATCTCAGTTGAATAACGTTCGACACCGTCCTTTTCCCATTTTCGGGTTTGCAGCCGCCCTTCAACGTACACCTGCGAACCTTTGCGCAGATATTCACCGACGATTTCCGCCAGTTTGTTAAAGAAAACAACACGATGCCACTCGGTGCGCTCTTGGCGCTGGCCAGACGCTTTGTCCATCCAGGAATCGGCTGTGGCAACGCTCACGTTCGCAACTGCACCGCCATTAGGCATATAGCGAACCTCGGGATCATTTCCCAAATTGCCCACTAGAATCACCTTATTAATCCCTCTAGCCATTACTTCTCTCTCTTGAAAATTCGGCCGCACCACTACATGCAGCACTGTTGCAGCCATTCTACCACTGTGCCCGGGGAACACTGATTAAAAAGCACCCTGCACTCGCCTCATCACCTCAAGAAAGCGCGCGAGTCCGGTCAGCCTACCTTCCGCGCACACAGGGCACGCAAGGCATCCGCGTCCGCTGTGTCTTTGTCGAGTTTTAGGTGGAAGACCTCGGCATCGGTGTCATAAAAGACATCCAAGACACCCGGCGCAGCGGAGAGCTGCTGCTCTAGTTTCACGCCTTCACGAGCGCCACTGTGGCTTCGGATCAACACCACCGCCGTCCGCGCCGGCATCACCATGCCCCAGGCGAACAACAACCACAGCAAACAACAGAGTGCTGTTATCAGGAAAACCGCCTGCGCTCCGTACGCTTGGAACAACAAACCGCCTGCGGAACCGCCAACAAATGCGCCCATGAATTGCCCTGAGGAATACACCCCCATGGCCGTGCCTTTTGAGCCGGCGGGCGCCAGCTTTGACACCAAAGAAGGCAGCATGGATTCAAGCACACTGAAAAAGCCAAAAAACAAACCAATGGCCAGCAACAACTGCAACGGCGTGGCAGCCAAAGAGAATCCGAGCTGAACAACCGCCAGCGCCGCTATCGAGACCAGAAAGACCAAGCGGCCCTTGGCCTTGCCGCTGGCGATGCCCATCATGGGCAACAAAACCAGCAGCGCTATGCCTACCGCAGGCAAATACGTTTTCCAATGATCATCAGCAGCCGCACCCGCGTCAACCAGCGACAAAGGCAGCACAACAAAACACGCTGTCATGGTCGAGTGCAATAAAAAGATCCCGCCATCGAGCCGCAGCAGTGCCACATTCTTCAGCACTTCACTCAGCTGATCCCTGTGGCTTTGGGCGTCTCGATGCCGCCGCGTCGCGGGCGCACTCGGCACAACGCTAAGCACGGCTAACACGGCCAAAACACCCAACATAGCCGCCAACCAGAACACGCCTGACAGACCCCAATGGCCTGCGACAAAGGGACCGAGCACCAACGACAGGACAAAGGCCATCCCAATACTGGCGCCTAGAATGGCCATGACTTTGGTGCGCTGCTCTTCGCGACTTAGATCCGCTGCCAGCGCCAGCACAGCGGCGGCCACCGCTCCACCGCCCTGCAGCGCCCGCCCCAGGATCAACGTCGCAACACTGTCCGCGTTGGCTGCGACGACACTGCCCATGATAAACACAGCCAAGCCCAATACAATCAGAGGCTTTCGCCCGAATCGATCAGAGGCCATGCCAAAGGGGATCTGCAACATCGCCTGCATCAGGCCGTAAATGCCCAGCGCCAAGCCCAGCAACGCCGGTGTCGCACCCTCCAGCGCCAGCCCGTAGGAGCTCAACACAGGCAGCACCATGAAAAGCCCCAACATACGCGTGACGTACACCAAGACAAGCCCAAAGGTCGCCCTGCGCTCACCTGGCGTCATATTCCCCACGCCCACTTCGTGTGCAAGTTCGGTCTGATTGTCGGCCGATATTTCTTTGGTCATGGATTTTGCGAGCGTTCCGACAAAGGGCGTATAGTACCAGTTCGGCCACTGTCGGCGCAGGTCGATCACAGCCCGACACGCCCCCAAACCCCAAGCCAGAGATATCAACGAACAGATGGATTCCATCTCGATCAGAGGTGCTCGCACCCACAACCTAAAGAACATTGACCTTGATCTGCCTCGCAACAAGCTCATTGTCATCACGGGCCTCTCTGGCTCCGGCAAATCCTCGCTGGCTTTCGACACCATCTTTGCCGAGGGACAGCGTCGCTACGTGGAGTCCCTGTCCGCTTACGCGCGGCAGTTTTTGTCGGTCATGGAAAAGCCCGATGTGGATCACATCGAAGGCCTGTCTCCAGCCATCGCCATCGAACAGAAGAGCACCTCCCACAACCCCCGCTCTACCGTCGGCACAATCACGGAGATCCACGACTATCTGCGCCTGCTCTATGCGCGCGTAGGCACCCCGCGCTGCCCGACACACGGCGCGCCTCTGGCGGCACAGACCATCAGCCAGATGGTCGACGCCACCGCTGCTCTAGAGCCTGGCAGTCGGCACATGGTGCTTGCCCCGCTGATCAACGACCGCAAAGGAGAGCATCAGGGTGTGCTCGAAACTCTGCAGATCCAGGGTTTTGTACGCGTTCGCATAGATGGAGTTGTTCACGATCTACACGATGAAGTGACGCTCAATCCTAAAAAGCGCCATCGCATCGAGGTCGTAGTCGATCGCTTCAAAATTCGCGAAGGCATAGAGCAACGACTGGCAGAATCGTTTGAAACCGCCATCGGCCTGAGTGACGGCACTGCATTTGTCGCGACACTTGATGGCGACGCGCCAGAACTGGTTTTTTCCTCTCGCTTCTCCTGCCCCCACTGCGGTTATGCGATAAGCGAACTGGAACCGCGCATGTTCTCTTTTAACAGCCCGCAAGGCGCCTGCGGGAGCTGCGATGGACTTGGCCATGAGCAGTTTTTTGACCCAGACCGCGTGGTCAGCAGCCCAACACTAAGCCTCGCAGCTGGCGCGGTCAGAGGCTGGGACCGTAGAAATGCCTATTACTTCCAAATGATCGGTGCACTGGCCGAATACTACGGATTCGATCTAGAAGAACCCTTTGACGAACTCAGTGAAGAAGCAAAACGCGTCGTGCTCTACGGCAGTGGCGAGGACAGCATCAAGTTTTCCTTCGTCAACGAACGCGGTAACAAGCGCGAGAGCGAAGGCCCTTTCGAAGGCATTTTGCCAAATTTGAGCCGCCGTTTTAAAGAGACCCAATCAGCCGCTGTTCGCGAAGAACTCTCGAAGCTGCTGTCTGAGCGATCGTGTGACACCTGCAAAGGCGAACGCCTGAACACCGCGGCACGCCACGTCGAGATTGGCGACGTCACTTTGCCCGTTCTAGCAAACATGGCAATAGGCGATGCGCAACACCACCTGGCAAACCTCGAATTGACAGGCAAACGCGCAGAAGTCGCTTCAAAGATCCTGAGAGAACTGCATCAACGCATGCAATTTTTGATCAACGTGGGCCTCGACTACCTCACCTTCTCGCGTACAGCGAACACCTTGTCCGGAGGTGAGGCCCAACGGATCAGGCTTGCAAGCCAGATCGGCGCTGGCCTGTCAGGCGTCATGTATGTCCTGGACGAACCGTCCATAGGCCTACACCAACGCGACAATGACCGCCTCCTTGCCACCCTGACCAACTTACGGGATCTGCATAACACCGTCATCGTCGTGGAACACGATGAAGACGCAATCCGCTCCGCAGATTATGTCGTTGACATAGGACCAGGTGCAGGCGCCCATGGTGGAGAAGTCGTGGCTGCAGGCACACCCGCTGAACTAATAAATCACCCAAATTCGATCACAGGCGCCTACTTACGCGGCGACCTAAAGATCAGCCGGCCCGCGCAGCACCGACAAGGCAGCGGTAAAAGCATATCCATCCGAGGTGCCTGCGGGAACAACTTACAAAATATCGATGTCGACATTCCACTCGGAAAAATGGTCTGCGTTACAGGAGTATCAGGATCAGGCAAGTCATCGCTGATCAATGACACCCTCTATGCTTTCGTCGCCCGAGAAATAAACCGAGCAAGCTGCACTCACGCGCCGGTAAAAGAAATCACCGGCCTAGAACACATAGATAAAGTCGTCGATATTGACCAAAGCCCCATTGGACGAACGCCCCGATCCAACCCAGCCACCTACACAGGCTTGTTTGCCCCTATCCGAGAACTCTTCGCCGGCACACAAGAATCACGCACGCGAGGCTACAGCTCGGGCCGATTTAGCTTCAACGTCAAAGGCGGAAGGTGTGAAGCCTGCCAAGGTGACGGCGTGATTCGTGTTGAAATGCATTTCTTGCCTGACGTTTTCGTGCCCTGCGACATATGCCACAGCGACAGATACAACCGCGAAACACTGGACATAAAATACAAAGGCAAAACCATTGCCGATGTACTGCGTCTCACTGTCGAAGACGCCTTGGTGTTTTTTAATGCAGTGCCTGTGATCAAGAAAAAACTCGACACCTTAGTCGGTGTGGGTCTGTCATACATTACCATCGGACAGAACGCCACGACACTTTCCGGTGGTGAGGCACAACGGGTGAAACTCGCCAAAGAACTGTCCAAACGAGATACCGGCAATACCCTCTATATTCTGGATGAACCAACAACTGGACTGCATTTTCACGATGTAGAGCAACTAATGCAGGTCCTAAACAAACTTGCCGATCAGGGGAACTCCATCGTCATAATTGAGCACAACCTCGATGTCATTAGATCGGCCGATTGGGTTATCGATCTCGGCCCCGAGGGCGGAGCTGGCGGCGGCAACATTGTCTGTACTGGCACGCCGGAAGACATCATCGCATCCGATCGATCACACACCGGCAGATACTTGAAGCTAATGACCTAAACCATAAACCATTGCTTCGCGCACAAAAAAGGCCGCTTAGTGCGGCCTTCTTTGCTACTGAGAGACTCCCTTATTCTGCAGGACCATCAACCAGTTCGATAATCGCCATAGGCGCTTTATCACCCTCACGGAAACCTGTCTTTAGGATCCGAGTGTATCCACCTGGCCGCTCTTTAAAACGAGGTCCAATATCGGTGAACAACTTGCCAACAGTCTCTTTGTTCCGCAGCCTAGAGAACGCAAGACGACGTTTGTGTACTGTGTCTTCTTTCGCCATTGTTATCAGTGGCTCCACAACCATACGCAGCTCTTTTGCCTTCGGCAACGTAGTGCGAATAACTTCGTGCTCTAACAACGAAGAGGCCATATTGCGAAACATAGCCTTTCGATGACTACTGTTTCTATTGAGCTTACGCCCAGATTTTTGATGTCGCATTTTTAATTACCGTACTTATTTTCGTCGACTTAGCGGCCAGACTCACGCTGCTTGAGCAGCTCAGGTGGCGGCCAATTCTCCAAGCGCATACCGAGCGTCAAACCCTGTTGAGCCAAAACGTCTTTGATTTCAGTCAAAGATTTCTTACCCAAATTTGGAGTTTTTAACAGCTCTACTTCGGTGCGCTGAATTAAATCGCCGATGTAATAGATGTTTTCTGCTTTCAAGCAATTCGCAGAGCGAACCGTGAGCTCTAGATCATCAACAGGACGCAGCAAGCCAGGATCCAAGTCTGATGCAGGTGCAACCTCCTCTTGAGCCTCTTCGCCACTCAACTCGACAAACACAGACAACTGATCTTGTAAGATCGTAGCTGCTTTGCGAATCGCCTCTTCAGGATCCAAAGTGCCGTTGGTCTCGATATCAATGATCAACTTATCGAGATCTGTACGCTGCTCTACACGCGCACTCTCTACGCTGTAGGCGACTTTGTGCACAGGACTAAAACTAGCGTCCAACTGCAAAGCACCTACCGGACGAGACTCACCATCAGCCAACACACGCTGAGTCGCTGGCTCATAGCCTCGACCCTTGCGAATCTTCAGCACCATGTTGATCTCGCCAGCCTTCGTCAGGCTACAGATCTCGTGGTTAGGATTCACGATCTCAATATCGTGGTCCAGCGATATGTCCGCAGCTGTTACAAGACCGGGGCCTTTTTTGCGCAACTGTAACGACACTTCTTCGCGCTGATGCATCTTGATCGCGACGTCTTTGAGGTTCAACAAGATATCCAGGACATCTTCTTGAACACCTTCAATCGTTGTGTACTCGTGCAGCACACCGTCAATTTCTACTTCAGTGATCGAAGCGCCCTGCATAGAGGACAACAAAATACGGCGCAGTGCATTGCCAAGCGTGTGGCCAAAGCCGCGCTCCAGCGGCTCCAACGTTACCTTGGCGTGACGCGGCGTCAGCTGTGTCACATTGACAATCCGCGGTTTCAGAAATTCTTTATAGAAAGCAGCCATAGGACTGTTCTCCTTACTTGGAGTAAAGTTCAACCACTAGCGATTCGTTTATCTCAGCTGGAAGCTCCGACCGCTCAGGGACAGCTTTAAACACACCGTCCAACTTAGTCGCGTTAACTTCAATCCAACCAGGCGCACCGCCACGCTGCTCTGCGATTTTAAGCGCATCGGCAACACGGGTCTGTTTTTTGGCTTTTTCGCGAATGGCAACAGTCTGCAGAGGAGCCACCTGAAAAGACGCTACATTTACGACTTTCCCATCAACCAGGATACCTTTATGAGATACCAGTTGACGTGCTTCTGCTCGCGTGGATGCAAAACCCATGCGATAAACGACGTTGTCCAGTCGACACTCGAGGAACTGCAGCAGGTTCTCACCTGTTGAGCCCTTTTTGCGAGCTGCCGCTTTGTAGTAGTTGCGGAACTGACGTTCCAACACACCGTACATGCGACGCAATTTCTGCTTCTCACGCAACTGAAGAGCATAGTCCGAAGCGCGACCGCGCTTGGCACCGTGCATACCCGGAGGGGTCTCAGCTTTACATTTTGAATCCAGAGAACGCAGCCCTGACTTCAGAAAAAGATCCGTGCCTTCGCGACGGCTCAATTTACACTTTGGTCCTGTGTAACGTGCCACAGTAATCTCCTAAAAAATACTAGACGCGACGACGCTTTGGAGGGCGACATCCGTTGTGTGGGATTGGTGTGACATCGACGATGTTCTGGATCTTAAAACCACAATTGTTCAAAGAACGAACTGCAGAATCACGTCCAGGACCAGGTCCATTCACGCGCACATCAAGGTTCTTTACTCCGAACTCTTTCGCTTTTTCCCCGGCGCGCTCGGCCGCGACCTGCGCTGCGAACGGGGTACTCTTGCGAGAGCCACGGAAACCAGAACCACCGGCAGTCGCCCAAGAGAGCGCATTGCCTTGACGGTCAGTGATCATCACGATGGTGTTGTTGAATGACGCGTGTACGTGCGCGATTCCGTCCGATACGGACTTTTTGACTTTCTTTTTTGATTGCTGAGTAGCCATCTTTCAGTGCCTTATCGCTTAATCGGGCGACGCGGCCCTTTACGTGTGCGTGCATTTGTCTTGGTGCGTTGACCGCGCAAAGGCAGCCCGCGACGATGACGAATACCACGGTTACAACCGAGATCCATCAGACGTTTAATGCTCATCGACACGTCGCGACGCAGATCACCTTCAACGGTGAACTTCGCTACTTCAACGCGCAATTTTTCAATTTGCTCATCGCTCAACTCACGAACGCGAACGCTAGGGTCTATACCTGCTGAATCACACACTTTGAACGCACGAGTACGGCCAATGCCGTAAATGGCGGTCAGTGCGACCCAGGAGTGTTTATTAACCGGGATATTGATGCCTGCTATGCGGGCCATCTGGCAAAACTCCAAATCTAATGTAACCGCCAATAATACAGGCAGTTTAACGTGTAATCAAATGCGTAGCTAAAATAGTCTACGCCACTTATCTAGCCTTGACGTTGTTTGTGCCGCGCATCTGTCTTACAGATGACTCGAACAACACCATTTCGTCTAATAACCTTGCAGTTACGGCAAATAGGCTTCACCGAAGCTCGGACTTTCATACTAAATCTCCTCTATGCGCTAGCGGTTACCGCGAGCGCCATAACCTTTCAAGTTCGCCTTTTTCATCAGGCCTTCGTACTGGTTACTCAACATGTGCGACTGCACCTGCGCTACAAAATCCATCACCACCACAACGATGATCAACAATGACGTACCACCGAAGTAGAACGGCACACTCCACCAGAGAATCAAAAATTCCGGTAAAAGACAAACTGCAGTGATGTAGAGCGCCCCTATCAGTGTGAGCCGAGTCATTACACCGTCTATATAGCGAGCTGTTTGCTCACCGGGACGAATCCCCGGCACAAAGGCACCCGCCTTTTTCAGGTTATCCGCTGTCTCACGTGCATTGAAAATCAAGGCAGTATAAAAGAAGCAGAAGAAAATAATCGCTGCGGCATACAACATGATGTAAGGAGGCTGCCCAGGGGACAACGACCCTACTATATCTTGCAACCAAGACATCTCACTTGCATTGCCAACCATTTCTCCGAGAGTCGCAGGGAACAGAATTATGCTCGATGCGAATATCGGGGGAATCACCCCTGCCATGTTTATCTTCAACGGCAAGTGACTGGTCTGCCCAGCGATCATCTTGCGACCCTGCTGGCGCTTTGCATAATTGACTGTAATGCGCCGTTGGCCCCGCTCAATGAAAATCACGAAGGCGGTCACAGCAATGGCCATCACAAACAAGAGCACCACGGTAATGGACGATAACTCGCCCGTCCGCGCCAACTCAAGCGTACCGCCGATAGCTGCCGGCAAGCCAGCCACTATACCAGCGAATATGATGATAGAGATACCATTACCTATCCCACGCTCGGTAATTTGCTCTCCCAACCACATCAAAAACATGGTTCCGGTGATCAACGTCACCGCTGCGGTCAGCACAAAACCCATGCCCGTGTGGAAAACCAGCGACTGGCCACCCATGGACTGACCTTGTAAAGCCAAGCAAACACCAACAGATTGCACAGTTGCCAGCAACAATGTGCCATAACGTGTGATACGCGTAAGCTTACGCCGACCACCCTCGCCTTCTTTGCGAAGCTGCTCAAGCGACGGCAGCACGTGGCTCATCAACTGAACGATGATGGATGCCGAGATATACGGCATCACACCAAGAGCGAACAGCGACATGCGACTCAGAGCACCACCACCAAACATGTTGAACATGTCGAGCAGCCCGCCACGCTGCTGGGCGAACACCTCAGCCATGACCCGTGGGTCAACGCCAGGGATCGTGATGTGAGCACCCATACGAAAAACGATAAGCGCAAACAGTACGAACAAAATCCTATTACGGAGCTCAGCTGACTTGCTGCCTCCGTCCATACCCATCCCTGCTGGCTGAGAGCGTGCCACTGTTAGACCTCTACCTTGCCGCCAGCAGATTCAATTGCTGCGCGCGCACCTGCGGAAACACCCACACCCGCACCGCTAACTGTCAGAGCTGACGTCACTTCACCCGACAGCATGATCTTGGCGAAACGTGTGCGCTTTGGCACAACAGCCGCCTTAACCAATGACTCCAATGTGACAGTGCCTTCAAGTAACGCGAGTTCACTGGTCCGGACTTCAGCGACGAATCGACCGACCCTGGACGTAAAACCGAATTTAGGCAAGCGGCGTTGAATGGGCATCTGACCGCCTTCAAAACCTACTTTGTGGTATCCACCGGATCGTGAATGCTGGCCTTTGTGGCCACGACCACAAGTCTTGCCCAAGCCAGATCCGCCACCGCGCCCTACGCGCTTAGCCGCATGGCGGCTACCCTTTGCAGGAGATAGTGTATTGAGTCTCATTACAGTGTCTCCTCTACTTCAAGTAAGTAGTTAGCGCGGTTGATCATGCCGCGATTTTCAGGTGTGTTCTTCACCAGGACTGTCTGATGAATACGGCGAATACCCAGACCACGAACACTTGCAATGTGGTTTTTGAGTCGGCCGTTAAGGCTTTTCACCAAAGTGACTTTTAGATCACTCATGAGCCTACAACCTCTTCCACAGTCTTGCCGCGTTTAGCAGCAACACTTTCTGCAGACTGCATCTCGGAAAGACCTTTGACAGTAGCGCGAACCACATTGATTGGGTTCTGTGTGCCAATAATCTTAGCCAACACATTGCGCACGCCTACAGCTTCAAACACTGCGCGCATCGGGCCACCGGCGATAATACCGGTACCTTCAGAAGCAGGCTGCATATAAACCTTCGCAGCACCCAAGCGAACCATCACGGGATACTGCAATGTACCCTCGTTCAAGTTGACCTTACGCATGTTCTTGCGCGCGCCGTCCATTGCTTTTTGAATAGCGAGCGGGACTTCGCGAGCCTTGCCGTAACCTACACCGACTTTTCCTTCGCCGTCACCCACTACAGTGAGTGCGGTGAAACTGAACTGACGTCCGCCTTTGATTGTTTTGGCCACGCGGTTGATGGTGACCATTTTTTCAATCAAGCCGTCCGAATTATTATCGTGAACTTGTGCCATGATTGCTCCGTTTAGAACTTGAGACCGGCTTCGCGCGCTGATTCAGCAAGCGCTTTTACCCGACCGTGGTATTGAAATCCGGCGCGGTCAAAAGCGACCTGATCCACACCAGCAGCCAAGGAACGTTCAGCGATCAACTTCCCAACAATAGATGCCGAAGCAACGTTGCCGGAGTAATCACTGGAGCCGCGAAGCTCTTTCTCAACTGTAGAACAAGCAGCCAACACCTTGTCACCATCGGCACTGATAATCTGTGCGTAGATGTGACGAGGCGTGCGAAATACACACAAACGTGCTTTGCCGCTCGCTCGAACTTTTGCGCGTGTCTTCGCCGCGCGACGGAGTCTTTGATTCTTCTTATCCATTGTTCCGAGCCCTTATTTCTTTTTCGCCTCTTTGAGCGAAATTTGCTCACCGGCATAACGAACACCCTTACCTTTATAAGGCTCTGGTGAACGATAGGCGCGCAACTCAGCAGCCACTTGACCCACGGCTTGCTTGTCGGCGCCTTTTATGACGATTTCAGTTTGTGATGGAGTCTCTACAGATACGCCTTCGGGTATGTCATACACGACTGGGTGCGAGAAACCGAGCGTCAAATTGACCTTAGAGCCCTGCGCCTGAGCACGATAGCCCACGCCAACCAATGCGAGCTTTTTTTCCCAGCCCACACTGACACCTAAAACCAAGTTGTTGACCAATGAACGCATTGTTCCGGCCATCATGAGGCCATCTTTGCTCTCTTTGGCTGGTTTAACGATCAACTCGCCATCGCCCTGCTCTAGTGCCACACTGCTGTGCAACACCATCGCGAGGGTACCCTTGGGCCCCTTTGCAGAGACCTCTTGACCAGATACTGAAACCGTCACGCCCTTGGGCAACGATACAGGCTGTTTTGCTACTCTAGACATTTGTAAGCCCCAACCTTAAGAGACGTAACACATGATTTCGCCACCTTCTCCGGCCAAACGAGCAGCTTTGTCGCTCATTACGCCACGAGAAGTGGAAACCACTGCCACACCGAGCCCGCCCATGACTTTGGGCAGCTCTTCTTTTGACTTATAGATACGCAGACCTGGGCGTGAAACACGCTTGATCATATCTATGACGGGCTTACCCTCGAAGTAACGCAGCTTGATTTCCAAAGTGCGCGTGGCTGGCGTGTCGCCGGTGACTTTGAACTCACCGATATAGCCTTCTTCAAGCAGTACCTTCGCAAGAGATTCTTTAACCTTGGAGGCAGGCATAGCACAGCTAGCTTTACCGGAACTCTGTGCGTTGCGTATACGCGTTAACATATCCGCGATTGGATCAGACATACTCATTTTTTTATTCTCCTACCAACTCGCTTTCACGAGTCCAGGCACGTCGCCGCGCATGGCGGATTCACGTAACTTGTTACGGCCCAAACCGAACTTGCGATAGAACCCATGGGGGCGTCCTGTTACACCGCAGCGGTTGCGACCACGACTGGCTGAGGAATCACGTGGCAGCTTCTGCAATTTAGCAGAGGCTTCCATCTTCTCTTCAAAACCAGTTTCTTCTGAAGCAATTATCGCCTTTAACGCAGCGCGTTTCGCAGCGTAACGCTCTAATAACAGCGTGCGCTTTGCCTCGCGTGCAAGCATTGACTTCTTAGCCATTTATTCGCCCTTTTGTCTGAACGGGAAGTTAAACGCTTTTAACAGCGCTGTGCCTTCTTCGTCAGTTTTAGCAGAGGTGGTTACGGTGATGTTCATACCGCGCAACGCATCAATTTTGTCATAATCAATTTCGGGGAAAATGATCTGCTCTTTGATGCCCATGTTGTAGTTTCCACGACCGTCGAACGATTTCCCGTTCAGGCCACGAAAATCACGCACACGAGGTATCGCAACATTCACGAGACGATCGAGAAACTCGTACATATGAGCCCTTCTCAACGTCACCATGCACCCGATAGCCATATCGTCGCGGATTTTAAAACCAGCGATGGACTTGCGAGCGAGAGTGATCACGCCTTTTTGACCGGTGATCTTAGTGAGATCAGCCAGCGCATTGTCCGCTATTTTCTTATCAGTTACAGCTTCGCTGAGTCCGATATTCAGGGTGATTTTCTGTATACGAGGCACCTGCATGACGCTCGCATAGGAAAACTGCTCCATCAACTGGGGAACAATCTTCTCTTTATAGTGTTCTTGCAACCGTGTCATTACTGGCGCCTCAGGAATCTACAACTTGATCGTTGGACTTAAAGAAACGGACTTTTTTTCCGTCAACTTCCTTAATGCCCACTCGATCGCCTTTACCGGCAGCAGCGTTCCAAAGCAACACATTAGAAGCATCAATCGCCGCTTCCTTTTCAACGATTCCACCAGGAGCGCCCGCCATGGGATTGCCTTTGGTGTGTCGCTTGACCATGTTGACACCGTCAACAATGAGTTTGCCATTAGAACGGACTTCACGAACGTTTCCGCGTCTGCCCTTATCTTTACCGGTTGTGACGACTACCTCGTCACCGTTTTTTATCTTATTCATCAACTGGACCTCACAGAACTTCTGGTGCGAGAGAAATTATTTTCATGAATTTCTCGTTGCGCAGTTCGCGGGTCACGGGGCCAAAGATACGAGTACCAATAGGCTCCAACTTGGCGTTTAAGATGACAGCCGCATTCCCGTCGAAGCGGATTGCAGAGCCGTCGGGCCGACGAACACCGTGGCGGGTTCGCACCACCAGAGCGTTGTACACCTCACCCTTCTTAACTTTCCCGCGTGGGATAGCATCTTTGATACTGACTTTGATGATGTCACCGATACCTGCGTACCGACGCTTAGAACCACCAAGCACCTTAATGCACTGGACTTTTCGAGCACCGCTGTTGTCAGCGGCACTGAGTACTGTTTGCATCTGAATCACAACAATTCTCCTCAGAGCTGCGCTGACGTCTAACGACGAGCTGCGTCAATTATACGAACCAAACGCCAAGACTTAGTTTTGGACAAAGGGCGACACTCTTCAATTTGAACTTTGTCTCCTACTTTGCACTCATTATTCTCGTCGTGGCAATGTGCCTTATTTGACTTGCGTACGTACTTACCGTAGATCGGGTGCTTTTCTTTGCGCTCAATCAGGATAGTTGCGGACTTTTCCATCTTGTCGCTAACAACGATACCGACTGCTGTACGACGTAGGTTTTGATTATCGTCGCTCATGACTGATCACCCGATTCCTGTCTTTGACGCTGTACCGTTTTGATACGCGCTATGTTCTTCTTTGCTAGACGCCAAATGTGCGGGCGAACTTCTTGCCCCGCACCACGCTGCATACGCAAATTGAATTGCTCTTTACGAATTGATTCCAATTCAGTCTGCAGCTCTGCGTCGCTTTTCTCTTTTAATTCTGTAGCTTTCATCACATCACCGTACGAGACACGAATGTCGTCTTAACGGGTAACTTGGCTGCTGCTAAACGAAAAGCTTCGCGAGCGATTTCTTCGCCCACACCTTCCATTTCATACAGCATCGTACCAGGCACTACTTTAGCGACCCAATACTCAACGTTACCCTTACCTTTACCCATACGTACTTCTATCGGCTTTTTGGATATTGGCGTATCGGGAAATATACGAATCCAAATTTTACCACCACGTTTAATGTGGCGGGTCATTGCACGACGAGCCGCTTCGATCTGACGAGCTGTTACCCGTCCACGACCTACCGACTTTAGGCCGTATTCACCGAAACTAACTTTGTTTCCGGTTTGAGCCAAGCCGCGGTTACGGCCTTTAAACATTTTTCTAAATTTTGTTCTTTTAGGCTGAAGCATGATCGCACCCTATTTCCGAGCTGGCGCAGTATCCGTTTTCACGGCCGCACGTTTCTGCTCGAGATCGAAAACCTCGCCTTTGCAGATCCAAACCTTTACGCCAATGATGCCGTAAGTGGTGTTGGCTTCTGCAAAGCCATAATCGATATCCGCACGTAAAGTGTGGAGAGGTACACGTCCATCGTGGTACCACTCACGGCGAGCGATCTCAGCACCGTTCAAACGACCGGCAACCGCAACCTTCACACCGACAGCACCGAGCCGCATCGTATTACCGATAACACGCTTCATGGCACGTCTAAACATAACCCGACGCTCAAGCTGCTGAGCAACACCTTCAGCCACCAATTGGGCATCCAGCTCTGGTTTACGTATCTCTGCGATGTTGACTTTGACTGTGTTGACATTGAGTCCAAGCAGCGGCGCCAGTTCATGGCGAAGCTTCTCGATGTCGGCACCTTGTCGGCCAATCACGATACCAGGGCGAGCTGTGTGAATAGTGATCACAGCAGAGCGCGCAGGGCGGTTTATTTGAATACGACTGACGGAGGCGTGAGCCAACTTCTTTTTCAAATATTCCCGAACGACCAAGTCGTCATTCAGGTATTTGGCGTACCACTGCTTGTCGGCATACCAGGTAGAGTTCCAGTCACTGGAAATACCAAGCCGGATACCGACCGGATGTACTTTTCGTCCCATAGCCTCTAGCTCTCCGCCACTTCAACAGTGATGTGACTTGTGCGTTTTATAATTCTGTTAGCGCGACCTTTTGCGCGAGCACGAGTACGCTTCATGGTTGGTCCTTGGTCAACGAATACTCGCGACACCAGGAGCTCATCCACATCAGCACCTTCGTTGTGCTCTGCATTTGAGATCGCAGATTCCAACAGCTTCTTTAGTGTAACCGCGGCCTTCTTGTTGCTGAACTGCAAAACTTGCAGCGCTTTAGCAACGTGGAGTCCACGTACTTGATCCGCTACCAAGCGCGCTTTTTGCGGCGAGATGCGAACGTGTTCTTGTTTGGCACGGGCTTGCATGTCTGCTTACCTCGACTTCTTGTCGGCAACGTGGCCTTTGTAAGTTCGCGTTAAAGCGAACTCACCAAGCTTGTGCCCGACCATGTTTTCGTTGACCAATACTGGTACGTGCTGACGACCGTTATGGACGGCGATGGTTAAACCCACCATGTCCGGCAGAATCATCGAGCGACGCGACCATGTTTTGATTGGCTTGCGACTGTTATTTTTAGCTGCTTCTTCGACCTTCGCCTGCAAGTGATGGTCGACAAACGGTCCCTTTTTTAGCGAACGTGGCATTTACCTGTCCTCCACTTACTTTTTATTACGACGACGAACGATCAGACGATCAGTACGCTTGTTTGAACGAGTCTTGTAACCCTTTGTAGGCACACCCCAAGGAGTAACAGGATGACGACCACCAGAAGTACGACCCTCACCACCACCGTGCGGGTGATCAACCGGGTTCATTACAACACCACGCACCGTTGGTCGAACACCGCGCCAGCGAGTAGCACCTGCTTTACCAAGCTTACGTAGGGAATGCTCACCGTTGCTGACAACTCCGACAGTCGCACGACACTCTGACAACACTTTGCGCATTTCACCTGAACGCAAACGAAGTGTCACATAAGTGCCTTCACGTGCAACGATCTGCACCGATGCACCGGCGCTCCGGGCAACCTGCGCGCCTTTACCAGGCTTCAGCTCAATACAATGAACGACTGTACCGACGGGAATATTGCTCAGAGGCAGTGAGTTACCAGGCTTAATAGCAGCATCTCGACCAGAGCGAATTGCATCGCCGGTCTTCATCCCTGCTGGCGCAATGATATAAGTGCGCTCACCGTCAGCGTAAAGCACCAGCGCAATGTGCGCGGACCGGTTAGGATCATACTCGACGCGCTCAACCTTTCCGGGGATACCGTCTTTGTTGCGCTTAAAATCGATGATCCGATAGTGCTGCTTGTGCCCACCACCGATATGCCGGGTAGTAATACGCCCTGCGTTGTTTCGACCGCCAGACTTGGATTTCTTTTCAAGTAACGGCGCGTGTGGGCGACCCTTGTAAAGATCCTTATGTACTACCTTAACAACACCACGACGGCCAGGCGATGTAGGTTTAGCTTTTACAATCGCCATGTCTATTTGGCCTCAAAAGCGTTCATGTCGATGTCATGGCCTTCGGAAAGCTTAATTGAAGCTTTCTTCCAGTCATTGCGTCGGCCCAAAGCTTGACCGTGACGCTTGACTTTGCCTTTCACCTTTTGGATCCGGACATCTTCGACTTTTACTGAAAACAACGCCTCAATTGCGTGCTTTACTTCGAGCTTGTTAGCATCGATAGCAACACGAAAAGTGTGACAATTGTTCAACTCGGCATCCATTGTCGCTTTCTCAGAGACATGGGGCGCAACCAGCACTTGATAGAGTCGTTCGTTATTCACCGAGCATCTCCTCAACAAGCTTGATAGCAGCCGTTGTAACAACAACTACTTCGTGGCCAACCAGACTCACTGGATCAACCGAGCTCACATCGCTGGCACTGACTTTTGACAAATTCCGCGAGGCAAGAAAGACTTTTTCGTCCATGCCTTCTAACAGAATGAGACAATTCAACGCACCCAACTCACTGAGCTTTTGGCTCAACAACTTAGTCTTAGGCGCCTCGAGAGCAAAAGAATCCACGATCAGCAAGCGACCCTGCCGATTGAGCTCCGAGAAGATCGAGCGCATTGCGCCGCGGTACATCTTCTTGTTGAGTTTTTGTTCGTAGTTACGCGGACGTGCCGCAAATGTAACCCCACCGGAGCGCCAGATAGGCGACCGACTGGTACCGGCGCGTGCGCGGCCAGTACCTTTTTGACGCCAGGGCTTGATACCACCGCCACTTACGTCCGAACGTGTTTTTTGTGCTTTAGTTCCAGCACGTGCACCCGCCAAATAGGCGACGACGGCTTGATGAACAAGCGCTTCATTATAATCCCGGCCAAAAACAGCTTCAGCTGCTTCGATTACACCGGCATTGTTGTGCAGTTTAAGCTCCACTACACACCCCTTATGACTTAGCCTTGACGGAAGGTGATACAAAAACATCACCACTCTTAGCACCTGGAACGGCACCGCGTACTAACAGAAGATTGCGATCAGCATCGATTCGCACAACTTCTAGGTTCTGCACGGTTGTACGCGCATCCCCCATATGACCAGCCATCTTCTTACCTTTGAACACGCGTCCAGGGGTTTGATTCTGACCGATTGATCCAGGGGCACGATGCGACAAAGAGTTGCCGTGCGTGGCGTCTTGCATGCTGAAGTTGTGGCGCTTAACACCACCTTGAAAACCTTTACCCTTAGAGGTACCGGTAACGTCGATTTTCTGACCAACTTCGAACAGAGATACACTCAGCTCTGCGCCGCTGGACACGCCGTATTTTTCGAATTCTTCTGCGCCGAGACGAAACTCCCACAATCCACGACCCGCACCTGCTCCGGTTTTCGCGAAATGCCCTGCTTCGGCTTTTGACAGGCGAGATGCTTTGACCTCACCCACTGTGACTTGGTAACCCTCGTAACCGTCCGCATCTTGCGTGCGAAGTAATGTTACGCGGTTTGGTTCAACCTGTATGACTGTGACAGGTTCAGAGACGCCTTCTTCAGTGAAGACACGCGTCATCCCGGCCTTACGACCGACAATTCCGATACTCATTTTTTGCCTCATTAACACCGTGCAAATTTCGATTGATCTGCACTGTTTGGGAACTAACATTAAGCCCACTCGGCATGGGTTGCGTGCTTAAGGCACGTCTATATACCGAGAGACCAAGCTGCGCATTGTAGCACCTTGGAAAGCGCTCCGCTAGGGCAGAGTCGCTTTTTATATGGCGATTAGTTCAAACAGTGAAGATCGCCGAAAAAATCAACTTCAAGTCAGACGAATCTGAACATCAACACCCGCAGCAAGATCGAGCTTCATCAACGCATCGACAGTCTTATCAGTCGGGTCAACAATATCCATCAAACGCTTGTGCGTACGGATCTCATATTGGTCACGCGCATCTTTGTTGACGTGCGGCGACGTAAGAACAGTGAAGCGCTCTTTACGGGTCGGCAATGGGATAGGACCCAACACCCGCGCACCTGTGCGCTTTGCTGTTTCCAATATTTCCGCGGCAGACTTATCGATTAATTTGTGATCGAAAGCTTTGAGACGGATTCGAATAACTTGATTTTGATTTGCAGACATTTTTGTTTACTCGAAAATTTTAGCGACGACGCCGGCGCCAACTGTTCGGCCACCTTCGCGTATTGCGAAACGCAGACCTTCTTCCATCGCGATCGGGTTGATCAACTCAACCGTCACTTTCACGTTATCACCAGGCATCACCATCTCGACACCTTCTGGCAACGTTACCGCGCCCGTCACATCCGTCGTGCGGAAGTAGAACTGCGGACGGTAATTGGCGAAAAATGGCGTGTGACGACCACCCTCATCTTTGCT
>JAWSVD010000130.1:0-3090 GCA_033852095.1 Granulosicoccaceae bacterium | reverse complement strand
GGTTTGATGCGGTTGCCCTGTCTTGACCCCCTGATTATTATTGACCCCCTAATTAATGTTTATTCGGCCACGGGTTCACCAATGCTCTGGTCGTGGCCATTCATGCACGGGGATCGTGCGTCGTGTGGTCGCAGGGCGAGGCGAGCGCGCAGTACGAGAACAGAGGCGGCGAAAAGCGACACCAAAACTCTTAGAGGCTTGTTATCCACCGTCCGAAATACACCGCGTGCAGAAGACCTGTTCCATTCCCTAATCTAAAGAAAGCGCCGTTGGTCTAGAACCTGCTCGTTCACAGCATTGAACAACTGAAGCGGATCTGCAAAACAGAGGGTGGCTTAGCAGTGGAAACCGAAAAATGGGAAAAGGTCAAAGGCCAGTGGATGCATTGGTGGGTTGAGTCGGTTGGGGGGGATTATGGAGTTGATTAAATAGACCTGACCCCTTTATCTTGACCCCTTTATCTTTTTCCGCACGGAATCCATAGAGCGTGTTGCCTTTAACCTTGGGTTGCCAAAATTAGGGGCGGACGCAAAGTTAGCCCTGTATTTAGATACAGGCAGTGATGAGGCGTTGCTTGACGGCGGGTTAAAACGACGCATCAAGGCTTTTGGCCTGTTTGGCGATATCTCTGTAGATTCCCGCAATAGGTTGATTCGAGAAGTGTTCGGGTTCAATCCAGAGAGTGACTTTGTTCAGCTTATGCTGGGGGAAGAGATTGAATGGATAGAAGGCGTCCAAACACACGTTGATAACCTAGAAGAAAAACTGGATGAGCTGGCAGATGCCGTGATAGACGATGAGTTTTTCCAAAAGTACGAAGAACAGTTTGATGAATTTGAGCAAGACATCGCTTCAGTGCGCGAGGACTTGATCAACAGTGCAGCAGAGAGTTCGCCCAAAACACCGGAGAACGAGCAATCATGTCAGTAGGGCCAATAAGCACAAACCCCAAATCATTTCTATCAGACGATGCGGATTGGATGAAGACTCGTCAAGCGGAATGGCGTTTGGTACTGCATCGGGTCAGGGCATCAGAATTCGAATTGAATCGCGAGCAGCTACGAAAGCTGAAAAGCTACTTTTTCACCGGATCACCCTGCCCCTTGGAGCATGACTATTTACCGACTTATCCGCTTTCCATGCTTGCGGTGTGGTGGTTTAATCCGGAGGAACCAGATCCCAAATATTTTGAGTTTCCTGTGAATAGTCGAACTGATCTTGACAGTTCCAGGGGGGCTCTCCTCAGTACTTATTTCGCTTTAGTGCGAGAAGCAAAGAAGGAAGGTGCAGGACGGGATGAATATGGGGGCATGGGGGGGCGAGAGTTGCCGATGATGCGCGCATTAAACCCCGGTGTTGACAGGAAAAAACCACACAAATTGGGGGGGTATTACAGTGGTGATCTAAAGCGGGGGGGGGAGTGTTTGCCACCCGCTAGAGTATTTGCCAGGTGTGTAATCGATACCACGCTAGAGCTAAAGTCTGAGGACTACGTAGCCTTTAGTCCGGGTATCGTTTTGTGGGATCACTTGGACTACGCCATGGAGCATTATGAGTTGCATTTTTATTGTCATTACATCGACCAGCACAACATTACTTCATTCGAGGGACACCCGCAGTTGCTAAATAATGTGATACGAATGAATGGCGAGCTCGGCGATCTGCTTGAGGCTTTACTCGGCTTTTTTGATCGTGATCCGACGGACGCCGCGCGGCAGCGGCCCCGCACTGTCGCACTGGTGAAAGAGTTGACCGAACGCTTTGAACGCAGGAATTTCTGTGACAATCTGATGGCGCATTGGGATGCGGCAAAACAGCGCATGGGCAAGGCATAGGCAATGGAAATCTATCTCAACATTCGACTGAACTTGCACCCCGAGACCGACACCGAATTTTTGTTGATGATGTTAGCCGGTGGCGACACGCCACTTTTCGAGCATGAGGTTGAAGCAAAGAACCGAGAGTTGTTCAACACACTAGAGTTTTTACAATTGCCCAAAAAGATACTCAACGAATCACCCAGTAATGTGCTGCATCTGCTCTGGTTCTGTTCATCCTCCTCGCAAGTGCAAGAAGTGATCAATGCGCTGACTGAACTACAGCCTGTCCTTCTGTTGGGTTATGTCGAGCACCCTGACGGCAGTGCCTTTGCTTTTGATGTGCTGAAAGGCCAGCAGCGTGTGTATCACAGTTACAAAGGGCGCACGATCAGTAACCTGGGGCTAGACGGTGATGACGAGGTGTTCAACTGGTTGGCCGAGGTCGAGGCGGACGGCAAACGCGCCTGGCAGCGTCCAGCCGCGATGGACAAATGCCTAAAAACACTTGTATCCGCCCTGCAGGCGCAGTCTCGCTTGCCCAAGCGGTTCCCGCTAAAAGGTAAAGAACTCAACGATATCATCGCCGCGCTGTTCGAGAGAAACCCTAAATATATCTGGGATTCTGAGGACTTGGACATTGGTCTTGTGATGGGGCTGAGCCCCGAGGAGATCGACGAGCGCGAAGAGGAGTTTGAAATCGGTGATTACACGGGAATATTCAAATCACTGTTGGATTTTGCCGAAGTCTCCTCGTCCTTGGACAAGGTTGTTGCTGCGCAAAGAATAGGCGACCCAAACGAGGACGACACAGCAGAATTACGTTTTGAATGGCGGGGAGAGATAGTCGCGCTGCAATGGGAACAGGCGGAAGATGAATACGCTGATTCGAATTTCTTTGCGGCAGTGGGCCAGTTTCTAAAGGAAAATGCAGGGATCGTGTTTGCCCAGCATGAGGATGATGGCACCACTGTCACGGTGCTGGGTGGTGAAGCAGCAGAGGCTTATGCTGCGTGTTTGGACTTGTATTAATAACCCAAGGACTGCTGGTGTCAGCTCATGGGGCTAGGGCAGGGGGTCAAGGCTTCACAATAGCTATTAAGCGAGGTAGTGTTCAGCGATGACAAGACCAGCAAGAGTAGAGTATGAAGGGGCGTATTATCACGTGATGAACCGGGGGCGGGGGCGCCAATTGGTTTTTCGCGGTGATAAGTACCGAGAATTCTTTTTGTTGTGCCTTGAGCAGGCGCACAGTCGGTTCGGGCTTGAGGTT
>JAWSVD010000605.1:291-504 GCA_033852095.1 Granulosicoccaceae bacterium | reverse complement strand
TCCGGTGCCAAAAATAGCGCTGTTGCCGCTTTTTGTTATTTGGTTTGGTATTGACGAGGGCTCCAAATACGCGCTGATCGCCTTCGGCACCTTCACCCCCACGGTGGTGGCGACCTACGGCGCGGTGGACAACGTCGATCGCACCTTGATCCGCATGGGGCAGAGCTTTGGCTTGTCCTGGTTCTCCATCGTGCGCAAGATCGTGCTGCCCGG
>JAWSVD010000605.1:0-176 GCA_033852095.1 Granulosicoccaceae bacterium | reverse complement strand
TTTGTGGAACGCAGGCTGCTGGGGTGGCGGGTGTAGGTGATCAGTTGCACATGGCTGCGCTGTCGAAGGTCGTGCATAGGGCCTTCAACAGCCAGCTTCGTTTTTTTGCCACGGCGCTCAATCCTGCAGCATCTGCTGCGGTTTTTCCCATGCGTTTAAACCGCGCAGTCTGTCCA
>JAWSVD010000604.1:0-541 GCA_033852095.1 Granulosicoccaceae bacterium | reverse complement strand
AGTCATCAGCTTTGTGGAACGCCGGTTGTTGGGGTGGCGGGTGTAGCGATCAGTTGCACTTGCCTGCGCTGTTGAAGGTCGTGAATACGGCCTTCAACAGCCAGTTTCGACTTTCTGCCGCGGCGCTCAATCCCGCAGCATCTGCTGCGGTTTTTCCCATGCGTTTAAACCGCGCAGTCTGTCCAGCCAGTCGTTGACATGTTGTGGCACGGCTACTTGAGCATCCGCCGCGTGCAGCAGATAACCACTGAGGGAGAAATCCGCGATGTTCGGCGTGTCGCCGAGCAAGAACTTTCGACCGTCACTCAGCTCCGCATCGATGATATTCACGTCGTGCTCGTATCTTGCCATCAGCCACTCGCGGGCGCCGTCGCTAAGTTTTGAGTCGGCAAACAATTTATCGGCGCGCAGCTGCGGCAGACACATACCGATTTTATTGGCTTCCCACATCAACCACTCGGTGTTTTGCTGGCGCTCCGCGCTGGAATTGAAGTGGCCAAATTTGTCGGCCAAATAAATCAGCATGGCGTTGGACTGGCAC
>JAWSVD010000603.1:0-644 GCA_033852095.1 Granulosicoccaceae bacterium | reverse complement strand
ATGAGTCATAGGGGTAATCAAGTGCGCTCAAGCCAACACCGCCGCGGATGCGCTTCGCTTATTCGCCCTACGGTTTGGTGCCATGATCGGCGTCGGTGATGTTGCGGGCGTTGAGCTGGCGGTGAGCAATCCGACATGCAGCTGCGCGCCCCGGAATGAATTCGCACCTTCAGCGATGCTGCGAGGTA
The DNA here is from genome assembly GCA_033852095.1 of Granulosicoccaceae bacterium. Taxonomy (GTDB): domain Bacteria; phylum Pseudomonadota; class Gammaproteobacteria; order CALCKW01; family CALCKW01; genus CALCKW01. Next base: position 456 of record JAWSVD010000603.1, on the reverse strand, counting down.
TTTTGTAGGGCCGATAAGCCGCAGGCGCATCGGCGGCATGCTCCCGCAGAATCACCGACTCCACCCAGCGCTGCCAAACTCCGGAAAATCACCGACCCCGTCTATCCCCCTTGTGGCACGACCGGGGACTCGCAGTCCGAGTAGCGCAGGCTTGGCGGGAATAAGTGGCGTGGATGTCTGAGCGAAGCGAGTTCCCACGCTCCGCTCCCGGCCGGCCCCCGTCAAGCCGAGCAACGCAGTGTTTTTGCGCAGCAAAACGAGGACGCGGGTGTGGCTTTTGGTTACTTTTAGCAGTAAAAGTGACTCGCCCGCCCGGCGATAGAGGGCATCGAAGCCAAAACACCCTCAAACCGGCAGCGCCACGCCGAGGAGCACAAGCCCAAGCGGCATTGTCCGCATGAATTTGGCCTCGCAAAAAATCCGGTGCCAGAGCTGAGATCAAGCCCTGTAGGGCGG
>JAWSVD010000129.1:0-21453 GCA_033852095.1 Granulosicoccaceae bacterium | reverse complement strand
CTCTGATGGCCGCACTGACCGCTATCGCGGCCGTGAAAGTTCTGCCGGGCGTGGCGAAATGGGGCTACGGCAAAGTTATCGGTTGGTTCCGTTAATCCGCGCTGTTTAGCACGGTAGCTGAAGGGCGGGGCAAATGCCTCGCCTTTTTTTCAGACACAAAAAGGTGACAAACATGGCGACAATACTCGTGTTCACAATAGTCGGTGCGCTTACTGGCTTCGCCGCTGTGCTGGGATTTAATCAGTGAAACAGTTGCTTTTGCTGATCACGCTATTAGCTGGAATTGCGCAAGCCGACTACTACTCAGCGACCTACTACGGGGCGGAACACAAGTTCGGTTCTTTGGGTCAAGGTTGTGCGTTTCACGACAATAATGCGCTGACGCTGTGGTATGCCGCTGAGGACCCTGTGAGCTGGGTTTATAGCTACGATAAATCTGTGAACAGTAGTGGAACTGATCGGTGGTCGTGCGTATCAACACAGACATATGTGCCCGCTGACACAAGCATAGCGCAAACTGAATACCATGCATCTTCGGCCGGTCTAGTGATATTGGTACGCGAAGCATGCGCCACTGATGGCGTGAATTATCTCGGCGAAGACGGCGAAGGCAACTCGATTTGTACCGATGAAAACGAGTGCACCGCATCAAGCACGCCAGATGTATTTAGCAGCATTGGTACTCCTGAGGGCACATCGTGTGAATTGGGCTGCACGACAGCTGTCACGCATGGCGAGTGCACCTCACAAACCATTGACCAGTTTGGAAACCTTGTGTTGAATTGCCCTAACGGAACGACTGAGGTAACAGGCGCAAGCTGTAGCGCTGGAACAGACACAACAACAGGATTGCCAACTGTTACCACTGAAGGGCCGACGACCACAACGACAACCACGACGATAATCAACAACACCGGCGGCAACACAACGACAAACTCCACCACTAACGGTGGATTCTCCGTCACGCACGAAAACGGTACATCGAGCACGACGACAAGCGAAACGACTGTTGTTGAAACGTCTGAGCCTAAAACCGCTGGTGGGGGTGCAAGCTGCGACGTAGCTCCTACGTGCGAAGGCGACGCTATCGCATGCGCCACGCTGTACCAGCAATGGGAAACGCGCTGTGCAGTTGAAGGCTTAGACGGTGGAAGTGATCAAGGGCTCTTCACAGCTCCTACGCTGGCCGATACAGGGTTTTACATCCCTACAGATGACACCTTTGCAAGCGTCTCAGAGGGCTTTCGAGACCGCGTAATGGCTACGCAATTCGGCCGCGTCGGCGAAATATTCGAAGTAACCGCAACAGGCAGTTGTCCAGTATGGACGACAAGTGTCCCAGGACTCGGGCCCATAACAATTGATCAGTTCTGCAGCTCAGTGGCAACTGATGCGCTTGGTATAGCCCGAGCGGTACTGATACTCGTGAGTTCCATCATGGCTGTAAGGATAGCGCTCTCGTGATTGACGCAATCAGCGACTTCGCAACGTGGTTAATGGACGTGCTCGGTGCAATGGTCGATGACCTCATCGAGATTCTTAAAGACGTAGCAATCTGGGTCTATGGTCAAGTCACTGAGCTGGTAGTGGCCGCGCTCGAAGCAATACCGGACTTCGATGCCTTGGCCGCTGGTGTGCTTCAAAGCGCCTTCGGCTCGATGGATTCAGGAATCATTTACCTTGCTCAAGCCTCCGGCTTCGGCACCTGTGCGGCAATCGTTGGCACTGGATACGCCGCTTATTGGATACGCCGAATAGTTACCCTGGGTAAATTCTAAATGTTTATTTTCCATGAAGGGCTCCCCAGGTCGGGCAAATCCTATGAAGCGCTTGTGCACCAGATAGTGCCGGCACTTAAAAAGGGCCGCAAAGTCTTCGCGTACATCGAAGGGCTCAACCACGCTAAAATTGCTGAACTGTGCGAAATCACTGAAGACGAGTGCAGGGCGCTGCTGTTCCAGATAGTGCGCGAAGACGTGCCAAAAGTGTATGAAGTCGTTGAAAACGACAGCCTCGTGATACTCGATGAAATGCAAAACTTCTGGCCTAGCGGGCGATTGAGCCTTGGGCCGGAAATCACGCAATTCGTCACTGAGCACGGTCACCGTGGCCTCGATATCGTCGGCATGGGCCAGTCAATCACTGACATTAACCCGCTCTGGCGCAAGCGCTGCGAAAGAAAGTTACAGTTCCTCAAAATGTCCATGGTGGGCATGGAGAAAAAATACAAGTGGACTGCCTATCAAGGTGTGTTGAATGAACGTGGTGACATTCAATTTCAAAAGATTAAAGCAGGCACTCGAAACTATGAAGAAAAGTATTTCGGCTCCTATGCGAGCCACACCAGCGGTACAGACAACACAGATAATCTAGAAGACGAAAGGCTAAACATATTCAAAACGCCGCTCTTTCGTATATATCTACCGGCTGCATTGATCGGCTGCGGATTTGCGATTTATTACCTCGTCGGCGTCTTCGATACCGGCATTGTCAAGGTGCCAGATAAAGGCATGCAAGATATCGAGCGTGGGCCTGACAAGTCACTGGCAGTGCCTGGCACTATGATAGCGCAGCAACCTGTAGAACCGCCTCCAGACACGACTAGTATTCAGGGTGCGGGCGATCTCGATTCGCTGTTCGGTCAAGGCTATAGAATTGTGCTCGGCGCTCACATGCTCGAGACCGTGCACGGGAAAAGCAGAGAGACGCAGCTCTTTGAGCTCAAGGACGAAAACGACAACACGTTGTTAGTGTTCGGCGAAAAACAAGCAGCTGACATGGGTGTAACAGTGGCGAAATCAAAAAGCCAACTATGGTTAGGGGAAACCGAACTAGGTGCTAAAGTCGTATTAACGCAAGCCCTAGGCCAAGACTTGAACGGGCAAGCGGTGCAGTATACGCGCATAGAGTAAAAGTGTGAACTGGTAATACTACAGGCATGGTAAAAATGTTATAATTACTTTAAATAAAAGGGAATTAAAATGGCTGATCAAAACATTCAAATACCTGCCTCGATGATAGATCAAATTGAATCTGTAGAGCTTGACGAATTGAGCAATGATCAGATCGTGAGATTAGGCGCAAGTTTCGCATGTTTAATAAAGCAAGAACAAAGAAGGCGTGCATCAGACGCTAGATTTGAAATATGGAAAGAGCAACAAATGGGATTAGCCCTGTGAAACAAGCAAAAGAAATAGCCCAAAAACTTGGCGATGCAAGCTTGGCAATCCGCATACAGCGCATCGTCGAAGGCTTAATGCACGGAAGGCTTCCCACGGCATTGCAAGCAATGAGCGTCATTAGATCGCTGCTGTACCGTTTCCCAAGAATCGAAAAAGCCTACAACGCCACAAAGTCAAAACTCACGGGCCGAAGGCAATAGCGAAGCGGAAACCCATTTCACCGATCAAAATCAAATCACAAAATCAAAAGGGCGTCTATCTATTCGATAGAAAACCCATTTCACACCTGTTGACTCGTTGCGCAGCAACAAATGTATCAATTGCCGCATGCCTTTCGTTTCCTCTCTCTGGCCTTTGAGCTGTCGTCGTATAGCAGCCTCGAAATTGCAGTGTTACAAAGTGACTGTTTAGTGATTGCTGTTTTTGACCAGCTTATCTCGTGTGTTTTTGGCGCTGCTGCATTGACTGGTATTATTTTGAAAAAATCTGGCTTGGTGCTTAGGAATAGTGCTATTGCAATTAATAGAAACAGTAGTCCTAATAAAACGACTTTTGTGGCACTGAGTCTCGCGTTCATGTTGATATCTTTAGCAGAATTACCAGTAATATCGGGTACGGAAACCTTATCTTGAGCGGTTGGGCAAATACTCCAAATCGTTTGCCGCTGCTGGTCCGGCTTTGCTCCTGGTGCTGTGCTTCTTGATATCGCGTAATTCACGCTCTAAAGCAACGTTTCGCAAGCGGTAGCTATCCATTGACTGTTTGTAGTAACCAATTGCTCTCAATTCGGAAAGCATGAAAGTATCACCAGCGGGGCAAACGACTTCGCCAGTCTCGAGCACGCGCCACACTTCGTAACTCTTCACTGTGCGAACCTTGAGCAGTCCTCTGTGGGCTTCTATGGCTTTGCGTGCCCACTTGGGTAGGCCGCTGGCTTTCCATCGACGTAAAGTGCGTTCGCTGCGTCCTGTAGCTTCCAGTATCTCTGCATCTGACACGGGTGCTCCATGCCAGATACACCAGTCAATCCATTGTGCATAATCCATCATGCGCAATCGGTAGCAAGCGCTATGCTAATACGTGCCTCGGGCGTAGTACTGTAATGCTGAATGTGCGTTCAAGCACTCGTCGCACTCTGCGCAAAACGCGCATAATACATATTATNNGTTAAATAGAGTATTTGGCAGGATACCTCGCTTCCAGCCCGCTGTGCTGCGGCCTGCAGCTTGTTCACTCGTCCATTACATGTACTTGCCGTGTGTTACTTGCTCATTCACACAACCACTAACGAAACACTCAGCCACTGCTCACAATAACCACCGAACTGTTCTCACCATTGACTGGCAGAGATCAATGCAGCTATTGCTGTAGGTCTCTCCGACCTCTCTGTGTGGTTTCATTTTGCCTTTTAGGTCTCGCCAGAAAATCGAAGCGATCAACGTGAGCGAATTATGAGTTCGCGTTTGATACCGCCTGCTTGTGGTTCGCCCCTGACTAACTTACCCACCGCAATGCATCAATCACTCAGATCCAAGCTTCACATCAGTAGTCTGCCGGATAGTTGGTCCACACCTACACATTCCCGTGCCGTCTATGCAGCACAAGAATATTCTGATTACAGATGCTACAGTGCTATTGCATGGTGGATCAAACAGGATTTCGACCGTTATCGATTGTTCAAAGTGGCTAAAAACGATGCCAGGCTACTGTCAAGCAACCAGCGCAGTAGGATTATTCATCCGCTCATGTTTGGAGTGCCCTTTCCCCGCTCTAAACCGTATTGTTTGATTTTTCTGTAGAGTGTTGGACGAGAAATTCCAAGAGAGCCAGCTGCCTTTGTCAGATTGCCGCTAGCTAAATCAATTGACTGCTGGATAGCGATCGACTCGACACCGTCCAGATCCATCGGATGGTTTGTAGGTGGGGAAGGTACATCGCCGCCGTCAGAAGAGTTTTTGCTGGGATAGCCAATTTCACCAGGTAAATCGGAAATGGAAAGAAGTTTTTTAGGGCTTAACAAGTACAATCTTTCAACCACATTGCGCAATTCGCGCACGTTTCCCGGCCAACTGTACTGTCGAAGTGCTGCCATTGCAGCGGTGTTAAAACTGAGCACACCACGCCCGTACTTTTTTGACAGTTTATAGTTATAGTGCTCTATAAGTCGGTCTATGTCTTCTCCGCGTTCCCGCAGCGGCGGTATCTTTATGACGACCGTACCTATGCGATAAAATAGATCTCGTCTGAATCGTCCGAATTCAATGTCTTCAGATAGGTTTCGGCTGGTCATTGCGATTACTTGCACATCGATTGGTCGGCGAATATTACAACCTATTCTATAGACTGCCCGTTGCTCGAGCGTTCGTAACAGGTAGGTTTGAAGTTCAGGCGGCATGTCACCAATTTCATCCAGACATAACACACCTCCATTCGCCTGTTCAAATTTTCCTAACTTACCTTCACCAGGAGAACCCCCAAGTGTATCCACAGCACAACCAAACAACTCACTTCTGATTAAGTTAGCCGATACCGTTGCACAATTTACGACAACATAAGGGTTCTGTTTGGCGGTACACTGGCTGTGAATCAACCTTGCAAACAACTCTTTGCCAACACCTGTTTCGCCTTGTAAAAGCACCGGGATTTTCATTTCTGCAGAGCGACGTGCGAATTGAATTGCCTCCAACATTTCCGGGGACTTTCCAACAATGACGTGCTCATCGTTTGAAACGCCAGTTCTTGGTTTAATCGAGATACTGTGTTGTATTGTCCGTCTCGCAGATGTCTGCCGAGGACGTAGAATCAGCGCAGCGCCTTGAGTTGTACCGCCGGCCATAATGAGGTCAATGTTTTTGGTGACGAATCCAGGAGGCAATGCTTCAGCAAGTTGATCAGCTGAGGCTATCGAATGGAGATCTACCAGCTGCGAACCAATGCACAAATTTCCGAATTCAACCTCCTCTATACTTTTAGTATTTAGACTGTATACAATTTTACCGTCACTGTTGAGTAAAACAATTGCATCACCTCTGTTATACCGTCCATTAATGCCGAGGAACTCGTCCATTAAAAGTGCGTGCTCTTCACGCTGTAGTTCAGCGAAAGTTAGTTCAACGTCCCTAGCCGAGGCAACAACCAGCGCCACATTATGAGGCCGGAATATGTTTGAAGGCCCAGACAGGTTTACCACGCCAATCACAGATCGGTCTAGGGTATTGACAACGGGAACGCCGACGCAGGTCCAAGACTTGATACCTTGACAGTAATGTTCAGAGGCATGCACATATGTTGGCATACCAGTACTCAGCGCTGTGCCTATTCCGTTAGTACCAATTACCTGTTCGTCCCAGACGCCACCTACTTCGAGCTGAATCTCCCTTCCAGCGTCAAGGGTCTTATTATCACCAATAGCCTCAATTACTGTGCCTGATTGATCGGTCAGAAGAAGCATGGCGCCAGTGCCAGACAAGTGCGGAGCCATTTTTTCGAAGATTGGACAGGCAGCTTCGCAGAGAGAATGGTTTTTCCTTCGAAGACGGGAAATACCATTTTTACTGACAATTTGAGGGGTAGCGTTTGAAAAAGCGCTGACGCCAGAATCAGCGCATCGCTCCCAGCTTGCGACAATATCTGGACGGACGGAGCACTTGAACTCATTTTTAGCGTACCCGTGGTCCACAAAAGACTCCCACGCCCGCATTGTATCGCGCTGGTTGATCTCCGTCTCTGTGCCCTGAGAAAGGCTATTCTGTTGTTGAGCACGGTAGTAATTCGAGCGCATTTCTGTCCTTCTCTATAAAACGCCAGTAATATGTTTACAACAATTAGCGCTGCAACTCAAGCCTTACGGTGATTATTTCAATAAATGCATTTTGTATACTTTCTGACTCTATAATCACACCGTTCAAATCTTCAAGAAGTAGCTCTATTTTTGCATCTACTGTCGCGTGAAATCCGTTCTCATCGGTAGCTAAGGAAAAATACTTTTGCTCACCTCGGAATAGAAATACTCCAAGAAACTCGAGTTGTCTACCTGAATTTTCGTCCATGACAACAACTCGATTGTTAAGGCTAATTCGCAAAACTGGTTTTGGTTCCAACGCTTTTGGGGAGCTTCCGAGAATGTGAATTTTTAGATTATCAAGCCTTGGCTGCTCCTTTGAGTTTGCAATTAATTGGCGGGACCGCGTGTAGCCTCCGTCGCTTATTTGATCGGCCAGCCGTTGAATTGTCGGCCAATTTCCATTAATAAGCCGCTTTGCCGCGACGTCTTCACGCCTCGGACCGTCTTTTTTTGTAATAATATCAACCATAGAGCTAACCTCAGGATCAAGAAAAACCCTCACCCGCCATGACTGGGGTAGAAAATACAAGTGCAGACTTGTCAAATATCACTGGTGTATGTGCTAACTAAACGTGTCATTTGTAGCAGTTTTTATGTGCACTTCCAATGGCGAGCAGAGGCAAAGTCATCACGCTTCAGATTATCTGCTGTTAGGGTACAATCACCCCCCGACCGACAAAACGGTGGTTTTTGAAATCATCTATCGCGACATTGATATTGTCCAGTGAGTATTCCGTGTAGTGCATTTTTACCAAGCCATCGGCATTCAACTCCATCAATTCCACCAATTCTATGTAATCGCCCACAAGACTACCGCCAATTTTTATTTCGTTGATGACGAGTTCAAGGGTAGGAATTATTATTGTTCCCCCATAACCCACAACAATGAGTTCACCACCGGGGCGCAGCAGCTCCCAACATATATTTTCTACACCCAATTCGCCGACAAAATCGATAACGACATGGCTCCCGCCGCCTGTAGCCTCTTTGACCTCTTCAATCAGATCCGGTCCGCCGTCCAGTACAATGTCTGCGCCGAGTTGCATGGCGAGGGCTTGCGCCCCCTTTTCTCGATCGACTGCAATGATTCGCGCACCGCATATGTGCTTTAGGCACTGGATGGCGATATGCCCGAGACCACCGACACCTAACACCGTGACATAGGCGCCGGGATGGACTAACTTTGCCGCGCGCTTGGCAGCCCTATAGGCAGTAATACCCGCGTCTGCCATGGGAGCGACTTCAATTGGCGTGATGTTGGTATTCAACTTGATTAGGGAGCTTTCGCTGGTAACAAAGTATTCAGCAAAGCCACCATCCAAGCCAAGCCCAGGAAATAACCCAGTGTCACAGTACATATCGTGTCCGTACCGGCAATTCAGGCAAATTCCACAGCTGCGATGTGGATGGCAGATAACAGCATCGCCGGGTTTCACCGCCGTGACGTTACTTCCTACATCTTCAACCCAGCCAGCATTTTCATGGCCCATTATATAGGGGAGCAGGCTTCCCTCAGCGTCCATCGCGTCTTTCCAGACACCCTCCATGATGTGGAGATCAGTACGGCAGAGCCCCGCGGCCCCAACTTTAACGATAACCTCGTCAGCTGAGTTTATCGTCGGGGCGGGTACGCTTTCCAATTTGAGCTGAACATTCACGGCTGGATCGTATTCATACAGTCTTGCGGATTTCATGATTAACTCCCTGCTTTGATTAGTTATGTGATTCAGCAATTTCGCGCATTGTCTCTAAGGACGTCCCAGTAGCTCCGCACCGCCACCCAATGCTGGGCCGGCAGTTGGGTCGGCTTCGCCTTCAGCAAGATCCGCTATTAGTGTCTCAGTGGTCAAGATCAGTGTTGCTACTGAAGCGGCATTTACCAGTGCACTGATTGTCACCCTGACTGGATCGATGATGCCGGTTTCAAACATGTCCCTGTATTCTCCCGCCGAAGCGTCATAGCCTTCACCTGGCGAAGCGACGCATATTCGATTCTTCACAGTCTCAGGATCAGCACCTGCATTGAATGCGATTCTTTCTATGGGCCGTGTAAGAACTGATTGCATCAACTCAATACCCTTTCGCACGTCGCCGTCGTGTACCGAAATCACCTCATCCAATACAGGGCCTATCTGCGCCAATGCGGTACCACCGCCGGCAACAACACCATCTTCGGCTGCTGCTTGCACTGCACAAAGCGAATCATCTATAAGTTGAATCTTTCGTTTTTGCTCTACCGGAGTGAAACCACCAACACTTATGACAGCTACGCCACCGGATAATTTTGACAAACGTTCGCGTAACTTATCCTGGTCAATATTGGGCGGCGCGGCATCATACTGGCGCTGAACCTGCGCACGTCGAGCCTTAATTGCAGACAGATCGCCATCACCCCGGACTATGCTAGTCATTGAGGAGCTAGCCATTACTCTCTCAGCACCACCCAGTTGTTTGAGTGTAATATTTTCTATGCTCTTTCCCAGATCACGGGCCATGACTTCTCCGCCCGTTAGAATAGCAATGTCATCCATCATGGCGGTGCGCCAATGACCGTATTCTGGGGGGTGAACTATCAGGTATTTTCCAATACCACCAGCATCCATAAGCGAGATAACGACTGCAGGTGAAATCTGCTCTGCGATAATCAGCAATGGGCGCCCTTCATTTTTGGCTATCTTACGCACATTCTTAAGAATACTGGGGTCGAGAATTTTTTGATCTGTCATCAGGATAAGAGGATTGTCCAGTGTCGCTTCCATTTTTTCTTCATCCGTCACCATGTGGTGGGAGAGGTAGCCACGATCGAAAGACATGCCTTCCACCACATCGAGTGAGGATTCAACCGTCACTGAAAAATCAGCAGAGATTACACCCTCTCTGCCAACGCGCGTATAAGCCTCAGCCACCAAAGAACCCAACTCCGAATCCGTGGCCGCTACACGAGCCACCGCCGAAAGATATTCAGGATTGTTATCACAGGATCTGGCCATCCCCGTGAGTTCCTTGCTTATCTTCAGCACAGCGAGATCAATGCCCTTACAGAGATCGACCAGTTTCACGCCCTTGCCTGTAATATTCACACCTTGTTGAATAAGCGAGTTAGCAAGAACGATGGCAGTTGTCGTGCCGTCACCGGCTACCTCATTTGTCTGCATAGACACCTCTCTAACAACTTGAGCGCCCATGTTTTCAAACCTATCAGGAAGCTCTACTTCAGATGCGATCGACACACCATCACGGCTTATCATAGGAGTGCCTATAGGCCGATCAACCATTGCGTTGAGCCCTTTGGGGCCCAACGTTGGTTCAACAGAGGCTGCCAACTTAGATGCACCTTTCGCCAGCGCATTTCGTGCAGAAATTCCATGCAATAGTAGCTTTGCCATATAATTTGTATTATCTCCGCGATGCCAACGGCTGCTGGCTTTGCAATCATCGAGTTGTTAGTTAAGTGCCTTTCTGCCCCCTGCTGTAGTTGCATTCGGCACAAACAGGATTGGAACTGCTTTATTCGAGCATATTTTCGCTTCTGCATACCGAGATTCCTTTAGTCCCCTGCACAGCGCATTGTTGAACTCCATGTTTATCCTGACCGCTCGACTCTTAGACAAGTAGTCGTTAAAGCCCTCTACGCTCAACGCTTCGCCAGCCCAAGTGACGAAAGCCAAGTCAGCTTTGTTATCAGCCAAGTTTTGAGCAAGAAGAAGTGTGCAGTATCGCTTCAATTGACGTTGTGCTTCACCGTCTTGAAGTTCGACAAGTTCGAGCGTTTCCAGCGTCATGGTGACAATGTCTGACCGGCTCAAACTATGTTTCTCTAAGGCTAGAAGCACAGTTTCTTGGCGCCGAACAAACGCCTTTTCTAAGAATTTGAGCCGCACAGAACTTAGATCCTGTCCGTCACAATACTCAGAGAACACCTGATTGAAATCACGATCTCCATTTACACCATCATTGATGCGTTTACCAAAACAGTGATCATTCAACTTGACCATGACTCTAGGCACCCAATCTAGACGTTGAACTTCAGTTCGAATATCTAATGCCATAAGAAAAGCGAAATTTGGAGAGCACCAATAGGTAGGTAGACGAAATTCAACGTCAACGCAGTGGGTATCTGCATCTACTTTGACTTTTTCGACAAAGCCCATCGTGGTAATAGATTCGTCTAACTCTGGGTCAATTACACAATCCAGGCATTGCCAAACTTCAGCAACCATACTTGCTGTACTTCCCATCGAATCGATAGTCATCGCTCTGCCCTTACAAGAGTTCGACAGGTGAATTAATTAGCTGTTTCTGTTTTTCCGCTACGTCGATACCGTACAATTTTGCTGCATTCAAACCGAGAATTTTCTCCTTTATCTCATCTGTCAATTGCACACCTCTTTCAGAAGCTATGTCATCTGGTATTTGATAATTCCAGAAACTCTCGACCAGCCATTGAGGGGTCCAGATCGCATAGTCAGAGCCAAATAGAATTTTGTCTTCTCCAAGCCAAAACAGAAGTTCGGCGATGACTTCACCAAAATAGCGTGGTCTTGTGAATATAAATGGTATTGCTACGGCAAGCCCTGCGTAGACATTGGTTTCTTGCGTGGCGATCCAACAAAACTCATCCAGCCTTGGCAACCCACAATGCTCGACAATCCAATTTAAATTCTGAAAATCTGTTGCCGCAAAATCTACATCTCGAACGTCAAATGCATCCAAGCTTAGGGGAATGATAGTCGGGCCTTTGTGCACGTGTATATTCTTAATGCCCAGCTTTTCACACAGTTCAAAACATCTATATGCAGCAGGATCATTCAAACGCCAACCTCGACTGTCGCCGTTCCATTCGGCGGTGTACATCTTCACACCTTGTATATCATATGTTTCTTTCAAGAAATGGATGTGTTCCAGAGCCTTTTCGCCATCCCGAGGATCAAAGGCTCCATTGATGATGAAACGTTCTGGGTTACTAGACGCCATTGATTTGCTGCGTTTAACGCTGGAAAAACCTTTGTTATAGAAATCAGACAAAACCGTAGTTTGAACTATCGCTACATCATCCGGTCCATCGACAAATAGATCACGATACATGTCGTTCTCAGTGTATTTCTCAAACTTGGATTTATCCCAAAGCTGTTCTGGTGGGCTCAAATTAGAGTGATAGGCGTAAAAACAATCTATAAATTGTTTTCCGTGAACATTAGTTTGATTATCAGGACTGCCATCCCAATAATGAACATGACCATCGAGTACGAATATTTCTCTACCGTCAGCTGTTTTATACATTACATCTCCAGATAGGGTTATGTTTTCGAAGAAGTACTAATAAATCCCCCTATAGATATGAATATATTTCATATCTATAGGCCTGCAATCATCTATTCGATGTACTGCATCATCTCATCCATATCCCCGAAGAGGATTACTGTGGTGTCGTCAATCCGTACCATCCGTCCGTAGTGAGTGGATGTGTTTACCTCGAATGTTTCTGCGGACATTTCACGACCTAGAAACTCTGTGATTTCATCCATCTTGAAAACCAACTTTCCTTCGCCATCTACCCTGATTGTCGACGGATTGTAGGTGATGGTGACGTCAGGGTTCTGATCCATGAATTCAGCAATGGCTCGGGCTTCAACAGAGTCATTCATAGTCACACCACATTGGTGCGATATGGTTTGATTCATGTGTATATCTTCCATCGATTTGAATATATTATTATTCGATGAATCACGCGCAATATTTGACATTTGAATTATCCATTCTATTAACGACTAAGACCGAGCTCTGCCATGATTTGTCCAGTGCGTTCATCTGACACACCTTTTACATCATTGAAGGAAAGCGGCTTTGAATGCGGTTGTGACCAAATAGGCTGTAGATCTGTTGCAGCTTTGTCAGCAAGAGCACCGTGTTTATCAACCCAAGATTGGAAAAGTTTCCTATTAGCGGTTCCAAACTCTTTATCATTGACAAGCAGATACATGAGATCAATGGTGTTTGCCAAATTGCGCTCGTAGTCGGCCTCAGCTGCAGAGATCACGGATGGGGTTACAAAGTCATTATTCGCTGCTGCAACCTGCATCAAAAATCCCGAACGAAACAACTCACCAACTATTGGTTCGAACAACATGTTTATCGCGAAGTATTGCTCTAGATAGTCCTCCGCTCCCATGATTGACTCGATCGCCTTTCGAGTGCTTTGCCAAATGGGATCTTCAAGCCACATTTGTTTACCAAGCTCGTCTTCCCACCCCTCTATGTCCATACCAATTTCGGCCAGATATAGAGTTATATCCTGTGATAAGCGCATTTTATAAGAAGAGTTAGTCAAAGTTGCGTTATTGATCATCTGGGTGTAGCCATAACGCTGGGCTTGCATAAGAGCTGTTCCCAAGCCGAACTCAACGTGTTTCCACGCGCCTAGATGTGACTGCAAAATGTGTCCCCATTTTTTGTCAATCGCAAGATGAGCACCTGCTTTTCGAGCATTGGCAATCACTCCCTGAACCATCGTCACGATCTTAGACTGACGTTGGTAATGGGTTCTTTCCCATTCTTGGTCAGGAGCTCTAAACTCATGCCAGTTAGAACTCTGGGCCGCAGTAAAATCCTTGCGATAGGCACCACCTCCTGTGCCGCCTTCGAACTCAATGATCCAATCCTGGATCAAATAGCGCTCAGGGTCGGGCTGCACATCAACCGTGACATCTTCATAGTGGGTGGCGCGTTTTCCTCGCGGCTCAAAATAATTGTATTTTCGACTTCCAGATCCTACAAAATTTGCTGCACCGGCTGATCCTGAACCGACAGAACTTGATGTTGCGACCATAATAGCCCCCAAAGGACAGTGTTAATTAATGTAGAAAAAAGGCATGCCGTTGTTTTATCGGTTACGAACCGGAGGTTGGTGTGAATTTATCGAAGAAGATTCTGTCTGATTCGAAATTATTCATGAACAACTCCGGTATCAGCGCATCAATCATTGGCGGTGGACCGCAGGCATATACGTCTCCTTCACCGTCTATGTCCATGATTCTAAGTCTGCGCTTCACACACTCGTGAACAAAACCACTTTCACCGGTCCAGGTAGAGTCCTCTCCGGCGTTGCTAAGCACCGGTATAAACTCCAGTGAGGGGTACTTTTTTACTAGCCTTGCAATTTCGTCCAATTTAAACAAATCTGCTTGGGTACGTGCACCGTAGAAAAAATAGATTTCGCGATTTTCACCGCTTTCAATTTGGTCAATCAAAATTGACAAAACAGGTGACATTCCTGACCCGGCCCCCACCAGAATGACTGGACCCTGCCTCTCTTCACGGCGGAAGCACATGCCATATGGCCCGGAAATACTCACCGTGGCGGCTTTTTTTATGCCTCCGGAATCTAACTCATTAGAAAAACGTCCCGATGGGAATTTTTTTATAATGAAGGAGAGCTTGTGTGACTCTTTAGGGGGATTAGCCATGGAAAATGAACGAGTTATCGTTTCGCCACTTTCTGTGGCTACAGTGATATCGACATATTGGCCCGCCAGGAAACGGATAGGTGAATCAATTTCAATCTCGACCCCACGTATGTCGTGAGTCAAAACTTCAAAGTTCACTATTTTCCCATCAAATTGTTTGACTGGAATGGAATTTGTCAAAAGTTCTTCATCAAAATTAAGAAGCTCTATCACCAAATCACTGTGTGCCAAAGTACGACACATCAACCTGTGCCCGCTGTTTACCTCAAAATCGTTTAGCGCAAAGGTAGAATATTTCAGTAACTCCGACTCGCCTTCTAGTTGAATGCATTTACAGGCAGAACACTGCCCCTCTTTGCATCCATGAGGCAAAGCAATACCCTGTCGAAAGGCGGCATCAAGTACTGTCTCGTATTCACGGATTTCAAAGTCAACGCCAACCGGTTCCAATCGGACATTGTAAGTCTCATTCATATCGAATGTACTCCTGATATCTTTTGCATTGCTGGCCTACTGTGTGATTACTTGTTGTGCGGGATATATCGCAACCCCTCACAAAAACAGACACCATGTCTCGGCTAATTGCAGGGACTTATGGTGAAGCCAGCTTGATACTCAGCAATATGTTTTGCTCTCTTGTCATCATTCATGGCACGCAGCGCCTTTAAAGGCGATGCCAGTGTATGGCCACGTACATGGTCCAGGGTCCACATGTCCTTGTCATCGAAACGCAAATGCGGTTGAGGAACCAAAGTATTTCCATCTTCTCGCACAAAATTTAGATCTTTGATAGTGTCCGCCAGGTCCCATCCGTCGTAGAGCGTTTCCCACTCACGTTTCCCAGAAAACTTTCCCATAGCCGGTGTTGGCCGACCTTGGTATTCGTCCGAAAATGCTTCCACCGCAGTCCAGCGATCCAACTCATGCGCAAATGTATGGTATTCACCGTCAATTTTATCCACCACCAAGTCCTCGCGAATCAGACAGGGTACGAGACAAGACCAGCACCTATGTGGGTAGGCGTAACCCACCTCCTCATTGAACATCAGCAGTTTCTGCCCTGGCACACTCAGCTTTGCGTACCATTTCCAGAAATCGCCAAATTCGCTATACCATCCTGGGTACTTGGCTTCAAACCACTCAAAGTCTTTATCGGTTTGGGCCTCTATGCGCCAAAAATTCACAGGCCAACCAACAGCGAAAAATTGTGCGACTTTGTGCACGTATTTCTTCTCTACAATGCGTTTCCATGCTTCCTGCACATCATCGTGATGTATCTTTACCCCGTATTTCTCAAGCGGCAGCATGTAGGTGCGGTAGTAGTCTTCGAAGATCCAGCGGTGCCACATCTCAGCATAAGACTCCTTGTCCATGTCTCTGTTTGTAGTGCCGTACTCAATGAATGTTCCCACTGCCGCGTCCACAATCGCGTGGTTCTGCCAGAATGCATATCGCAGGTCTCGCTCCAGCAATAGATGGTTCTCTGGCTCCTTGAGTGCCGCCATGAGCAGAGAATGGCCGTTTCCTATATGGCGGCTTTCATCGGATTGCACCGACAGGAACACCGTTGGGAGCGCGTAATCACCATTTCTGGCTGCCTCAGAAGGCATAGCGACAAACAGGGTGTTTGTGAATGCCGTCTCTGCTACAACGGTAAGATACATACATGCTGCGGTCATGGTATCGCCAGTGATAAAGCCTTCGCCAAACTGTCGACCTATGGTCGTGGCGTAACATTTACCAAAGGCTTCTTCAGTGATGTCAAAGCCAGCAGGATCGATATAGTTTTCCATATACCATTTCTTCAGATTCATCTGGATTGTAGAGTGACGAAATTCATCGACCATCTGCATTGTGAATCCAGTGCGCAACTCTTCGCCTGGCGCTATCCGGGAAACCATTGCCATCGAGCGCGCAGCCGAAATTTCTGGAAAAGGAATAATCGCCAAAAAAAGTTTCATCCACTCAACCCAGCGCGGCTCCACATTGCGAAACATGTCTCCACGCAGAGCCGCATCAAGTGCGCCGTAAACTCGGTTGTCCTTTTCCTCCTCCATCGGGAAGTATGAACGCAAGACCTGTTTCATAGGATCGCGCGGTGCTTTCGTGATTTTGTAGTCTGTCGGGAAAGTAGCAGCTTCCTGGACGTAGCTTGGATTCCATCCAAGGTCTGCGATTTTCTTGGTAGCTTCTCCAACAGAGATGCCCCTTTGGGATGTGATTTTGTTCAATGTAATCGTCATAGTGCCCGTACCCATCAGCTAGAGACCATACTATGTAGGTCGTTGGTAGCAGCATCCGCCGCTAGATCGTGCAATTCAAATTGAAGCTGAAGAATTGCAACACCGTTGTTAACTCAGTTCACGGTCACTAATGTATTGACGAAGAAGAGCATTCGCAACTTCATTCTCGGCGATCTCTCCGAATTAAACATCTTCATTATCAGAGAGCCATTTTCATCCGTTACACCTGATTGTAAAAATACGTTACACATTTAGTAACTGATTGGAATAATGAGTAACGTATTAATTCTCTTCCCGAAATATGGCTGTTCAAGAATTTACATCTCTACCGTTGCCGCACTTGTACTTCTCTAACATTACCAATAGTCCATGAATGCTATTCGTTGCTATCGGCGACTATATGATCGGGGTAAGTGACATGAATTCGCTGCTTCTCAACGACACCTGTGCCTTCTGTCATGTATTGCCCAAGCAAATACAATTTGTTACAGCAGGTTTCATCACAATGTTTCAGTGCTGCCAGCTACTCAGTTTTTCCATTGTACGCAAGTCATATTTGATCCAGCATCTGCAATGCTTCAAACCATTTTTTTTAAATTGTTTTGATTTTCGTTAAAAAAACCATGGACGTGAAATCAAACAATCAGTTATATTTTGAATTCAATGACTATTTTCTGATCGATTTTCCAGATGGAAAAAAGGATGAGCAGGATGAGAGATCATGGCGAAGTCATTAGGGACTTGATTAATAGAAGAGTATCCCTAATAGGCAAGATGTCAGATTTTAATGCCAATGGGTTACGCTTGTTGCAACAAAAACTCGGAAATGATGTGCTGCTTATTAATGAACCGTATTCTGCAGAATACCATCGAGGTATCAACCTAAACAACCGACAGATCGTGTCTAATCTAGCTTGTATTGCTCAGCTAGAGATAGCCATGCAACGGCTAGATCATGACATTGAATCTGCCCTATCAAAGGAGAAATAAGGATGGCTGAAAGCGGTACAGCTGATGCATCTCTGTTCGAATTGCTAGCGAGGCAATGGTGTTTTGATGATGAGATTGTTCAAACCGAGTTTAACTCCAGTGATACGGCAGTACTGTATCGGATGTCATCCGGGAGATTGGCACTGGTTCGCACCGATGACGTTGAAAGCACAAAGAGTCGTACTCGTATTGAGGTCGATTCGGGACGAACCACCATACAGCGGCGTAAGAACCCCGCCTCAAAAGCTCGATTTGCACCCATAAGGGTAAGTCAGAATTTAAAGATGGTGCGAATGGGAGAAAACGGTTTTTTGGCATTGGATCACACAGGGGCACCGCACCTGATCACGGGCGGAGCACAGAGCATAAAAAAATTCGATACCGTCGACGCTGATATCACCGCACTGAGCAGTAATGAGACTGGGCTTTTGCTTGCAATTTCCCGACTCTCAGGCATAACTGTTTACCGAACAGAAAATACGGCAGTTGTGGCGCAGATAAACATGGCTCGCGAAATTGGTCAGATGGCCTTCAGTGCCAATGGAAAATATCTGGCTATTTTCGGTGATGACTGCCTAGATATTATCGATATTGACAATGCTGAAAAACCCAGAATCAAAATCCACGAGATCGGCCCGATCACACAGTTGATATGGAATAAATCAGGTAGCCATGTTGCATGCGCAACGTCTGAAAATTCATTCCATATTGTCGATGCCCGTGCACAGACACACCACACGGTGACGAATTACCCTGGCCCGGTGAGCACTGTGGCTTTCAGCGAGAAGGGGAATGCACTGCTCAGCTCGGGTGCATTTCGCCTGACGGGTTGGTCCAGCGATGATTTACCAAGAAATGGCTACAGCGGAAATCCACTGAAGATTGGCAAGGTGGGGTTCACCATTATCAATACAATAGCCGCACACCCTTCACGGAGCCTTGTAGCGGTAGGCTATGCCAATGGTTTGGTGACTGTCACCAGCATTGGAAGCTCAGAAGAAATACTGATACACCATGAAACTGGTACAGAGGTCCAGACCTTGGCATGGTCAAACTCGGGCGAGCACCTATCCATTGGCTTCAAGTCAGGCAAGGCTGCCCTAGTGTCTTTCCCAAATAGTTTCTTCAAATAGTACGGAATTCAACAAGGAAACATCAATGAGCGATAAATTATCAGAAGAAGAGAGAAGCAAGGACCACTATTTCTCAGAGCTGTCAAAAGTATCAGAGGAGATGTATAAAAAACACGGCAAAGAATTTGCGATGGGCGCGCTGGTAATGGCAGCACAGTGGATCGCCAAAAACCGACAAACTAGCGAAAAAATTGATTGAGCCTCTTGGGGTCATGCCTGCCGGCAGTTTCTGCGCTTTGTTTTGAGCAGTCGCAAGTGGCCATGAACAAGCCATGGAACACCCCGGCTTTCCATAACAAGTCGAGACGCTTGCTCAGTGCTCATCATGACATGCCAGCAATAGTAACCATGTTCTAGACATGTCTGTAGACATGGTTCTGAGCGTGTGTACTGCGCACAATGAATTTTCTATTGCATGGAATGGGCTGCAGCCGTAGGTGAGAGAAACACAATAGAAATCGAAAGCTCTGTGGCAAATTCAGCTGACAATGACCCCGACGTCTAAGAATTCGAAGTGCATTGAAAATAGTGGCATTGCCAATTGCTGACACACCAGGGTGTGAATCGCGAAAGCCAATTTTCTATTGCTTAAGCTTCGCATCAGCTCGCTGCCCGATAGTTGATCTGTCATCCATCAACTATCGAGGTTTCTATGTTGACCAGAAATATCCTGATCACGGGCGCTACTGGCGGTATCGGGCGCGCTTTGGCGATTTCATTGGCTGATCAAGGCGCTCGGCTTTGGCTGACTGGCAGAGACAGCGGCAAACTGGAGCGATTGCTCGGCGACCTTCAAGGCAGCCACCACACCGTACAGGCTGATCTGACGCTGGCGTCGGACCGGCAGCGCCTGCACAGAGCAATAATCGACGAAGGCGCTCAGCTGGACGTGTTGATCAACGCCGCTGGCGTCAACGATTTCAAGTTACTTTGCCACGGCAACGACGATGAGTTAGCTGCGCTGATCACCTGTAACTTGACCATGCCGATGCAGCTATGTCGCTTATTACTGCCTGTATTGAACCCGGAATCTGCGCAGATAGTGAACCTGGGCTCAACATTTGGCAGCATCGGTTACCCAGGATACAGCGCGTATTGTGCCTCAAAATTCGGTTTGCGGGGGTTTTCTCAGGCCTTGTCCCGCGAGTTGTCTGACAGCAATACGGTTGTGCAGTACATCGCGCCACGCGCGACGATGACAGCCATGAATCCCAATTCAGTTGCGCAGATGAACAAGGAACTGGGCAACCGCATGGACAGCCCCGAAGACGCAGCGCGTCAGATTGTGGCAGCCATCAAAGCCCAGTCGATCAGCGTCACGCTGGGTTGGCCAGAACGAGCTTTTGTCTTGCTCAACTCAGTCGCAAGTCCGCTGATCAACCTTGTCATAGGACGTCAGTTGCCGACCATCAAACACTTTGCTAAAGAGGTCCAATCATCATGAAAAACCCCTTGATTTCGGTCGTTGCTGCAGTTGCACTTTTCAGTTCCACTCAAAGCATTGCCGCCTCTGGCTTGGCTACAGGCGAATTGGCCCCCGAACAGCAAATAGCTAAACGCTGGGAGACGGTGACTTACGAATTTGATAACAAGCGGGAACAGCTGATCGCTTACTCAGCGCTGAGTCAATTTGCGGCTGATGCCATTGTGGAAACAGGCGAAAAAGACCCGGATGTGCTGAGCTGGGCAGGCATCGTCAACGCCACATACGCCGGTGCGAAAGGCGGTTTTGGCGCTCTAAAACTGGCCAAAAACGCGCGGGCGCAGTTGGAGCAAGCACTGCAAATTGATCCGGATGCAGCTGGCGGCGGTGGCATGACAACCCTCGGCACACTGTACGCCCAAGTCCCGGGCTGGCCCATTGCTTTTGGCAACAAAAACAAGGCAGATAGGCTGCTGGCATCGGCCGCTGAGCGGAACCCAGATGCCTTGGTGCCGCAGTATTTTTACGGGAAATTCCTGATGGAGCAAAACCGTAAAGCACAGGCCATTGCCGTGTTTGAGAAGGCTGTTCATCTGGCGCCGAGAAAATCCTCGGTGCTGTCGGACAAGAGCCGGCTGGCCGAGATGGCGCAGTTGCTGGCGGTGTTGCGTAAAGACGGCTGAGCGCTGGCTCTCTCCTGCTGTTCTATTTGGCTCACTCAGGTGAGCCTTTTTATTGTTTGGAAAATACTGAACGTCCGTTTCTTCAGTTTCAGATCAGGCTCATGAGCGACAGTAAAGCTGAAGCGAACTACAAAGGAATTCGAACATGAAGAGCAACAGCAATTGCCTAATACAGGCACGACAAGGTCATACAACTATCACAGTCGCGAGTAATTTAACTCAAGCGACAGAAACTCTGCGCGAACACGGATACTGTCTATTGCGGGGTTTTGATATTGATTTGGCGATTTTCAGCGAGTTGTCACACGCCTTGTGCAGCACTGTCACACTTGATCCAGCTCGGCAGAGCAACAACAAGTCAGTGCAAAAAGTGGACGCAGGCACGGAGGCGATTGGTCTGCACGTGGAAAATGGCAACACAGCCCGGATACCTGAGTTGGTGGCTTTTTATTGCGCCACGGCAGCCCGTGAAGGCTCACAAACAACGCTCTG
>JAWSVD010000602.1:0-792 GCA_033852095.1 Granulosicoccaceae bacterium | reverse complement strand
ATATCCTCTCACTGCGCCAGCGGGTGTTTATCCTCGAACAACAGTGCCTCTACCCGGATATCGATGCTGTCGATCTGGAGGCGCAGCACCTCGCGGGCTATGTCAGCGGCCAGTCGGACGGCAACGGCGTGTGTGCCTACCTTCGCTTGATCAAGCCCCGCACAGCTTCCGGCCCCTGCTCCTTGGGTCGCATTGTCAGCTCACCCGAACACCGTGGCCAGGGCCTGGGTAAACAACTCGTGCAGCACGGCATCAGCGCCGCCAATAAAACCCACCCCGGCAGCTGCATTAAAGTCTCAGCGCAACAACACCTCGAAGCGTTTTACCAAGGCTTTGGTTTTCACACCAGCTCCGCCCCCTATGATGAGGACGGCATCAGCCACATCGACATGCTGCGCCCGGCTTAAACCCGGATTCTGCTTCGCAACAGCGTCGAGGCCATGCATTACGCCGCCATTCACACCACCTTGGCGGCGCTCGGCGCGCTCGGCGAGATTTAGATTGCTGCGCAATCCCGGATACCGCTGCGCTACTTCCGGGCTACAACGGCCCAACATCTCCGGCTTCCGAAAGATCGCCGCAGCCGTAGCCTGCCATGGAGCGAAGCGCAATGCGGGGTGTCACTGTTCCCAGACTTCGCGCTGGGGTCCGTGCCATGCACTACGCCACAATTCACACCACCTTGGCGGCGCTCGGCACCCGCTGCAAGATCAAGATTGCTGCGCAATCCCAGATACCGCTCCGCTACTTCCGCGCTACAACCGCCCCTGCATCTCCGGCTTCCGATAGATC
>JAWSVD010000128.1:0-1421 GCA_033852095.1 Granulosicoccaceae bacterium | reverse complement strand
GCCGCCGATGCGCTTGCCGCTTGTCGATGTAATGGTCTCCTCTCGCTTACACGGCATCGCGATGTGCCAAGATTGAGTTGAGACCAAAATCTGCGAAGAAAGAGGAGACCACCATGGAATTTACCCCAGTCGGCTTGGATTTAGCAAAATCGATCTTTCACAGCGTCACCATCAACCAACGCGGCAAGCAACTCACGCGCAAGTGCTTAAAACGCCACGCGCTGCTCGAGCACTTCGCCCAGCTCGAACCCACCACCGTGGCAATGGAGGCGTGCAGCGCCTCACACCACTGGGCTCGAGAGATACGCGCCCTTGGCCACGAAGTTCAGCTGCTACCCGCCCAACACATCACTCCCTATCGGGTCGGCCAGAAGAATGACTACAACGACGCCGAAGCTATCGCCAAAGCCTGCCTACACGGCGGCATTCGCCCCGTGCCCGTCAAAAGCGTGGAGCAACAGGTGCTGCAAAGCTACCAGGTCGCTCGATCGCTGGTGATCCAGCAACGAACCGCGTTGGTCAACCAGATCCGCGGGCAGCTAGGCGAGTTCGGTATTGCCGTGCCACAGGGCATTATCAGGCTCCGCGCCGCCGCAGTGAAACTGCTCGACCCGGGCAACGAGGAGCTGATGCCGCTCAGCAAAGAGCTGCTGAGCATGCAGTATGAGCAACTCGCCGTCCTCGACAAGCACGTGCAGTGGCACGACGAACGAATCAAAGCCTTCGTGCGCGACGACGCCCGCTGCCAAGCGCTGCAAGACATGCCAGGTATCGGCCCCGTGGTGGCATTCTCGCTGGTCAGTTGGATGGGCGACGCGCATCGTTTTAGCAAAGGCCGGCACGCCTCAGCGGCGCTGGGGCTGGTGCCTTCCCAGCACAGCTCAGGTGGGAAGTCACGTCTGGGCGGGATCAGCAAGTGCGGGGACCCCGCCGTGCGCTGCCACGTTGTGCACGGCGCGCGGGCGGCAATCCGCGCCGCAGTGCTCAAAGATAAAAAGGACCCGCTGAGTCGCTGGGCGATCGCGCTGGTCGAGCGCCGTGGTATGAACAGGGCCACTGTGGCGCTGGCAAACAAGCTGGTGCGTATCGCTTGGGCGATCCTGACAACAGGTGAGGCCTACCGAGCGCACCCTCAGGCGCTGCAAGCAGCGTAAACCCAGTACCTAAGTTTTGAAGTAGGCAGCAGTACAAACCGAGTTCAAGCAAGTCGGCAACGAAGGTGGCAAAACAGCTTATACCGGCGGTGTGGAAACCCGATAGGGCAGAAGCTCTTCACAGAGCGTCTTGTCGATAGGGACACGCCGCGCAGATCCTCCATCAGGGCCAGGGCAAGAAAGCCCAGACAAAGGCCGTATATACGAGAGCTGACTGATTTTGCCATTGATCGAAAAAGGCTTGCTGAACGGGAGGAGACCATATAC
>JAWSVD010000127.1:0-5557 GCA_033852095.1 Granulosicoccaceae bacterium | reverse complement strand
CTAGACGACGGCACGCACCAGCTCATCGCCACCGTCGTTGCCGACGGCAGTAGCGGCAGCTCCGCCCCGCGCAGCTTCAGCATCGACACCCTGGCCCCCACCATCGACTGGCAGCAGCCGCTCGACGGCGCGTATCTCAATACCCAGACCATCGCCATCAGTGGCAAACTAACGGCCAGCCACGACACACTCAGCCTCAACGGCGAGACAATCACCCCCGCGCAAGACGGCAGCTTCGACACCAGCCTGAGCTTGCTCGAGGGAATGCACAGCCTACGACTTCAGGCAGAAGATGCCGCGGGCAACAGCCACAGCATCGAGCGCACTGTCTTCATCGACCGCAGCGCCCCCGCACAAGCAGTCGACGGACTCATTGAATACAGCGAAAGCGACGACGGCAAGATTAGAATCGCTGGCAGTGACGGCAGCGTCGAGGCCAACGCCTGGGTCGAGATCACCAACACCCGCACGGGTGAAACACTGCGCGTGCAGGCCGATGCCAACGGCGCTTTCAGCGCAGCCCTCACGGGCGAGCTCGGTGACCAAATAACGATCACCGTGATCGACAGCGCCAGCAACAGCAGCGAGCCGCTGCAGCACACCTACACCGGCAACCTGCCGCCCGACCCTGCCACTGTAGCGCCGCCCCTGCCCACCACCGGCATTACCCCGCCGTGGGAACAGTGGACGTTCATCCACAGCGGCAGTAACCCCATCCAGCGCGAACTAGCGCCAGATACCCTGGTCGACCTGCACGTCGCCCTGCTGCGAGGCACTGTTCTGGACATGGCCGGCGAACCCCTGCCGGGGGTGCGCATCAGCATCAAAGATCACCCCGAATACGGACACACCCTCAGCCGCCTCGACGGCATGTGGGACATGGTCATCAACGGTGGCGGCGCCAACGTTGTCGAATATGAGCTCGAAGGCTACCTGCCAATACAACGCAGGCTCGACCCCCTGTGGCTGCAGACCCAGTACGCAGAAGACGTCGTCATGACGCCCTTGGATGACCAAGTCACAGAAATAGACACCCGCGATACCAGCGTCGCATTCCACGTCGCCACCGGTGCGCACGTCACCGACCGCTTTGGCGAACGCAAACTGCACATGTTATTCCCCGCCGGTACGCAGGCCCACTACAAGCTGGCAGACGGCACCCAGGTGGACCTCGACAACTTTCACGTCCGCGCCACCGAATACACCGTGGGCGATCTGGGGCCGAACGCCATGCCAGGGGATCTGCCACCTGCCTCTATGTACACCTATGCGATGGAGCTGACGGTTGATGAGGCGGTGGATGCAGTTTCGACGGATGGACGGACGGTTTGGTTTGATGAGTCAGTACCCGTTTATATTTCCAACTTTGCGGGCATACCGACAGGAGCGCTCGTCCCCTTAGGTTATTACAACCGCGATATCGCAAACTGGCAAACCATGCCGGATGGTAGAGTTTTGAAAGTCACTGCCATCGTCGACAACAAAGCCGCTATAGATACAAGCGGTAATGGCATTGCCGCGACACAAACGCAACTTGAAGAATTAAACGTCAAACCCGGTGAACTCGAATCCATAGCCAACATATATTCAGTCGGAGACTCATTCTGGAGAGTTCAGGTAGACCATTTCTCACCTTATGACCCCAACTACGCACCAGCGAACTGGGCTCCCCCCACCCCTGATCAACCACAAACCTCATCCGTAAAAACAAATACAGTAGAGACAGGCTGCAAAACAGGCTGTATTGTCGATGTACTAAATCAAGCGGT
The DNA here is from genome assembly GCA_033852095.1 of Granulosicoccaceae bacterium. GTDB lineage: Bacteria > Pseudomonadota > Gammaproteobacteria > CALCKW01 > CALCKW01 > CALCKW01. The sequence continues at coordinate 3,788 of JAWSVD010000127.1, read as the reverse complement.
TCTTGAGCATATCCCGTTGGCGGGAACTGAGCACCACCTCGTTTACAGGAGCGATAGATCCAAGCAGTCTTTAGAAAAAACAAAAAATATTATTGTTGCTATAACGGGCGACACCCCACCGAACCAAGAATTTGAAGCCGACTTAGAGATAGTTGTAGCTGGCTCTGTCTATAGGAAATCCTGGGAACTCCCAGCAAATTCACGAAACGTCTCACACACGTACAAGTGGGACGGCAAAGATGCATTCGGCCGGCCTCAGATAGGTAGCAAGAACGCGAAGATAACGCTTACTTATCGGATTCAAGCGTTGCCGTCGATTTCCAACACCCCAATCCCGGGCGGGAGCTTTGGATCATTCACCGGCACAATTGCCGGGCCAGCGGTGCGAAGTGCTCTGCGCACGAGAGCCTTACAACGTACTTGGGAGGTCCTTGTATCGTCTGGGCATTCTCTCGTGACAGAAAATGCAGGCCTTGGGAGCTGGACACTCAGCCCCATCAATGCATTTGACCCTGTTTCAAAAATCACGTCTTTTGGCAATGGAAGCGTCTCCACGTCGATTCCGGGATCAAAATTCATGTATAGCAACCTTATAAATAAAGACGAACTGTTAGCGGTAAACGGGGAGCTATATGAAAACGACTTTAGCCACGGGGACGGAATTTCTTCGATTGCATGGCAGGAAGACGGTTCAGCTTACTTGGCTTCTGCGCGCAAACTTTGGCTACTCAAGCCAGATAATACCTTAGAAAGATTCGGTTTAACCGAAAACGGATCTACGGTAGAAAACAATGGGGATGGCGGCCACTATTCCGGAGCTACATTCGGCAACATCACTGACATAGAGTACGTAGACGGAAACTTATACATCGTTGACAGCTTCAATATTCGCCGCATAGACAGAAATGGCGCGATTGACACATTCTTCCATGGAGATAGATCGTCTGCCGCTACAATTGCAGGGTTCGGCGTTGACTACAATTATACATACCCAAATGGAGGCGGCGCAATCTTCAGAACATTCACCGAAATAGCCAAAACTCCAGATAACAAAATCACCATATGCGCAAATGCTCATTATAGAGTTAAACTAAAAGGGCTTGAAATATCTGAATCTTTCGGTATTTTTTCTATTGATGAAAGCGGGGAACTATCGCCCGCGTTCACAAGCGTAACTGAAGATCGCAGCTTCGGAATATTGAAAAGCTGTGGTTACGATGAAGCTGGAAATCTGTACGCAAGTATCCATACCCGTCGATATTCTAGCGGTTCAGCAATCGACTATGGAATATATCGATTCAATGCACAAAATGGGCAAAAGGAAACAATCATTGGCGACGGCCCGATCCCATATGCGAACTTTGAATCAGGCATCGCCGCAGAAAAATACAGCGGCACACACGGAACCGCATATGCAGTGCTGCCCACTGACCAAGGCATTTACTACAGCACCAGCTCAGCGCTGTATTTAATAAACAATGAGGGAATACTGGAAAGAATTGCTGGAACAGGCGCAAGCCATACTGATCTAGACCCAGAGGCTGACCAGGGAGTTCCGACACTATCAACAGCGTACCTGCTCAAGATGGAAACACTCAATCAGGACCCTCACGGGAATGTCACGCTGAACACTTACAAAGGCGGCGTTATCACTGTGACCAGTTTGCTGCCAGAAGAAAGAGAAGGCAGCTACCTAACATTTGACCCGTCGGGTGCCTGGGTGCAGATCTTTGATGGAAAAGGTAGACACGTCCGCACAAGAGGCAGGTATTCCCAAACCGTCCTCCAAATTTTCGACTATTCAGAGTCAGGTAAGGTCGAGCGGGTAACCGATCGGCACGGCAGATCGACAACTATTTCGCGTTCAGGCTCGACAGTTTCCATCACTTCCCCCGATGGGCAAACCACTCAATTGGTGCTAGATACAACAGGCAGTCTGGAGAGCGTGCAAAACGCGATCGGGCAAAAGTGGCGGATGACTTACCATTCACCAGGGTTACTCGCATCGTTCAGTAAACCAAATGGCGCATCCAATTTTTTCATCTATGATGCTGAAGGCCGACTCACACAAGACCAGATGCCTCTAGGCGGCGAGTGGAACCTCACATCAACTGAAACCAGCGGTCAAAAAACTGTTGCTGTAAGCTCAGCGATGGGTCGCACCACAAGCTACAGCCGTGAGCGCAGCGGGACAGACTATATCCGCAAAGTTGCCTCTCCCAATGGACGGGAAGTTGCGAAGAGATTTCTCAGCAACGGTGACTTTGAGACCATGTATCCTGATGGTTCCACCGTTACAGAAATCATGAAGGGAGATCCAGAAATTGGCGCTCTCTCCCCGCTCGTGCATCAGACCACAACACTGCCATCGGGCAGACTATACACAATAGAAGAGAGCCGAGACGTTGTACGTGATGTACAGGGAAAACTAACCCAAGTCACCACAACTTTTGAAGACACCGACAGACAGCGGATCATCAGCGTTTACGATATTCCAAATAGAACTATCACTACTACCACCCTGCAAGGGGTAATTACTACTCAAACGCTCGATGATTTCGACCGCTTAGTCAATGAGAATACCTCTGGTTTAGCGACAACACAGTACAACTACAACGCAGATAAACTAGAGAGCATAAGCATGGGCACTTTCGACAGGGTGCGAGAAACGAATTATAACTACGCTGCGGATGGCCCATCAAAAGGCTTGCTAGAAAGCGTCGTGGACCCAATAGGAAGAGAAACCACTTTCACCCGAGACGGGATTGGTCAACTAACAACGCAAACACTACCAGACGGCCGCCAAGTCTCGTACAGCTATGACATGGACGGTAACGTAGAGACCATCACACCACCGGGCAGAAGTGCACACGTATTTCACTACGACGACAGAGACTTGCGCACGCAACTTCAGCCGCCAGCACTGGATTCTCTGCCAACGTTGACAGAATACAGTTACAACCTAGACAAACAATTGACCCAAATCCGTCGACCAGACACAAAACTTGTCGAATTCCACTACGGCGCATCCACAGGCCAGCTGGAAAGCGTCACCGTACCGCGCGGGGGCTTCAGTTATGAATACCATGAACAGTCAAAACAACTGGTAAACGCCATTACGCCAGAAGGCAACAGCTTAGCGCTAAGTTACGACGGCCCGATACAGGCTTCTTCAAGCTGGGAAGGGGAGGTCTCCGGACAAACAGCCTTGGCCCTGACAAACTACAAGCACTCTACTCAAACAGTAAATGACTCAAACCCAATTAATTTCTACTTCAATTGGGATAATTTGCTGGAAGGAGCAGGACAACTGCGCGTAAAACGCAGTCATGCGGCGGGGCTCATTTCCGGAACAGAGATTTCTAGCATTACGACAACTCAGGACTACAACGAATTCGGCGAAATCAACGCCTTCGCCGCTAACGTTGAAGCCTTCAACAACACCTACACCCGAGACAAACTCGGCCGCATCACCACCCGCACCGAGACCCTCGGCGGCGTGACGGTGGAACACGGCTATGTGTACGACCTGGCAGGCAGACTGACCAGCGTCACCGAAGATGGGGTTGAAACGGAAAGCTACGACTACGACGCCAACTCCAACCGCGTTAGTTCGACCGTACGCGGCGTAACCACCGCCGCCACCGTGGACGCGCAAGACCGTCTGCTCACCAGCGGCGATACCAGCTACAGCTATTCGTTGAACGGCGAGTTGGCCAGCAAAACAGCTGGCGGTGTCACCACCACCTTCGACTACGACGTCTTCGGCAACCTACTCAGCGCCACCC
>JAWSVD010000013.1:0-3265 GCA_033852095.1 Granulosicoccaceae bacterium | reverse complement strand
TATTAGGCGTGAACGCTTACGTAACACTGAGGTGATCTTGGATGCATAGGCTTAAGCGCCTGCCAAGCTTCGTCCGTCAGTCGGCCAAAAAAAGGATTATTGGCCTTGGCTAAGCAAAGACTGCTCCCCAGAAGTCTTTATTGATTTTCGTTCATGTTTTTTCTGCAAAATTGTAGGTTTTTTCGTATGTATTGGTACGCTGTCATCTAAAACGGCGTTTCAAGGCACAGGGAGAGGGGCAGGGAAGAGCTGAGGATTCGAGCATTTTCTACCGGATGGTTGGCGCTTGTTGTCAGTGACTGCTCTGCATAACTTGCGGGCGACGAAACACTGGCGCTGATGGGCTTGTAGACGCTCAGCGCGGGGCAGGTATCACTGGGTCCGGTGGAGGGCTTGGCTTCAGGGCTAGGTATCTACAGGGGACTTGCAGCCATCTGCGCAGTGTTTGGTTTGCTGAGCGTGGTGATATGCAGTGCTTACTCTAGGCACTCAATAGAGAAGAGCGGTCGAGGGCGGGTGTCTCATGCTTCGGTGCGGTGCTTACAGCGGGTGCCGGCCGTGAGGCGTGTCAGCCGGACGGCTGTTGCGGCTGGGCACATCCTGGTGCAGCGGGGCTGTCTCTTTGCCCGGAGCTTCTTTTTAAAAGTGATCGCAGGTTTTTTGTGATTTTGTGCACTCGCGCACGTTTATAGCCGAGAGCCTACTGCTACATTAGGGGCTTAACTCCAGCGGCCAAACACTGGGCGCAGGTTTGTATTGCGCTAACGGTTTTAGTTGGTTTTTGCTTTTTGGGTGAAAAACGTTAAGTGCGCTTGGGGTTGATTTAGCTGGCAGATTTTCTCCCAGATTTTGGCCAGCGTGAAGGAATGCAGGCAAGGGGAAATTACTTTGCTGTGTGCCTCGTTTCCGCTGACAACGTAGTAGCTGACTGTTTGCCAGTGTTTTTCCAAAGCGCGCGCCTGTTCATTGGTCATGTTTAAAGTCCTTCGAGTGTTGCTTGCTATATACAGCTTAGACGGTGCCTGCAAAATAGTGCACTCCATGAAAAATACAGCGTATCTGGGCAGGGCTTTTATGACGGGGCTGTTGGAATGATTGTTGTAAATCAGCCCTAAATATGTATTAATTAACTCTTGGAAATAGTACCCAATAAATGGATTTTTGAACTATGGTGTCAAGGATATTGACGGGCCCTGTCTCGCATAAAAATCTACTGAGAGACAATCACAGCTTTACGTTGATTTTGCAGCGTTATGTCGATGTCTTCTTGGTGTTTTTTACTCTCTACGCACTGGTTCTCTGGAAAGTCGGCACATTCAGCGTGCCTTATCAGTTGTTGGCACTCACAGCTGTGCCGCTTATGCTGGCTGCTTATCATGGCTTTGGTGTGTACCGGTATTTCGGGCGCCAGGCCAGAAGCGGCACGCGCCTCGTCTTGGCGTGGGTATTGGTTTGTTGTTTATTAGTTGTTATTGCTGCTGCTGCCAAACAGGTTGAAGTTTATTCTCGCTTGGTGTTCGGCCTCTGGGTGATTTTGGGGCTTGTAGTGCAATTGTTGAGCTTTTTGTTTTTTACTTATATAGGCGCAAACAAACACCGCATTGGGCGCACACATATTCGCTCATTGGTTGTTGGCTCCGGTGATACGGCGCAAAAGTTCTCGCAGCTATTGCGCTCTCAAAAAGGCTCAGAAGACAAGGTCATGGGTTTGGTGTCCAGTGATGACTCCCTGCCAAATGATGGCAGTGCCTTAGGCGCTATGGCGGATCTTGAGCAATTAATAGACAACATGAACATTCGGCGGGTGTACATCGCTCTGCCGTGTGATCAATCCTTTAAAGTGAATGAAATCCAAACGCTGTTAGCTGACAGAAACATCGATATCTTCTGGACACCCGATATATCGGCGTTTCAGCTGATGAATCACTCTGTTAAAGACATTGCCGGTGCACCTGTTTTTGCGCTAAACGAGAGCCCCGTTACAGCTTCACGCACAGCTTATTTGTTTAAGGATTTATTCGACAAGGCAATAGCCGCGGTGCTGATTGTATTGTTAAGCCCCGTGATGTTGGCCACTGCGATAGCGGTTAAGCGCAGCTCCCCCGGGAAAGTAATATACACCCAAAAGCGCCACGGCATTGACGGCCGGATTATCCATATTCGCAAATTCCGCAGTATGTACGAGCGCATTGAAGATCAACAAGAGGCCACCGCCCAGGCCACGCAGGATGATCCGCGCATCACCCCAGTGGGGCGTTTTATCCGCCGCACGTCCATTGACGAGCTTCCGCAGTTGTTTAATGTGCTCGATGGGTCGATGTCGTTAGTGGGGCCCAGGCCGCACGCGCTGGATCACAACGATGAATACCGTGGCTTGATCAAGCAATACAATAATCGCCACCGCACCAAGCCGGGTATCACTGGTTTGGCGCAGATAGCGGGTTACCGCGGCGAGACCGATACCATCGACAAGATGGAGCGGCGCGTGGACATGGACATACGCTACATCAACAATTGGTCGCTTGGGCTGGATTTCATGATTCTGTTAAAAACGCCTGTGTCATTGTTGCTGCACAAGGCGTATTGATAGCTGTACCTCTGTATTTTTGACTTCATTTATTGATATCTAATCGCGCTTTTGGGTGTGATTGCATGAATTATATTGCCCGCGATTTGTGTGGGAAGATTTTTTCCGTTTAGGTAAGTTTGCATGAAAGTTACAGTCTTCGGGTCTGGTTATGTTGGTTTGGTCACGGGGGCGTTGCTTGCTGATGTCGGCAACGATGTGCTTTGCGTGGATGTTGACCAAGCAAAAATAGATTTGCTCAAATCTGGTGAGATCCCTATGTATGAGCCGGGTTTGGATCAGATTGTTCAATCGGCCGTGGCGCAGGGCCGCCTGAACTTCACCACTGATGTAATCGAAGCGGTGGGGCACGCAGAACTTCAGTTTATTGCTGTGGGCACACCGCCAGATGAGGACGGCTCGGCGGATTTGCAGTATGTAAAAGCTGTCGCTAAAAGCATTGGCAAGCGCATGGGTTCTTCTCGTATTGTGATCAATAAATCAACTGTGCCTGTCGGCACCGCGGATTTAGTCAAAGATTGCATTCAAGCTGAGCTTGATGAACGTGGCCTTGAGCTCGATTTTGACGTTGTGTCTAATCCCGAATTTCTGAAGGAAGGCGCCGCGGTCAGTGATTTTCGTCGTCCTGACCGAGTGATCGTCGGCGCAAGCAGCCGGCACGCCATTGCTCAGTTACGC
>JAWSVD010000126.1:0-26077 GCA_033852095.1 Granulosicoccaceae bacterium | reverse complement strand
CTCTCGAGTGCGGGGATTTTTTGCTTGTTATTCAGCATTAATGCTCGATTCATGTACTAAAAAACGCCTTCACGTAGCCTCTGTTAATACAAATAATTAATAAGGAGTAAGTTGTGAAAGGCGTTTTGAGACTATCTTTTATATTGACTGTTTGCAGTCTTCCATATTTTGTTCAGGCAGCTGGGACTGTATACGTAAGTTCTGAAAAGGATCATCGTATTGTTCTGTTTGACGCAGATACTTATAAAAAAAAAGGGTTCATTGAAACGGGTGAACGCCCCAGAGCAATAGCATTCAGTCCTGATAAAGCCTTTCTCTATGCGGCTACAGGAGACAGTGACGTTATCGAGGTGATAGATATTGCGAAGCATGCAGTCGTCGATGAATTGGAAGTAGGCGACGATCCCGAGATGTTTGATGTCAGTGTAGATGGCAAGTATTTGTACACAACTCTCGAAGAAGACGCGCAACTATCAATTTTTAATTTAGAAGATAAGAGTGTTGAAACAATAGACGTGGGCGAAGAGCCTGAGGGCGTTCTTACACACCCAGGCGGAAAATTGGTATATGTGACCAGTGAAGAGGCTAATTTAGTACATGTTGTGGACATCACTACTAATGAAGTCTTGGCTAATATCACTGTAGGCAACCGTCCTCGCCGTTTTGCTTTTTCGCCAAACCTTAATGAACTCTGGGTCAGCAATGAGCTGAGTGGTTCGGTCAGTATCATCAATGCTGCAACTAATTCTGTGTCGGAGACGATCGACTTTTTACCCAAGGGCTTCAGAAATACTGATGTTACTCCCGTTGGTCTCTTGATCGACGAGCCATCTGATCGCGCTTATGTTGCATTAGGGCGCGCCAATCATGTTGCGGTTGTTGAGCTCAGTAGCCGGAAGATTGTCGAATACATCCTCGTAGGTAATCGAGCGTGGGGTATGGCTTTAGACAAAGATCGTGGTCGTTTGCTGGTCGCCAATGGCCTCAGTGACGATATGTCTGTTATTGATACACTCAGTAATAAAGTTATAAAGACGGTTTCTGTGGCCCGTGTGCCGCATTCTGTGTTGCTGTCTAACTAATTGTTACGTTACCGGGCGGGCTCAAGTTACAATTTGCGCTGATATTTTAGTTGTAGGTGCTGCTTTATGAGCCCGCTGTTTTTAATGTTACTTTGTCTGCCTATTCTTGAAATTGCTGTTTTGGTTCAAGTAGGTGGCATGATCGGCCTTGGTTCAACGATACTGCTTGTGCTGATCACAGCAGTGGCTGGTACGTTCTTGCTGAGGCAGCAAGGTCTGTCGTTGTTGTTCTCTGCACAGCAGCAGGTAGCGCAAGGCCGTCTGCCGGCTGAAACTATGGTTGAAGGCGTGGCAGTAGCGGTCGGCGGTGCGCTTTTACTTACACCGGGCTTCTTGACCGATACGATTGGTTTTGCCTGCTTGATTCCTTGGTCGCGCCGTATTTTGGTTACCCAGATTAAGCGCAGGTTGTCCGGGAATGGGGTCTCATTTGGCGTTGCTCACAGCGCTTCAGACCGCAGCTCTGATGACAGCGGCGCTACTTTAGAGGGCGAATTCAAACGCGACGAGTAAATAATCACTCCTTTTACTTGATTTTGAGCCTATCGTCTCTATTATTAGCACTCGCCAGCGGAGAGTGCTAACTCTCCTGTGAAATCTATAAATAACCTTGTTTCCGAGGAGTCCGAGCATGAACATTCGTCCCTTGCATGACCGCGTCGTCATCAAACGCTTAGAAGAAGAGCGTACTAGCCCAGGTGGTATCGTACTTCCCGATGCGGCAACAGAAAAACCAGTCCGTGGTGAAGTTCTCGCTATCGGCAACGGCAAAGTCACTGAATCCGGTGAAGTGCGCGCGCTCGACGTGAAAGTTGGCGACCAGGTACTGTTTGGCAAGTACTCCGGTACAGAAGTTAAAGTCGACGGTGAAGAAGTTTTGGTAATGCGTGAAGACGACATCATGGGCGTGATCGAGGGTTAATTCTCTCTCAGTCAGTCGTTTCATCACACTAATGATCACATAATTTTAAGGTAAAGAATCATGGCAGCTAAAGACGTACGCTTCGGCGACGACGCACGCCAGCGCATGGCGCGCGGTGTAGACATTCTCGCTAACGCGGTAAAAGTAACGCTGGGCCCTAAAGGCCGTAACGTTATATTGGACAAAGCTTTTGGCGCTCCTTCAGTGACCAAAGACGGTGTTTCAGTGGCCAAAGAAATTGAACTCGAGAACAAGTTCGAAAACATGGGCGCTCAGATGGTCAAAGAAGTTGCCTCGCAGACGTCTGATATTGCGGGTGATGGAACGACCACTGCCACAGTTTTGGCTCAAATTATCGTGCGTGAAGGCCTTAAAGCAGTTTCAGCGGGCCGTAACCCGATGGACCTAAAGCGTGGAATGGACTTGGCAGCAGCTGCTGCTGTTGAGGCGCTGGCCGCTTCTTCGCAGCCTTGCAACGACACCAAAGCTGTTGCACAGGTTGGAACTATCTCTGCTAACTCCGACAGCTCTATCGGCGGCATCATTGCTGAGGCAATGGAAAAAGTAGGTAAAGAAGGCGTCATCACTGTTGAAGAAGGTAAATCTTTGGCCAATGAGCTGGATGTCGTCGAAGGCATGCAGTTTGATCGCGGCTACCTCTCCCCTTACTTCGTCAACAACCAAGACAAAATGGTTGCGGAATTGGAAGAGCCTTACGTCCTTCTCTATGACAAGAAAGTCTCTAATATCCGTGATCTGCTTCCCGTGCTTGAGTCGGTAGCAAAAGCGGGTAAACCCCTGCTGATCGTTGCAGAAGACGTTGAAGGCGAAGCCTTGGCCACGTTGGTTGTCAACAGCATTCGCGGCATCGTGAAGGTTTGTGCTGTCAAGGCACCTGGCTTCGGTGATCGCCGTAAAGCCATGCTGCAAGACATCGCTATTTTGACAGGCGGTCAGGTTATCTCTGAAGAAGTTGGCTTGTCGTTGGAGAAAGTGACGCTGGAAGATCTTGGCCAAGCGAAACGCATCACGGTCGATAAAGAGAACACTATCATTGTTGATGGCGCTGGTGAAAAAGAAGAGATTGAAAGCCGTGTGGACCAGATCCGCACCCAAATCGATCAAGCTACTTCTGACTACGATCGTGAGAAGTTGCAAGAGCGTGTTGCCAAGCTCGCCGGTGGTGTTGCGGTGATCAAAGTCGGCGCCGCGACTGAAGTTGAAATGAAAGAGAAGAAAGACCGTGTTGACGATGCATTGCACGCCACGCGCGCTGCTGTTGAAGAAGGCATCGTTGCAGGCGGCGGAACAGCACTGATTCGTGCACGTTCAGCGTTGGTTTCTCTGGAAGGCGCCAACGAAGACCAAAACATTGGTGTTCAGATCATGCTGCGTGCCATGGAAGAGCCACTGCGTCAGATTGTTGCTAATGCCGGTGGCGAGCCTTCAGTGGTTGTTGATAAAGTTGCCCAGCTCGACGGAAATGTTGGCTACAACGCCGCTACGGGCGAGTACGGCGACATGGTCGAAATGGGTATTTTGGACCCGACCAAAGTCACCCGCTCTGCATTGCAGAACGCAGCCTCCATTGCTGGCCTGATGGTCACCACTGAGGCGATGGTCGCCGATCTGCCCAAAGACGATGCGCCAGGTGGCGCACCTGATATGGGCGGCATGGGCGGAATGGGTGGCATGGGCGGCATGATGTAAGCATCAGCTGTTCGGTAATGGGCCGCCGTTAAACGGTTCACTACTCACCTAGGGCCGGAGAGGAGACTCTCCGGCCCTTTTTGTTGTTTAAAAGAGCAGTTATGTGCAGGAAAGTTGTTTGTGCGCAGAGTAAGAGCAATTATTGTGGCGTTGAAAATAAGGCTTTTTGGCTAGCGGCCGCTAGGCTTGATGACCAGAAAGAACTACACATGACACTATTTTGTAGGCTAAGGACAAATAAGGGATGAAAGCAAAGTTGCTGAAGCGATTGGGGTTCTCTGAAAAGCGCCTCAGTTCCAATATGGGCAGGCGCACCTCCGCGTGGGTGTTCATGGCTATAATGGTAATTGGCTTCTTGATCTTGCAGCCCACGGCGTGGCGTTACCAAGATGATTTGGTAATAGCGCGTAGCGCTGGCGCGCTTCAGACATTCGAATCCATGTTGAAGAACGCCGACGTGTTGGAATTCCCTGAAATCATCTCCAGGGCGCCTCAAGTCAGAGGCGCGACTGTCTACAGCATCAGCGGGGATTCACTTTACAATTTCGGCCCGGCGCCTGTGTTTTCCCCCAACTCCAGTGCCGCGCCCGAACACGCGCTTTTGGAAGGGCAAAACGTACAAGATCTCTGGCGCGTAGAGTTCGACAACCGCCGGTATTTGATAGCGGTGGCGGTGCACGGCAGTGACATCGTGGACTCGAGCCGAGATTTTATACTGCGTATTCTGGCTATTGTGATGGTGTTGGGGCTGATTGCCAAAATGCTCTCTGCGTATGCCATAGATCGCTTGGTGCAGCGTCCTATGGAGCGAGTGATTAGCGCCCTGCAGCAGGCGCGCTTGAGCGGTGAGAAGCTGCTAGTTGAAACAGACGGTGTCGATAAGTCAGAACTCGGCACCTTAGTACAAGAATACAACAGCCTCATCGAAAGCCAAATCAGCATTGAAAAGCAGGTAGAAGCCAAGCAGTTGTCCTTGGAGCATTTGGCGCATCACGACCAGTTGACGCAATTGCCCAATCGATTGCAGTGCAAGCGGGTGTTAAAACAAAACGTGGCGTCCAGCAAGCGACACAACCGCAGAATGGCGGTTTATCTGGCTGATTTGGACAATTTCAAACTGTTCAATGATCGCTTTGATCAACGTACAGGTGATCTTGTTGTCGCCGAGATCGCGCGTCGATTAATGGACATTGCACGTGAAGAGGACACGGTTGGTCGTCTCGACGGTGATGAGTTCATCATCATTCAAAACGACATTGAAAGCTGGGATTCCGTGCCTGCGATGGCACAGCATATACAGGCGGCTATCTCCGAGCCTCTGAAGCATCGAGGCATGCGTGTGTCTGTGCATTCCTCCATGGGCATTGCGACCTTCCCCAGTGGCGCTGCCGACGCGGAAGAGTTGCTGAATAACGCCACATATGCGCTCCAAGAGGCGAAGTTAAACGGCCGAGGAAGAGTGCAAATGTTCACGGATGAAATCCGTGAAAAAGTGATTGGCCGGCTGGAGCTTGAAGAAGAAATTAAGGTCGGTATACAGAAAAATCAGTTCGAGATGTACTACCAGCCAAAGATTGATCTTGTCAGTTCGACAGTGACGGGTGCGGAGGCATTGATTCGCTGGATACACCCTGAGAGAGGCTTTGTTTCGCCTGTCGATTTTATCGAAGTGGCGGAAGAGACGGGGCTGATTGTACCCTTGTCCGACTGGATTTTGGACAACGTCTGTGCACAAATTGCCCTGTGGAATCGAATCGGATTACCGGAGATGCAAATAGCGATCAACTTGTCTGCCTTGCAGTTTCAAGATCCAGACTTGGCCGCGAAGGTAGCCACAACCATTGCCAAGCATGGAATCGAGCCCAAGCAGCTTGAGTTAGAAATTACCGAAAGCGCGATCATGAACGATGCTGCTGAAGCGATCAAGTTGCTGCTGAAGTTCAGAGAGCTCGGTGTCTCTCTTGCAATTGACGACTTTGGGACGGGCTATTCTTCGCTGAGTTATCTCAAGCAGTTCCCCGTGCACACGCTCAAAATTGATCAAGCTTTTGTCCGTGACATGGAGGCCGATTCTGCTGACTCGGTGATCGTCAAAGCGATCATTGGCTTGTGTGAGCACTTCAATATGAAAGTTGTTGCTGAGGGTATCGAAACGCTCCAACAAAGCGAGTTATTGCGAGATTTTGGCGCTCAGATTGGTCAAGGTTATCTGTTTGCCAAACCGATGCCGGCGGTTGATTTTGGCCGCTGGGTTCTCAACCGGCAGCGAGGGGAGAATGTCGGCATGGTGCATGAGCCAGCGGCGGGCACCGCCCTGAAAAAGGCTGCAAACGAGTAGCGGTATTGCAGCTGAAATAACAAAGACCCGTCACGCGAGTGGCGGGTCTTTTTTTTGGTCAGGCGACAGCGACGAGAGTCTAGGCTCGGGCATTCTTACGCCATGCCAAATTACAGCTGATAGGGTAGACTGCGGAAACTGTGTATCGTCGTTTGGCGCAATACACTGTGACGTAGCGCAAAGTTTCGTTCCTTGTATCAAGCTCGCTACAGCAACCTGATTAGGAGAGAGAATATGAATCACCTTAGTACCGTCTTGGCCGTGGGCATGCTGACAGCGGTCAGTGGCGCAGCCACTGCTTCACCCGCGGTCATATTTGACATGGGCGGCAAGTTCGATAAGTCATTTAACCAGGGTGCCTATGAAGGCGCTGAGCGCTACAAAGGCGAAAGCGGTGACAGTTACCGCGAATTCGAAGTCACAAACCCTGCGCAGCGAGAGCAAGCGATACGCAAGATGGCCCAGCGAAGTGCCGACCCGGTTGTAGGGATTGGATTTGCTCAGGGGCCAGCCATGGAGACTGTTGCTGCAGAGTATCCCGACACCCGTTTCACCATTATCGACATGGTCGTGGATCAGCCCAATGTGCAATCAGTGGTGTTTAAAGAGCACGAAGGTTCGTTCATTGTAGGCCTGTTGGCGGCAATGAAAAGCGAGTCCGGTAAAGTGGGTTTTATCGGTGGCATGGATATTCCGCTGATTCGCAAGTTCGCCTGTGGTTTTGAGCAGGGCGCAAAACACGCCAATGCAGAGGCCGTGGTACTGCAGAACATGACGGGCTCTACGCCGTCAGCTTGGAATGATCCAGGCCGTGGCGCCGAACTCTCCAGAGGTCAATTTGATCGTGGTGTAGACGTGATTTTCGCCGCGGCCGGTGGCACTGGCGTTGGTGTATATCAAGCTGCCGCTGACAACGGGAAATTCGCCATCGGTGTGGATTCCAACCAAAACTACTTGCACCCAGGTGTGATGCTGACTTCGATGCTTAAACGCGTGGACAACGCAGTCTACGAAGCCATGAGCACGGCTAAATCCGGTGAGTGGAAGCCGGGAATAAAAGTGTTGGGTCTCGCTGAGAACGGTGTGGGCTGGGCGCTCGATGAGCACAACGAAGCGCTGATCAGCGATGAGATGAAGGCCGCAGCAGAAGCTGCAAAAGCCGCAATTGTTGCGGGTGACATCGTGGTGCACGACTACATGTCCGACAACAGCTGTAACTACTAGTTTTCTGTTTCTAGTAAGTGTAGTGGGCTCCCCACGCGGGAGCCCATTGCCGGCGCTTGTTTTATTGCTCGGCTTTTTTGTCGCCGCGCCTTCCCTTCTTTTTTTCCATCATGCTGTCGAACTCTTCGAGCTGCTCTGGCGTCAGAACCTCACCGAGTTGCGCTTTCATCGCTTCGCGCTGTAGTTCGGCGTGCTGCTGCCTTTCCGTGCGGTTACTTTCCATGATCGCTTCTAATTGAGTCTTTTGCTCATCGCTGAGTTCCAGCTTCTCGGCGAGGCGGTCCAGGCGTTTTTCGCTGTGTTTGCCTGCTGATTCTCCCCAGTGTCCTTTGCCGTGTTGGCTGCTGCAGTCGCCTTTGCCGCCAGCCAATGCCACTTCACCGACTGCCAGAGTGGCGACAATTGCCGCTGCTGCGATCAGGCGATTCTTGTTGCTTTTCAGTGTTTGTATGTTCATCTGTGTTGCCTCGTTATCAGTGATCCAGCCGTGTGGCCGTTGTTGATTATTATCGGCAACAGGCGGTCAGCATGCGTCAGTTCGAGGTAAAGGAAGGTAAAGCTTGTGGGTGAAGCGTCAGAGCGGCGATCAATTGTGCAGAAAGAATGTGCGCATGGCGGCCGCAGTGGCCTCAGGATCATCCATGTGCATATGATGGTGGCCGTTGACTTTTACCACAACGGCATTTTTTAGGCATTTTGTACGCTCTGCACAGTTGTCGCCGTGCAATAAAAAACCTTGCTGGGCTAAAATACAGAGTGTCGGCTGCGCGACGTCTTTGAGCACGGCGCGTACTTGGCGCTCTGTCAGGTAGTGGTTGGACGGGGCGCGTATTCTCGGATCATAGCGCCAGACAAAGCCCCCGTCAGCGCTCTCTAGGCTTCGCTTTACGATCAAGCGGGCGCTAGCTGGCAGCATGCGCGTCGCTGCCAGGCGCGCTTGTACCGCGTCGTCCACGCTGGCGTAGAGGCGGTGCAGGCGATTGTGGCACTGATTCGTCGCGGCGGTTGACCGTTTTAGCCTGTCTGGCAGGGCATCGGCCTCTTCACTCAGCGGACCCAGGGCTTCGAGTAGCACGAGTTGCCGAGCACGGTGCGGCGCGGCGACGGCGACAAAGGGGGCGATACAGCCACCGAGTGAGTGGCCCACCAGTGTGAAATCATCCCAACCCAATGCGTCGGCGGCTTTGAGCACGTAGGCGACCTGGTCGATCAAATGGTAGTGCTGTCCCGCGGGGAAATGTCCGGACTTGCCGTGCCCAGGCAAGTCGACCGCGGCCCATTCAATTTCGGGCATCGCAGCGATCAGCGGGCTGAAGCTCGCTGCATTGTCCATCCAGCCGTGCAGGCAAAGGCAGCGTCTGGCCTGAGGTGCATGATGAGATACAGGCGATCGCAGCGCGGCCAGTGTGATGCCGAAGGCTTGCAGTGTGGTCTCATCCACCGCAAGTACTCGGTCCGTCGTGCTCAAAGTCGCTCATATTATCCGCTCGCGGTGGCCTTGTTGAGGTGTGTCACGCTAAGACAGATTGCTAATGTGGCACAGGCGGGGGATGGGCGCCAGATGAATTGTCGAGATGGCGCTCCGCGTGCTTGTAATGACACGCATGGGCTCGATTTGGTTTATGCACAACGGTGGGGTTGCATATTCAATCTAGCCCGAAGCCGATGACATGGATACAGTGCCTGGTTTAATGCAAGCTACGCCCTGGCTTCAGCCGCGACGCTTAGCGGCGGTGTGATCAGCCGGTCGATGGCGCTCATTTGGTTCTTGCCGTCACTGTAGCCCAGTTCCATCAATTCTTGGCAAAACGATGATTCAAACAGTAAATAGCTGCTGATTTGCCGGCCTTCTGGTTTGTGCGCGCCGAGAACACGCAGCACAACGCGCATGCTCTTGGGAAAGCGATGCATGTGGCGAGAGACAATTTCGCGCACATCGACAGACGGGGTGATCACCACCTGATCGACCGGTTGGATAACCGAGCCGTCTAACTGAACGTGTCGTCCAGGGACATTTCGCAACAGTGCGTTGTAGTGTTCGAGGCGCTCGAGATCGGCGTCCAATGATTCAAGAAACAGCGATTCGAATAAAAAACCCGCGATTTGGCCCGGAGAGGGATAAGGGCGTTCGATCGTGTTCGGGGCATCCGACTCGGTGCTGGAATTACTGACGCCGATGACCAGTAGGCGGTTGGCGCCCATCGCCAGCAATGGGCTCAACGGTGATGTCTGACGCATGGCGCCGTCACCTTGGTAGTCATTGTCGATCCTGACAGCGGGAAAAACCATGGGGATGGCGCTGGAGGCCATCATGTGCTGAACCGTGAGTTTGGCTCGCACCCCCTTTCGGCGCGGCAGGCTCCACTCGTCTATCCCCTTGTGGCCCATGAAATACGAAATGGACTTGCCCGAGGTATAGGAAGATGTGTTGAAGGTCACGGCGTCAATCCAGCCTTCATCGATGTTCTGCTGAAAACTGTCAAAATCGACGTGTTTTTGCAGCAGCTGACTAAGGGGCTGGTTATTCAGGATCGACCGCGGTTGGTCTGTCAGTTCCCGAGCTCGCACCAATTGCCAGACTGTGGCGGCCGCTGCGCGCATGGAAGAGACCTGGTCCGTGTGATAGACCTTGTCGATGTTCAGGTTTGCCCAGACGTGCTCCAAATCTTGCACCGACTGCTTGAAATTTTTCGCCCCAGCCGCAAGTCCGCCGGCGTTGATCGCGCCCGCCGAGGTGCCGCTGATGACTCTGAAGGGGCTGGGAGCGCCCTCGGGCAGGTGCTCGGCAATCGCCCTCAGCACGCCTATTTGATAGGCGTTGCGTGCGCCACCGCCCGTCAGCATCAGGCCGGGCACAATCGGCTGCGTTGGCAGCGGGCTCGTGTCGGTGCTCAGCTGCGGTTGTTTGCTGTCTAACAATCGATTTTTAACGTAGTTGACCAGCATAGGAACTCATCTTTTGGGCGAGAATTAGGCGAAGCGCGTTGTTGTGCTTAATTTGCAATCTCCGCGCCTACCCTGAAAGATAGTTGAACTATTAAGTCAGTGAGCTGGCGTAAACGGGCCGGGGGTGCCGCACCCCGTGCGGCTGCCACACAGTGCGCGTCAGCCTAAATCTGAGGAGAGCTTGTGCTGAAAAATGCAAACAGTGTCCGTCTCGCCATGTGGTCGGGGCCGCGCAATATCTCCACCGCGATGATGCGCGCTTGGGAGAATCGATCAGACACGGCGGTATGGGATGAACCCCTCTACGCGTATTACTTGCGGGCCAGCGGTGAGCAGCATCCGCTGCGTGAGGAAGTACTGGCCGCGGGTGATGACAATTGGCGCCGCGTGACAGCGCGTTGCTCTGGCAATGAGGAGCTGAGTGTGCCGATCTTTTACCAAAAACACATGACGCATCACGTCTTGCCCGAAGTAGGGTACGACTGGCTGGATGGCTTGCAGCACTGCTTCCTTATCCGCGACCCCACCCGCGTGGTCCAGTCCTACCTGCTCAAGCGCGAGGCCGTCGCGTTGGCTGATATTGGCATCGAGCGGCAGTGGCAACTGTTCGATGAGCTCTGTCAGCGGCGTGGGAATCCGCCCTTGGTGATTGATTCAGCAGATTTTCTTCGAAACCCCGAATCTTATTTAAAAGTGATTTGCGCCTATATAGGGGTGGGATTCGAGCCATCAATGCTGGCCTGGCCCGCTGGTCCCCGGGCCAGTGACGGCGTGTGGGCACCGCACTGGTACCACGCGGTGCAGGCCTCAACAGGGTTTCAAGCGCCTCCCGCTCGGGCCGTGGAAGCACTGCTCGATCACCCCGTGGCAGAAGCTGCCAATCGCTATTACCAGCAGTTGTGGGCGCAGCGCTCAGTGCTCAGCTGAACCCGTGGCGGCTACAGCCAGGGCCAGTATGGAAGCAGCGTCTTTGCACAGTCTTGCTTTCGTAAAGGCCTTGCGCGCCTCCGGGTAGTGCTCACAGAGGTGCTTCATCCATTGTTTGAGGCGGCCGCTGAGATATTTCTCGCCCTTTCGGTCTTGTTCGTAGGCAGCGTATCGGATCATGAGCTGGGCTGTTTCAGGCCAAGGCAGTGGACTCGCTCTGCCCTGCAGCACTTCGGCCAAGTTGGGGATAGCCAAAACACCTCGGCCGATCATGGCGTCGGGGCAGCCACTGATTTCTCGACAGCGCGCGTATGAAGCGGGGCAATTGATGTCACCGTTGGCGATGATACGCACGTTCACTGCTTCTCGTATGCGCCCAATACTCTCCCAGTCCACTGGTGGGCGGTAGCCTTGAGCACGGGTACGGCCGTGCACCACAATCCAGTGCGCACCACCCGCTGCTAGCGCCTGAGCACACTCCACTGCAGCGCTGGCATCATCGCAGCCTAGTCGCATCTTGGCGGTGACCGGGTGCTCGCTGGGCACAGCTGCGCGAACGGCGGCAACGATGCGCTGCATCAGCTCGGGATAGGCCAGCAGGGAGGCGCCGCCTCCGTGGCGGTTCACCAGCTTTGCAGGGCAGCCAAAATTGATGTCCACACCCGGTGAGCCCAGGGCCACTGCTTGCGCCGCGTTGGCCGCCATGGCTTCAGGGTCCTGACCCAGTAACTGCACGCGCATAGGGGTGCCGTCGCTGGTCTGGCTGTCGCGCGCCAGCTCTGGGCACAGCCTGAGGAAGCTTTTCTCAGGCAGCGACATGTCCACAACCCGCACGAATTCAGAAACACAGAGATCAAAACCGCCCAGCCCGCAGATCAGATCGCGCATGCGCCAATCCATGACGCCTTCCATGGGGGCGAGCAACAGCAGTGGTTTGTGTGCAGTGGAGGGTGGGGTCAAGCGGGTCTCTCGGGGTGGAGGGTAATGGGGGCGATTGTACGCCATGCGGAAACTCCGTTTCGGCCGGTTTATTAGATCGATTACCGTAACGGGTGGAAAATTGTGGTCACCGGTGGTCTTATGGGGCGCAATCGCATCAAAACTCCCTTCGAAGAAGTCGTTCGGCAGGGTGAAGTGTCAAAAAAACACAAGATTTGGAGCTAAAAGTGGGAAAGGATATCAAGCGCTGCACCTGGTGCGGTGAGGATCCGTTATACGTTGCCTACCACGACGAGGAGTGGGGCGATCCTGTGCACGAGCGCGACCATTTGTTTGAGGCGCTGTGTCTGGAAGGGCAGCAAGCAGGATTGTCTTGGATCACCGTGCTGCGCAAGCGGGAGCACTACCGCAAGGTTTTCAAAAAATTTAACGTTGCTAAAGTGGCCAAAATGGGCGAGCCAGATGTGCAGCGTTTGCTGCAAGACGCCGGTATTATCCGCCACCGCGGCAAAATCGAGGCGATCATTGGTAATGCCAAAGCCACATTGGCACTCGAAGCTGATGGCTCGACACTGGACAGCTTTTTGTGGTCCTTCAAGCCCAAGGTAGCAGCCAAAGGCAATGCCGTGCCCAGTCAGACAGAGGATTCAGTGGCGCTGAGCAAAGCGCTAAAAAAACGGGGATTTCGTTTTGTGGGCCCAACCACCGCTTATGCTTTTATGCAGGCTGTGGGCATGGTGGATGACCACAGCGCCGATTGCTTTAAGCGTCAGCGTTAGGCGAGGGTGAGGAAGAGTCATCCTTCCCAAGAGGGTTTCTGGTTCTGGCTCCTAGCTGCCCCAGCTGCGGACCGGGCCTGTGTCGATGTGCACGAAGCCCTTGCGGCTGTATTGGCCGACGCCACCTACGCCTAACTTGCGCGCAGTGGCTGCCATTTGGGCGGCTGGTACTTCGGGTACAAAAACGTC
Organism: Granulosicoccaceae bacterium; assembly: GCA_033852095.1. Lineage (GTDB taxonomy): Bacteria > Pseudomonadota > Gammaproteobacteria > CALCKW01 > CALCKW01 > CALCKW01. The sequence goes on along the minus strand of JAWSVD010000126.1, from coordinate 13,021 downwards.
GGCAGCCTGGCCGTAGAGGTGGAAGCTGTTCGAGGCCACCGCTTTGTCGATGCTCTTGTTGCGCAGCATGGCGTTGGTCTTGGGGGTGCGGTAGCCAGAGACTATGCGGTAAGGCGATTTAGCGCCGCTGCGGACATACAGCGCGTGCATCAAATCGATCAACGCGACGTCCATCTCAACGGAGATGTTTTCCCGGTGATCGCGCATCAATATATCGATTTGATTCAGCGCGCCGCGGTCATAACGCTCCCCGCGCCGGTAGATCACGTCCAGAAATTCTTTGGTGTGGACGTTGAAAAGCTGCAATCTTGCCTCGCCTGCCACTGCAATGGAGGGCAGCGCTAAACCAAAGGCGGCTGCTATACCGACGCTCTGTCTTAAAAACGTACGTCGATTGATGGGGTGTTGAGGCATAGTCAGACCGTTTGAGTGCTTGTCTAGAGCCGTGGCTCTACGTGATAAATTCTAAACGACGCAGTCTATCAAGGCTTGGCTGGTGATCCGATACCCGATGGCCAGTGGGCAGGCGTGTAGCAGGTATAAGCTGCTCCTGCCCTGTCCGTCAGTTGCGTAAGTTTAGCAGCTCCTCAGCTACTGTAAAATCACTGACACAGTCATGCGGGCTGTCTGCGGTGGAGAGATATCGGTGTTTCAGGACTGTCAGTTGTCACCCTATACAAGGTTCTAGCGACTCCGCTGCGGCGGGACTTGAAATATGCAGCGGGGCCTGCCGTGAATTTCTGCCTTGTTTTGCACGGAAAGCCATGCCGCGAAAACGGCACCACAGTCCGTGGCTGCGGGGGGTGATGACCCGTGCTCGGGGCTAATGCTTGTGGGCCACAGCCAGTTTGTCGCGGGAATATTGCTTTTGGGCGAAACCACTGTGGAAGCAGTATTAAGGGGTGGCAGCGAGGCTGCAGTACAATCCGGACAGCTGCGGAAACACTCGCTCTAGGCGCCTTTTGTTATAGGCGCCAGTTATTATAGAAATTCTAAGTCGAAACTTTGCGCGGCGTCCCCAGGGTCTTCTACTTGCAGCACCACGTCGACAACGCGCTCAGGTGTGATGGTCATGCCGGTTTCAAAGCGGGGCACGTAATCCCTGGGCTTAAACAGTCCGCGGGCGATGACTTCGCCGCCGCGATTGGTCATGCGCACTTGCAGGGTGGGATAGTGCATCTCGCCGCTGAGCCGATTCACCATCGCCAAGCTGATCACCAGTACGCCGTCAATGTTGGGGTGGCCGTATATTTTCCGACGCACAATTTGCAGCTGGGAATAATCCTGCGAGATGGCAGTTCCACAGTTGATCACGTTGCACCATGCGGCGCTGAATCGGCTGCGCTGAGACTCGTCGACCATTACGCTTCTGACGGCGTTTATCGCCAACAGGGTCAGTGCCGCGAGCGCTATAAATGTCAGCGTCGACCGGTGGCGAATCGGTGCACTGCGGCTTCGCTCCAACACCGATATGTGACGGTCAGGCCGCGCGGGCGCTTTTTTTGCCGTGGCTGGTTGTTCCGGTGTGGGGCCCAAGGGTGTTGCTGGCGCTGTGCTGGACGTGGGCTTTGTCGCGCGGGCGACAGCTTGATCAAGGGTGCGGGATGGGATAGCCGCGCGCCGGTTTCGATCTGGCGTTTGCCGAGCCGTGTTGCTGGCAGCCAGCTTTTTCTTCCGCGGTTTGTCCACCAAGGCCTGCAGACCCTGCGCGACCTCTGGTTTCAGACTGAAGCCGGGTTCCTCCGTCGCGACGGCAAGCTGCTTGGGAGGCTGGTATATTTTGGTCGAATCCATGTCCGCCTCAGCCTGTGTGAGGTGGTCTCTGGCGCTGAAGACCCGCAGGCATTCGCCGCAGCGCACGCGCGGGTCGCCGGCGTAGATCAGCTCAGCGCTGACCTTCAGCACAGACAGGCAATGGGGGCATTCGGTGAGCATGAGGCGAGCAGCGCTGGAAATATGACTTAGATTATAGCGGGCCTCGGCGAAAACCCGAGAGCATGCACCAGTCGCCGTCGGTTTTTATCTCAATGCCGTCCAGGTCAGCAGCGTAGTGTGCTTTGAGGTCCTCGGCCTGGCTCTTCAGTACGCCGCTCAATACGACCTGAGCGCCGGGGCGCGCAAAGCTGAGCAGCACCTCGCTCAACTCGCGCAGCGGTTCAAACAGGATATTGGCCAGCACCACGTCCGCCTGCAGCGTGGGCATGGCCTCGGGCAGGTAGAGCTCCAGGCGCTCCGCGACGCCGTTTATTTGGGCGTTGTCTTGGCTTGCCGTGATCGCCTGGGGGTCGATGTCGGTGGCCACAGCTCTGCTCGCCCCCAGTAACAGAGCCGCCACGGCCAACACCCCGGAGCCGCAGCCAAAATCGACCACGGTGCTGCCTTTTAAATCACTGCTCGCCAACCAGCGCAAGCACAGAGCTGTGGTGTTGTGCGTGCCGCTGCCAAACGCCAGGCCAGGGTCGAGCCGCATGTTGACGGCGTCGGCCTGGGGGGGCTCCGCGTAACTCGGCACAACCCAGAGCTCGCCACCAAAGTGCATCGGCTTGAAGTCGGCCATCCAGGCGCGCTCCCAGAGCTGGTCTTCTAAACGCTCCAATTGGCTGGCTTCGACAGGGCGTCCCAGCGCGATGCTCAGCGCTTTGGCGAGCTTGGTTTCGCACTCATCACCGGAGAACAAAGCGACCATGATGACCCTGTCCCAGAGTGGCATCTCACCGGGAGCGGGTTCGAGAATGGGCTGGTCTTCAGCGTCGATCAGTGAGATGGAGAGCGCACCGCAGACAAAGAATGCCGTTTCGAAATCTTCGAGTTGCTGGGCGTCTGTCGCCTGCCTGAATTGCCACCATGCCATGGGTATAAAGCCTGTTTTAAAGTATGTGATGTTGAAGTGTGGGCAGCTCAGGGGAGGGGCTGCCTTGGACGCTGATAGGCGCCAAATGCCGGCTGGCAAGCACAACGCCGTTAAATCAAGTGCGCTGCAGGGCGCTTTGCCTGCTTGTTCTAGTGCTGTGTTTGCCGCGGTGGGTCTTTGCCGCGTCGGTGCTGGGCCCGGCCCTCGCAAAGCAGATTGCCTACCAGGGCCAGTGCTGTGCTGAGACGCCAGTAACAGGGCCGGGCCTGCGTGGCCCGACCTGCGCGGACAGAACTACAGTCCGAGCATCTTTTCCAAGTAGTGGATGTTTGCCCCGCCGGCTTGGAAGCCTTCGTCATCAAAAATATCGCGTTGCAGCGGGATGTTGGTTTTGATGCCGTCGATGACAATCTCACTGAGCGCACCGCGCATGCGGGCGATGGCACGGTCACGGTCGTTGCCCATGACGATCAACTTGCCGATCATTGAATCGTAATTGGGCGGCACCTTGTAACCGTTGTAGATGTGCGTATCGACGCGGACACCGAGCCCGCCGGGGGCGTGGTATTGCGTGATCGTACCGGGGCTGGGCAGGAAGTTATTGGGGTCTTCCGCGTTGATGCGGCACTCAAAAGCGTGGCCGCGCAGCTCTATTTGGTCTTGGGTATAACCCAGCTTCTCGCCACTGGCCACGAGTATCTGTTGGCGGATGATGTCGACACCCGTCACCATCTCCGTCACCGGGTGCTCTACTTGGACGCGGGTGTTCATTTCGATGAAATAGAACTCGCCGTTCTCGTAGAGAAACTCAAAAGTGCCGGCGCCACGGTAGTTCAGGCGTTTGCAGGCGTCCACGCAGAGCTTGCCGATGCGGTTGCGCTGCTCCTGTGTGATACCGGGGGCGGGCGCTTCTTCCACCACTTTCTGATGGCGACGCTGCATGGAGCAGTCGCGTTCACCCAGGTGGATAGAATTTCCGTGGGTATCTGACAGCACTTGTATTTCGATGTGACGCGGTGTGCCGAGGAATTTCTCCATGTAAACCACGTCATTGTTAAACGCGGCTTTGGCTTCGGCCTTGGTCAGTGTGATCGAGTCGATCAAATCTTCGGCCCGCTCAACCACGCGCATGCCGCGACCACCACCGCCACCAGAGGCCTTGATGATGATCGGGTAACCGATCTGCTCGGCCACTTTGAGGTTGGTGGCTTCGTTGTTGCCCAGCGGCCCATCGGAGCCGGGCACGCAGGGCACGCCCACTTCGCGCATCGCGCGTATGGCCGCAACCTTGTCACCCATGGTGCGAATCAATTGAGCGGTGGGGCCTATAAAGGCAAAACCGCTGGATTCGACACGCTCGGCAAAATCGGCGTTCTCAGAGAGAAAGCCGTAACCGGGGTGAATGGCGTCTGAATCAGTGATTTCTGCAGCAGCAATCAGCGCGGGGATGTTCAGGTAGCTATCTTGAGCCGGGGGTGGGCCGATGCACACGGCCTCGTCTGCCAGACGCACGTGTTTTAGGTCGCGGTCGGCGGTGGAGTATACGGCTACCGTGCTGATGCCGAGGTCACGGCAGCAGCGCATCACCCTGAGCGCAATCTCGCCGCGATTGGCGATAAGGACTTTCTTGATCATGGGGAGGACCTTGGTTTAAGGGGCGATCACGTACATGGGCTGATCGAATTCAACGGGCTCGCCGTCGTTGATCAGGACCGCTTTTACCGTGCCCGAAACTTCGGCCTCGATGGTGTTGAGAATCTTCATCGCTTCGATGATGCACAACGTCTCTCCCACCCGCACTTTGGATCCGACGTCGACAAAGGGCTGGGATTCGGGGGAGGCGCCACGATAGAAAGTGCCGACCATCGGCGATTTGACCACTTCACCTTCTGGCAATCCTGCCAGCGGAGATTCCACAGCGGGGCCCTGCGGGCTCATCATCGCGGCAGGGGCCGCCGCGGGCACTGCAGCCATCATGACCGGGGCAACGCCGCCGCGTGTGATTCGAACTGATTCCTCACCTTCTTTGATTTCAATTTCAGTGATTGCTGATTCTTCCAGCAGCTCTATCAGTTTCTTTACTTTACGTATATCCATTGTCCAACCATCTTGAGTTGTCTATTTTTCAATAAGCGTGGGGTGGTAAATCCACGCCGTCGAGAGGCCAGGCGTTAACAGGCCGGCCGCGCACTGCTAGGAAATCGCTCGAGCCTGCAAAGAGGCGGCTGATTCAACTGAATTTAGCAGTGGGTAGATATCTGTGAATTTATCATAAAATGCGCACGTTCATAGCTGATTCTGTTATTTTTGAGACCGATCGCGTCTATATCGCGCGCGCTGTTTTGGTGCGCAGGCGAAAAACAGGGACTTGTTATGAACGATAGTGCCAATATTCAGCGCGTGCTGGCCTACTGGTTTGCCGACACCGGGGCGGCCTCGCCCAGTGCCAAGGACCGCAAGCGTTGGTTTGGCGGCGGAGAAACCCTGGACCAAGAGATCCGGGACGCATTCTCTCCGCTTTTAGAACGGCCGCTGGACACTTGGCTCAGCAGCCCGCGAGGTTGCCTCGCTTATGTGATCGTCTACGACCAGTTTCCGCTGAATATCTACCGAGGACAGGCCCGTGCCTATGCTTGGGAAGAGCTCGCGGAGCAAGCGAGCGTTGCAGCGGTGCAGCGGGGTTTTGATCAGGGTTTGGGCTACGGCGAGCGGGTCTTTATGTACATGCCGTTGATGCATGCCGAAAAACTGGCACTACAAGAGCTGGGCGTGCAGAAATTTTCCGAGTTGGCCGACGCCGTTGGGCCGGGCTTGAAAGATCAGGCATTGGGCACACTGAAATTTGCCCAAGAACACTGCGATACGGTGGCCAAGTTCTCCCGTTTCCCCTTTCGCAACGACGTTTTGGGCCGGGCCAGCACCGCAGAAGAGCAGCTGTTTTTAAGCAGCGGTGCCCCCCGTTATGGTCAGTAGCCTTGTTGCATAGGCTTAAGGCGTTGATAATGCGGATAATCATCTCGAGTTTGCAATCTCAAGTTCGAGACGGTTATGAGACAATTGCCCGCAGTTTGCATCGCATTTGAGTCGGCCATTTCGCTCGGCCAGCGGTGATGTGGGCCCTTTTACCGGTTCTGATCCTTTATTAAGAGAGTCGGTGGTCTGTTCAGTATTATCAGGAGATTACAATGGATTTGATGAAGATTGGCACTGACTTGTTGATGTCTAAATTGGGCGCTAGCGGCGCTGACGGCGGCCAGGTTTCTGAAATGCTGGGTGGCTTGTTGGGCGGCGGTGACGGCCCTGACCTCGGTGGCCTGTTGGCGGGTTTGAAATCGGGCGGGGCGGCGGACGCTGTCGGCTCGTGGTTGGGATCCGGTGAGAACCAGCCCTTGGACACAGGCGTGTTGGCGCAGGCATTGGACGGCGACAAGCTCTCCTCAATGGCGTCCAGCTTGGGCGTGGATCAGAACGACCTGCTGGGCAGTTTGGCCGGCGCGATACCTCAGTTGATCGACAAAGCGAGCCCCGGAGGTGAGTTGCTGGATGTCGGTCAATTGTTAGAAGGGCTGAAAGGTGGCGGTGCCGGCGGCATCATGGGCATGGTCGGTAAACTGTTCGGCCGTTAGAGCTTTTCGTCGCGCTCTTCGGAAAAACAGCTTTCAAAGCGGGTGCACTCAGTGCGCCCGTTTTTGTTTGTTGACGGGCCTGTTCAGTGGATTTGCCTCGCCATCTCCTATAATCTCTGGCTTGCGCGCGGGCCTGTGACAGCCGTCTTCTGCCGCACACGACACTTAGAACAGTGGCTGGACGCGTTCTGGCGCTGCTTCAAAATGAGCGAATGTGGTAATTTAGGTGTCGTTGACGAGGCGGTGAAGGTGGGTTAGAGAATCATCCGCGTCGCCAGAATATTGGTGTTGGTCCGCAGAGGGTCAACCAAACGGTTTCCTGATCAGAGGTTTTCATGAAGCGAGTAGTGGTTACCGGCATGGGCATAGTCTCGTGCCTTGGAAATGATGTTGAAGCGGTGTGTGAATCGCTGAAGTTGGGGCGATCGGGCATCAAGTTCTGTCCCGATTACGCCGAGATGGGCATGCGCAGCCATGTTGCGGGCCGGCCCGAGATTGACCTCAAGGAGCGCATCGACCGCAAGGCGTTTCGTTTTATGGGGCAGGCCGCGGCCTTCGCCCACATCAGCATGCAGCAGGCCATTGAAGACGCCAGTTTGAGCGAAGATCAGGTGTCCAATCCGCGGGTGGGTATTATCGCGGGTTCGGGCGGCGCTTCCGCAGCCAATCAAGTTGAAGCCAGCGATATATTGCGGGCCAAGGGGGTGCGCCGTGTCGGCCCCTACCGTGTCACCCAGACCATGGGCAGCACGGTTTCTGCGTGTCTGGCGACAGCCTTTAAGATCAAAGGCGTCAACTACTCCATCTCCAGCGCCTGCTCGACCAGCGCGCACTGCATTGGCGCCGCCATGGAGCAGATCCAGCTGGGCAAGCAAGACATCGTCTTTGCCGGCGGCGGCGAGGAAGAGCACTGGACCAGCAGCAGCTTGTTCGACGCCATGGGGGCGCTCTCCACCAAGTACAACGAAACGCCTGAACTGGCCTCTCGCGCCTACGACGCAGACCGCGATGGCTTTGTCATTGCCGGTGGCGGCGGGATGTTGGTGGTAGAAGAACTGGAGCACGCCAAGGCGCGAGGCGCCAAAATCTACGCCGAGATAGTCGGTTATGGCGCCACTTCGGATGGCCATGACATGGTGGCTCCCTCGGGTGAGGGCGGCGCGCGCTGCATGCAGCTGGCCTTGAGCACCGTCGACGGCCCGGTGGATTACATCAACGCCCACGGCACCAGTACGCCTGTTGGCGATGTGTCGGAATTGAAAGCGGTGCGCACTGTGTTTCCGGACAAGACACCGGCGGTGAGTTCAACTAAATCCCTCTCAGGCCACTCGCTGGGGGCGGCGGGCGTGCAGGAAGCCATCTACACTTTGTTGATGGTGCGCGATGACTTTATTTGCGCGTCTGCCAATGTCAACAGCCTCGATGAGGGGGCTGCCGATATCGATATTGTGCGCGAGCGCAGAGATAACGCGGGCCTGAACCGCGTGATGTCGAACAGCTTTGGCTTTGGCGGCACCAACGCCAGTTTGATCATGCAGCGTTTTGTCGATTAAACACCGCTGGTCTTAGCCCAACCACTCGGATGAATTCGCCCGGCACATTCGCTGGGCGTTTTTTTATCTGCACTGTTCGCAGTCCCTTGTGTTGTTTCAGCAGTCACGTTTTGCGCCCCCGCTGAAAACCCTCTATTATCGCGCCCACCTACTTAAAATATGTCTATGTTTATCGGCCCTCATCAGTTTGACGGAAAGGCAGTGCTCGCCCCGATGGCGGGCATCACCGATCGCCCTTTTCGGGCTGTGTGCCGCGCCTTGGGGGCTGCGGCGGTGACCGGTGAAATGGTTTCAGCGGACACCAGCTTGTACGCCAGTGACAAGACGGTGCACCGCTTGAACACAGCCGGTGAGCCCGGTCCGCGCATCGTGCAAATCGTCGGCTCAGACCCCGAGCAGATGGCCGACGCCGCGCGCGTGAACGTGGAGCGCGGGGCACACATTGTCGACATCAACATGGGTTGTCCGGCTAAAAAAGTGTGCAAGCGCGCGGCGGGCTCCGCGCTGCTCGCGGATGAGCCTCTGGTGGGGCGGATTCTCGACGCCGTTGTCGCCGCAGTCGATGTGCCCGTGACCTTGAAAATCCGCACCGGCACATCCCCTGATGACCGCAATGCGGTGAGTGTGGCGCGCATCGCCGAGGCGGCCGGTGTGCAGTCTCTGGCAGTGCACGGCCGCACCCGCAGCGAGCGTTTCGCCGGTGTCGCCGAGTTCGATACCATCGCCCGCGTGCGCGACGCGATCACGATCCCGCTGTTGGCCAATGGCGACATCAGCTCGCCCGAACGCGCCGCTGCCGTGTTGCGTCACACGGGCGCTGATGCCATTATGATCGGCCGGGCTGCGCAGGGTGATCCGTGGATATTCCAGCGCATTGAGCATTATCTCCGCACAGGGGAATTGCCGCCAGGGCCCACGCAGCAAGAGCGGCTTGAAGTGGTGACGGCGCACATCGCGCAGATATACGCCTTCTATGGTGAGGGCCGCGGCGTGCGTATCGCGCGCAAGCACATCGCCTGGTACAGCAGCGCGCACCGTGACGCTGCCGCCTTCAGGTCCAGGGTGAATCGCCTGGAGAGCGCCGAAGAGCAGTTGGCTGCCGTGCGGGATTTTTTCGCCGCCGAAGGCCCGCTATCCCTGCCCGGAGAAGCAGACAGAAAGGACGTGGCATGAGCGTACAACAAAAAACAGAAGTTAGCGCGGTCGGTGCCTGTATCGAGTCGGAGTTGAAAAATTACGAATCGATGCTTGAAGGCGAGCAGGCGACGGGCATCCACCGCTTGGTGATGGACCAGGCCGAGCGTGCGGTGATCAGTTACGCACTGCGCCGTGCCGCGGGCAATCAGAGCCAAGCCGCCTGCATGCTCGGCATCAGTCGCGGTACCTTGCGCAAGAAACTGCGCGAATTCGGCCTGGGCGCTTAAGCGCTGCAGCAGACCCGTGTTGGGCTGGATCCCAATCATGCCCATCAATGCAGGGGGGCTGCTATGAAGCAGTCCTAGATATAAGAGCCAGCTCAGAGCGTAGCCTCACTCGCTCTGAGCATCTACACACTCGGCCTGCAACGACACAGCGATCATCGCGGATGCGCTTCGCTTGTGTCGCCCTTTGGATTCGATCCGCCACCGGGCCTGCACGGTGGATAAGCCGCAGGCGCTTCCACATGGCTCGCAGGCTATTGCCGAACAGGGCTTGGGCGGGGTACATGATCCTAGATCACGTTGTTTCGCAAACCCGGATGCCGCGTCGCTGTTGCCGGCGCGTCAAGAGCCCCAACATCGCCGGCTGCGTGGTGATCGCCGCCTGGTATTCTGTCCGCGGCAAAGCCATCTTCTTGCATTCCCATAAGAGCGGCATTTCGTGGCGGAAGGCCGGTATAATGGCTGGTTTTAGTTTCCATGGAGCGCCCTTAGAATGGCCGAGACCCCCACCGCTGAATCCTCCCAACGCGCCGTCGTGCGCGCACTGCTGAGTGTTTCCGACAAGCGCGGCATTGCCGAGCTGGGCGCAGGGCTGCATGCTCAAGGCGTTCAAATCCTCTCGACAGGCGGCACCGCAAAAATGCTGGCCGACGCCGGCGTGCCGGTCACCGAAGTGAGTGAGCACACGGGCTTTCCCGAGATCATGGGCGGACGCGTCAAAACCCTGCACCCCACTATTTCTGGCGGCATCTTGGGGCGTCGCGACGTCGACCAAGCTGTCATGGCCGAACACGGTATCGTTGCCATCGATCTGGTGGTGGTCAACCTCTACCCCTTCGCCGACACCGTTGCCAAATCCGATTGCACGCTGGCCGATGCGATCGAGAACATCGACATCGGTGGCCCGACCATGGTGCGGGCCGCAGCAAAAAACCACAGCGACGTGGTGATTGTCACGGACCCTGAAGACTACACTGGTGTGCTGCAGGCGCTTGCCGATGGCGGCACAACACTGGAGCAGCGTTTTGCATTGGCGGCCAAGGCCTACGCGCACACCGCGGATTACGACGGCATGATCGCCAACTACCTCAGCGCGCGATTGGAATCCGATCAAGTGCAGGTGTTCCCCGCTGTGTTGAATCAGCAGTTCCAAAAGGTGCAGGACTTGCGCTACGGCGAAAACCCGCACCAGCGCGCCGCGTTCTACCGCGACGCCAGCCGCGAAGGGGCCAATGTGGCCAATGCCACCCAACACCAGGGCAAGGCGCTGTCCTACAACAACATCGGCGACACCGATGCCGCGCTTTCTTGCGTCAAGCAATTTGAAGAGCCCGCCTGTGTCATCGTCAAGCACGCGAACCCCTGTGGGGTGGCTGAAGCCGGTTCCATCGCCGAGGCCTATGAAGGCGCCTACCGCACCGACCCGACCTCTGCGTTTGGCGGCATCATCGCGCTCAACCGGCCGCTTGACGCCGACCTGGCCCGCACCATCATCGAGCGCCAGTTTGTGGAGGTGATCATCGCCCCGAGCGTGGATGAAGACGCGCTGGTAATCACCGCGAGCAAAGCCAATGTGCGTGTGCTCAGCTGCGGTGAATGGTCGGCCGCAGAGCCAGGCTGGCGCACCCAGTGCGTGGACGGCGGTCTGCTGGTGCAAGACGACGATCAAATGCAGGTGCAAAGCAGCGACTTGCGCGTGGTGACGGCGAGGGCGCCCACAGAAGCTGAGCGCAAAGACCTGTTGTTTGCTTGGCGCGTGGCCAAGTACGTCAAGTCCAACGCCATTGTCTACGCGCGCGCAGCCAACACAGTGGGCGTGGGAGCGGGGCAGATGAGCCGCGTCTATTCAGCGCGTATCGCCGGGATCAAAGCAGCCGACGAAAACATTGAAGTCACGGGCGCGGTGATGGCATCCGATGCATTTTTCCCCTTCCGTGACGGCATCGATGCGGCTGCTGAGGCCGGTATCAAGGCTGTGATTCAGCCTGGCGGTTCAATGCGCGATGACGAAGTGATTGCGGCGGCCGATGAGCACGGTATCGCGATGGTCTTCACTGGGATTCGCCACTTCAGGCATTGATCCCCGAGAGCGTGCCAGCCTTGCGCTGGTACGCTTCCCCCTTCTATAAAGGCGCTCGCACTTGTGGCGCCTTTTTTTTGCTCGTTGTTTCTCAGCGTGCCCCGTTCCTGCATCAGGGGCGGACTCAGGCTTGTGTTACTAAGGTCCTGGCCGTCGTTGTATCAGCAGGACGGACGCCGCGCCAGAGCTCAAATGCACTGGCGGCCTGCTCTATCAGCATGCCCGTGCCGTCGGCGGCTACCGCCGCGTTGCGCGCCATTGCCCAGCGCACAAAGGCCGTGGCTTCCGTGCTGTAGACCATGTCGTAACAACAGGCGCCTTCCGCCAGCAGGGTGTCGGGCAGCGGTGGCAGCTCGCCGCTCAGACCGGATGAGGTGGCATTGATGATTACATCAAATTGTTGCCCGATCAGCTCGCTGTACCCACTGCCCTCAACATTGCCTTTACGCTCGAACAAGTGCGCCAGTGCAGTGGCTTTTTCAGTGGTGCGGTTTGCAATGTGCAGCAGGCCGGGTGATTCCGCCAGCAGCGGCAACACGGAGCCGCGGCAAGCGCCGCCGGCGCCCAGCAGCAGTATGCGGCGGCCTTTGAGCGGGATTTCTAGGTTGTCCCGTAAATCACGGACCAGGCCATCACCGTCGGTGTTGTGACCGTACAAGCTGCCGTCGTCCCGCCGCATCAAGGTGTTGGCGGCGCCGGCGGCCTCCGCCTCAGCCGATAGCTCATCGGCCATGGCATTCGCTTCCAGCTTAAAGGGCACGGTCACGTTGCAGCCGCTGCCGCCGTCGGCGAAGAAGGCCGCGACCGTTGCGGTGAATCCATCGAAGGGGGCCAAAATGCGTCCGTAACTCATGTCCTGTGCCGTCTGCTCGGCAAACTGCGCGTGTATAGTGGGTGACTTGCTGTGTGCGATTGGGTTGCCGATTACGGCGTATCGATCTGTCATGGTCGTCGCTGAGCTATGAGGAGGCGCTAGTATATCCGATCAATACAGGGGTCATTGAGCCAGTGAGCTGCGGGTCTGCCACGCGGGCGCGCTGAGCACTCTGTCGGCAGAGCTCGCATCAGGCAGTGCGTGCGGTAGGCGGCGCGCTTTCTTGGCCGCATTTTTTTGCCTTGGGTTTCCATCCAGGCCCTTTGACCAGGTGAAGGAAGCGATCACGCCAGCTGTCAGCTCGCTTCATCGCGCGTCCCAGCGCAAAGAATTCATGGAAGCCAACTTTGATGGGGTTCTGGGTTTTGATCGCCACTGTCAGGCCGTAGTTAACCTTTTCCACCTCGGGGGCGTAGCTGCCAAACATCTTGTCCCAAATCACCAAGATACCGGCGAAGTTCTTGTCCAGGTATTGGCGGTTGGTGCCGTGGTGTACGCGGTGGAAGGAAGGTGTATTGAACAGCTCTTCAAACACGGGGATGCGGCCCACTTTTTCTGTGTGCAGCCACAGGCCGTAGAAGGGCTGCAGTGACATGCAGATCACGACCTGTATGGG
>JAWSVD010000601.1:0-1317 GCA_033852095.1 Granulosicoccaceae bacterium | reverse complement strand
AGAGATTTAGCTGCAGCAGCTGCACCAATTGAGCCAGAGGCGAGCTGCGGCAACAGCTCGGCAATCGCGCGCGACAGACCAGACGCCTGCGCGTGCTCGACCGCGAGCAGCGGCCCTCCCCCCACTTGCGCCAAGGCCGCCGCCGGGTCCGCCACCCCGCGCTCCAGCAACCACGGCCCCACCTCATCTGCACTCGGCGCCGCGCAGCGCAGCTGCTGGCAACGGCTGCGAATGGTCGCCATCAAACGACCCGGCCAGGGCGTGAGCAGCAGCAGCAATACCCCCGACGGTGGCTCTTCCAGGGTTTTCAGCAGGGCATTTGCTGCTCCTTCAGTGAAACCCTCCACGCCTTCCAGAACAGCGATCCTGTAGCCGCCGTACTGCGAGGTCAGCGCCAGCTCTTGGCTCAGCGTGCGGATGGATTCAATTTTGAAATTGCCGGTTTTCTCGTCCGGCATCAGGTGCCGGAAATCGGGGTGGGTGCCGCTTTCAAACTGCACACAGGCGTTGCAGTCGCCGCAGGCTGACTCGCCCTTCTGCCGACACAACAAAGCCTTGCTGAAAGCCAGCGCCAAGGCCTGCTTGCCGACCCCCGCCGGACCGGCGAACAACAGTGCATGCGCCACACGCTTATCCTGACGAGACTGCTGCAACAGAGACCACGGGCCCTGTAACCACGGCAGCGGCGTGCCCGCAGCATTCAAGCTGAGTAGCCTTGGGCGACCAGCAAAGCTCCCAGCGCTTTTTGCAGATCCGCCTGCACACTGGCCAGCGGCTGCGCCGCATCAACTAGGACAAAACGCTGGGGATCCTGCTGCGCACGCTGCAGATAACCCATGCGTACGCGCTCAAAAAATGGCAAGCCAGCCTGCTCAATGCGATCGGGTGCGCCGCGCGCACTGGCTCGGCGCAGCCCCGCCGCAGGATCAATATCCAAAAGCATGGTGAGATCGGGTCGCAATTCGGCCTGGACCAGCAATTCGAGCACAGCCACCGCCTCAGCGCCGAGCTCGCGCCCTGCTCCCTGATAAGCATAACTGGCCTCGGTGAAACGATCGCTCAGCACCCAGTGACCTTGGGCCAATGCCGGTTTTATCACCTCTTCGAGGTGCTGGGCACGCGCAGCGAAAATCATCAGCAACTCCGCCATAGCGCCGATACGCATTTCGAATGCGCATAACAGGATCTCTCGCAGCGCCTCGCCCAAGGATGTTCCACCGGGCTCACGAGTGACCAATACATCGATACCGCGCGAGTGAAGAAAATCGGACACGAAAGCCAAATTGGTGGTTTTTCCCGTGCCCTCCAGGCCTTCGA
>JAWSVD010000600.1:0-3074 GCA_033852095.1 Granulosicoccaceae bacterium | reverse complement strand
CGAACACAGCGGGAGACGATGTGGTAGTACGGGGTATCGCTGAGTGAGATCAGCTGTTTACGCGGTATGGCCATTGCACTGTTTCCCTGTGTCTTGGCCCTGAAATTAAGGCTGTTAACGTTCAGGGTCAACTGCGATCAGTGATCAGCTGACGGTAAGTGGCCTGATCACTGGAAGACCCGTCCAGATACAGAGACACGCTTCGGCCTGTGTGACAGTTTCGATTTAAGCGGTGCAAAGTCACCGAGTCGATGATTGTCCGAGAAATAGCGCGAAGTATCGACGGTGTTCGCTGGATTGGATGGTTGCCTTGATCCCTAGCCTTTGTCAGGTCTTAGCAGGGAGTGCTGTTCGTGTTGGAGCACAAACGCTGACATCCACTCAAATCGATGGCTGTCTTCGACTGCACTGGATTTACACACCTAGTAATGGTGGGTGCGAATCAGCGCTTTGAACTGATCGTGCAGACGTTGTGCTGTGTGGCGGGTGGATACGTCATTGTGCTCTAAAAACCACTTGAGCTCGCTCTGTAAAAAGTCTGAGAATTCTGGGTACCAGTTAGCTTCCCAAAAACCCGTTTCAACTGAGGCGTGCTTGTAAACGTCCAGCAGTTTTTGTGTATCTTCTGGCCGTGTCAGTCGTTCACCCAGGAGCTCACTAAATCGTTCGCTGTTCAAATAATCTGTGTACACCGGAAGGTAAGCAGCGTTGCGGAATATTTCCTCGCTCATGGCATAGCGCTGTTCGCCGCTGCCCAGACTCAGCTCGAGCAGAGCATTTTTGAGTGGTTGAATGTAATCTTCCGATTGCCCACTGAGCCTGCTGAGGCTGAGCATCATTGTCATTGGTGTTCCCCAGGGTTGTGTTATACGGGGGAGTAGTGTTGTGGTTTTGTGTTGTTTCTCTCTGAAAGTCGCGGCGCTTATCAGGGTCTCGCTGCGTTGAATGCTGATGGCGTAGTTCTGATCCTGATATTGCTGCTGAAATTCTCGGTAAGTTTGCTCGAGCACGGCTTGCGGGACCGCCCCCGAAAGCCAAACTTGGCGCCAGTCGTCGAGTAGTTCTTCGATGATTTCTCTGTGCTCTAGCAGCACCGATGCGCCGCTATGGGGCTCCAAAAATTTCCCGCCTCGATTCCAGAACTCAGCTAAGAAACTGATCGTGAGTCCGGGCTTCTGAGCATGCCACGCTGGATAAAAAAAGTCTCGATGCCCGGACTGAGCCGCAGCTAGTACTTGTTCGTAGAGGCCATCCCAATCGCTAGGGAAGTCGCTTTGATCAAAGCCTAATTCGCTATAGGCTTTCATCTGGATCAATGGCAGGGCTGCGACGCTTGAGCGCAGACCCAGCCCAATCAGTTTTCCCTTTTGAAACAAGATGCTTCTGATGTTCGCCTGATGCTGTCCTGCCGCGGCCTGTATTTTTTTGTCGTGCGTGAGATCGCGCACCCACCCGGCTTTGTAGCTGCGCGCCACTGCAGGGGTCAGCAGGTTGAGCATCTCGAGGTGGGGGTCCCAAATGAGCTCGTTAACGAGATTATCCGCATACGGGAATTCCAGTGCTCGAAATTCTAATGCTGTGCCGAGTTTTTTGTTCAGACTGGGCAGTATCGTTTGGTAGCTGCTGGCGGTGGCTCGATATCCCACAATTGTCGTGGAATTGGCCACTTTAATACCGCACAAGGCAATCAGAGCTAGGAGCAGGTAGCTGCGGAGAAATAGGCGAGCGGTCAGTTCCAAGGCTAGTGTTTGGCCTGTGTTCTCCGGCGGCGGGCGTCGCGTACCGTGCAGTAGATTTTTCATGTTCTTTATTGGGTAGCAGGCTTGTGCCTCTGGGTTGCCACGTGCATCGGCAGCTGTTGATATAATTGCAATAAAAGCAGGGAAAGGAATGGCGTATCGACCCGTTTTTGTGCGGGGAGCACAAGCGCTGATACCCACACAAATCGATGACTGTCTTTGTTTGCGGCGTACGCTCGTCACTCGCCATCTACTCGGCCATAGATGCTCACGACGTCGCTGTTGTTGACGGCATTGTACAGTGTGATGGTTTGCAACTCTGTCGCCTGCTGGGGCACTCGGATGCGAAAAAATCCATTGCCCGAGCTGTACCAAAAGGGCGGGTGGCCTTCTTCCTCGGGTGTTTTTATGCGAGGGTGCTCATGCGTTGTCGTGCCGACGACGTTGACTGAGGGGCCTGTAAAGTCGGAGGCGTAGGGACTACGCGGGTATTTCTTGTTGACAAACCAAGCTCTGTCTATGTCTGTTGGCCATTGATTGTTCAGCAGGTATTGGGTTTGGATTTTCTTTTGGATGTTTTTGACCGTTGTGACGGCGACAACAATTTTACTCTCATGGCTTGTGCCGAAAAAGCTTGGTACGACGATCGATGCCAGCGTTGATAGGATGATAACGACAATCAGCAGTTCGATAAGGGTGAACCCAGCTGCTTTCGTCTGTTGACCTCGTGTCATCTGTTCTTCCTAAGGGGATGGTCGACAGACCCTTGCTTCTTGCCCACCGATACGTCTGGTCACTCAGTGTTTTCTCCAATGCTATTGAAAATCTAAGCTTTTGCATGTGAGAGTGGATGAGCGCGCAATGCTACCGTGCATACATCGGCCTACGCGGAGCAAACTATATGTCACTTATCATTTGCTTTCCGTCGTTTTTCAAAAATGACATCCACCGAAAATGACGCACCGAAAATGATGGCAGTCCCCACTTGAAAAAATCTGAAGCTAAACGCTAACTGAAACTAAACGCTGACACCCACCCAAATCGATGGCCACGCAAATCGATGGCTGTCCACGTTTGATTGGTCCACGTTTGCATGCTTTGAGAAACACAACACCCCCCCCCAATAACCATGACTGTCCCCGTTTCACACGTCAGTTTCAGTCACGCCAGTTTCACCTAAGGTTTCAGTCGCTTATGGGGGTTACTGCCAATGGGTTGTCAGTAGCTGTCTGTGATAATTCTGTCGAACCATCACTAGCAGAGGCAGCACAGAATGAAGCATTATTATCACCCGATGAGCAGGGCGGTGACCACCGATTGGATGCTCAGGGAACT
>JAWSVD010000125.1:0-8171 GCA_033852095.1 Granulosicoccaceae bacterium | reverse complement strand
TCGGCATCTACGCGCTCAACGCACTGGTGCAGCGCTACGCCGAAGGACCACTGGCCTGGTGGAGCTACCTGCTCTTGTTCGCCGGTGCCGCAGGTGCCTTCATGCCGGGTGCTTGGTTGTTCAACATTGCAGGGGCGGTATTGGTTGTGGCTGTTGTGATTCTGTCCCGCAAGGGCAGGCAACCGGGCAGCACAAACATCCCCGTTTAGACCTTTGTGAAGATCACCCCTGCCGGTTGTAGCTCGCCGGCAGGGCATGCCAAGCGCAGCGCTTGAATCTAATCCAACTATATATCGGCAGGATATACGCTGAGCATGCCTACACAGGCGCGAGAATAATCTTGGCGCGAAATTGTAGGTCCGCCTCCGTAGCGATGGTATCCAGCTCTGCTCTAGCACGTAATACATGACCTTGGCGCAAATCGAACATAAGCCGAGCCCTTTGTAGAGAGGGAAAATCGTCCGGGAGATTATCCCGTTCTTTTTCCTGCTCAAAGCGCAGTACCAAACGCTCATCGGTACCAGTGATCGCCTTTTGCAGCCGCTCTGTAACACCATCGACATGCCCAGCAGTGGTCGATACGCACGAGCCTAAGAAGCAGCCGTTTGGATGATCTTGCTGTTGGGCATAGTCAATGGTCGCTTTCATAAATGCTATTACAGCCCGCTCTATCGCGGGCTCTGATTCAAACGCAACAAGTGGAGGGCAACTGTCATCTTCAGAGTAGCGGTCAATCGCGTCCAGGTACAACTGCCGTTTATCACCGAACGCTGCGTACAAGCTGGGGCTGTTGATTCCCATCGCAGCGGTAAGATCTTTCATTGATGCACCGTCAAAGCCTTTCTCCCAAAATACATTGATAGCAGCTGCCAATGCTTGGTCTTTGTCAAAGGCCCGGGGACGGCCTATTTTATTTTGTGCCATTCGTTACAATACTCCTTGACTTTATCTTGCGCCCTTAGTTTAATAACGATCGTTACACATATCAAGAAAACAACTTGATGTGATTAAGCAGGACAATCCAACACACTAAAATAACCGCTTGATTGAGGAGCCACAATGGAAGCTAGAACCGTAATTGTCACAGGTGGTAGCAACGGCATTGGAAAAGCCACCGCTCTAGAGTTTGCTCACAAAGGCGCAAAAGTCCTGATTACTGGCCGTCGCGCAACCGCGCTTGAAGAGGTATCAGCCCTGCATGAAAATATCTCTCCCCTGGTTGCTGACAGCAGTGATCCAGCGAGTGCTGAACTCATAAAGAATGCTGTCATTTCGAAATGGGGGCGATTGGACGTGCTAGTCAACAATGCAGGGGCTGGAGCAATTGCTAACCTGGCAGATATTACAGAAAAACAGATCACGGACATATTTGGGGTGAGTATTATCGGCTCAAGTTTGCTGGCAAAAGCCTGCCTGCCACACCTAAAAGAAAGCAAGGGAAGCATCATTAACGTGTCTAGCACGATAGGACACATGCCATCGGCGGGCCTGTCACACTACGGTGCGAGCAAAGCGGCATTGGATCACATGACCAAATCATGGGCCTTGGAGTTGGCGCCAGACATTCGCGTAAACGCCGTGGCTCCTGGTCCGACTGAATCCGGCGCGTTGACGGGCATAATGGGCCTGAGCGAGGAAATGGCTGCACAGATTAAGGAGCAAGAAAAGTCCATGATCCCCTTAGGACGCCGCGGCGTCCCTGAAGACATCAGTCGCTGGATTGTATTGCTGGCTGATCCCGACGCATCGTGGGTCACCGGTCAGGTGTTTGGAATAGACGGTGGCATAGGTATAGGTTAAAAAACTTAGAAACAACCATAATTTGTATTTCTCTGCCACTGCTTCAAAAAAGCGCTAGGCTGCTAACGAGGGGCAGCTTAGCCTCTATTGCCCCTGAATATCATTTGTCGAAAATCTTCGCGCCGCACACCTGTCCAATGCTAGGGTATCTACGTCGATATATAGATGCTGGCCGCGAAAAAACCTGAAAACACCAAATTCCACCACCCGCTCGAAGGTGGAGATAAATATCTGACGTCCCTGTTTTGCCGGCGCTTTTTTCGCCATGCCAAAATACGGACTGCCCACGGCATTAAAGACAATGTCCGCGCCCTACTTGGACTCAAGAATCAAGTGCAACACTTAGGCAGCGACGTCCTGAGTCGCCGTGCTGAGCATTTCAAAGGGACCACTGGAATATCCCGCATAGGGCACATCCTTGTAATCGACACAGAAGATCCGGGCTCCTGAGCGCGCGGTCAATTGCGTTGCGGCCTGGCCCACTTTACCGTTCGCACCGCAGATCAATACGTTGTGCCAAGGTTGTACACACCCTAACTCGCGAAAGCCTTCAAACGCCGTGATGAAAGGCACTCCTACGGAACCCGCCTCTTCGAAGCTGAAATTCACAGGTTTGGCCCGCATGGCAGCCTGAGGCAGTACCATCCACCGGCCATGGCTGCCGTCTTGCGTGATACCCAGTTCGCCGCCGCCCCACAATTTCATTCCTAACAAGTTCCCGGGGCCCAATCGCACGATTCCGCACAATTGCATGTGTGCCTTGTTCAGCATCTACGCCGTTCTGCATTCGCAGAGGCTCTACCAAGCGGGCAAATTGACAGTGTGCTGCTGCAATTGATGTTTAGCCGATGAATGGGCTGGCCAGAGGCCCGCGCTGTTTAGGGTTTGCGTGGCTGTTTTTGTTGTTAGATTGGATTAGGCTTGAGAGGCCGGAATATTGGATTCTGCCAGAATTCTTTCCGGCTGAAGCCAAACCTGATATGTTGTGACCTGTCAACCACCTGATTTCACTCATCTTTAATTTTACACTGTCAAGCCCTCGAGGCAGGGCAGACAAACTCTTCGACTGTTGAACATTCTGATATTCGCGGGTTGGTTACCGTCAGTGCATCGCTTCGTCCTGGAGCTGCCCATCTCTACAATCGAGGGTCAGCCGCTTTTCCTGCCGCCTCATAGGTTCGCCTGGGATTCTCCTCAGCTTTGCCTGACCCTGACTCGAGGACTCGATATTCTCTGCTTACCTATCGCTTCTTCAGTTTCCCACTACGCCGCCTGACGGCTCTCCTGCGCTACCGCCCAGATGAACCCACTCAACTCCCTCGCCACCGCCGTGACTGCCTTGCATTTATTCATCCCCCTTTCCGCGAGCTACCGGTAGCGCCCGCACAGCCGTTTCTGGGCCTTCCACGCGATGTCTTGCACCGCCTGCGGCGCTGCACTCGCCCCTTGGCGACGGCTCTCCCCGCTGCTGTGCTCGCTCGGGATCAGCCCCAAGTACCCCATCAGTTCCGTTGGCTTGGAGAACCGGCTTAAATCCCCCAGCTCCGAAATGACCTCCATCGCCACCACCAGGCGAATACCCCGCATTGCCATCAGCCCGTCCACGATCGGCTCCAGTGACCAGCCTGACTTCGCCCTCTCCGTCTCTTTTTCCATGTCCCGTACTTGCTCCGCTCCGCGGCGCACACCGTCCATGTATTCGCGCAGCACGAACTGCTGGTGCGGGTTCTCCATCTTCAACGATTCAAGCCAGAGCCAATACCCTTTGGTCCAGTTCTTTTTACCCCTTGTCCACGTTTTGCCGTGGCGGAGCAGGAACGCCGTCAGCTTCTGCCGCTGCTGCCGTTCCAGCGTTTTGAAGTTATCACGGGCACGCACCAAATCACGGATGGCTTTTTGGGTCTCGTCGGGCACCCACACAGGCGTTAGCTCTCGCGCGCGGTGCAGCTCCGCAAGGCGCTGGCTGTCGCGGCGGTCGGTCTTGATCTTGTCGCCTTTGCGCTTCGGGATCAGGGTCGGTGCGATCACGTCGCAGTGGTGCCCCATGGCTGTGATCTGGCGGTAGAGGCCGTAACCGCAAGGGCCTGCCTAGTAACAAAAACTCAAGACCACGCCATCAGGGCTAAGCTTTTTAATCAGCTTGATCACCGCTGCACTGTTATTGGGATTCGTGCCGATGATGCGAGCTCTGCCGCGCCCTTCATCGGCAACGGACACCGTGATGGTCTCTTTGTGAACATCCAATCCGACGTATTTGATAAACTGTTCCATGACCTGCGCGGCCCGACCTGTCCCTCTCAATGATGGCTCTGTTTTGGTTGTCAGCGCTCCCAGATAACCCACGATCTTGAGAGCGGACAGGTCACTACATAATGTCTACATATGCAAATTCAGGTGTAGTGCGCGCTTGTTGTTATTCGGCCCTGCGGCCCGACAAAACGCAGATCGCCCTTTCCGTCTTCGATCTTTTCCTCTTCAATCTTCCAGGGCTCGTCAGTGAACAAGGGGGCTTTGCCGCGGTAGCTGAAGGTAGTGGGCATGCGCCCCAGCTGCTTGGCCACGTGATTGAGCAGCAGCGTCGCCTGCAATGGGCCATGCACCACGCAGGCGGGGTAGTGCTCTTCTTGGCGGGCGTAGTCGGCGTCGTAGTGGATACGGTGACCGTTGAAGGTCATGGCGGAATAACGGAACATCGTCACCGAGTTAACGCCCCCCGTGCCGGGTGCGTAGTCCGGGCCCTCGCCGGGCTTGCGCGCGGCCTTGTAAACGAGGGTTTGAGTTTCTTCTAGGTGCAGCTGCCCTTCGCAGCTGTAATCGTGTTTCACCTCGACGAGGTAGAGCTCGCCGCTGCTGCCCTGCTTGCGTGAGATAGAGCGAATCTCCGAGCGGCGGGTGATCGCCTTGCCCAGCTCGAGCGGCTTCAGATACCGCAGCGAACCACCGGCCCACATGCGCGTGGGCAGTGGGATGGGCGGCATAAAGCTGTTGTGCGCGCCGGTGCGCGCGGCATGCCCATCAGCCCCCAGCCTATCAGCGGGATCTATCTCGGGTGCCAGGCACCAGTGCAGCCCCAGCGGCAGGCCGCCACCATCCCACAGATGGCCATCGAGAGTCACGCGGAATTGGTGCTCAAGTTCAGGCGAAATACAGCTCTGCACCTCACGGCTGCGGCCAATCCACTGATCAAAATCTGTCATTGCATCGCCTCCCAGCGCGCTATTGTCAATCGTGCTCTGTCCAATACCGGCTTGTCGATCATCTGGCCGTGCAGCACTTGAGCGCCCTGCCCCTCTCCAGTGGCTAACACCGAGCGCGCCTTGTCGATCTCGGCGCTGCTGGGCTGGAAGCCCTTGCGCGCGGGATCAATCTGCCGCGGATGGATCAAGAGCTTGCCAGCAAAGCCCGCCGCACAGGCCCGCGCTGCATCGCGCTGTACTGTCTCAGGCTGGTCGATCGCCGTCGTCACCCCGTCTATAGGGGCGCTCTTGCCCGCCAGCCTGGCTGCCAGCACCAACTCCGCCCGATAGGGGGCCAAAACTTCATCGGTATGAGCCAAAGCAAGATCCGCGCAGAAATCAATGGAACCAAATACAAGACGATCCACCACAGCGGCCAGCGCCCGTGCATTGGCCAGCCCCTGCGCTGTCTCGATCAGCGCCCAGATCGGCCGCGAGGGACCGAGCTGCCGCCGCAGTGCTTGCATACTCTCCAGCGTTTCAGACTTAGGCAGCACAACACCTGCCTCTGGCAGCAGCGAGAGCATCGCAACATCCTGCTCAAACCAGAGTGTGTCCAGCGCATTGATGCGAATGAACAACTCACTCGCGCCCGCCTCGCCCTGTTTGCCCAACACATAGTCAGCCACCGACTGGCGTGCCTGCGCTTTGTTGGCCGGTGCAACCGCGTCCTCCAGATCCAAAATAACCGTGCCAGACCCCGCGGCGACAGCCTTGTCAAAACGCTCGGGCCGGTCGCCCGGCACAAAGAGCGGCAAAGCAAATGCTGCACCCATGCTCAAAAGGACCTCGGCAGTTCGAGCACGTGCTCGGCAACGTAGGAGAGGATCAGGTTGGTGGAAATAGGCGCCACCTGATAGAGCCGGGTCTCGCGGAATTTGCGCTCCACATCGTATTCACTGGCAAAGCCAAAGCCGCCATGGGTCTGCAGACACTCATTCGCTGCCTGCCAGGAGGCATCCGCTGCCAGGAGTTTGGCCATGTTCGCCTGCGCGCCACAGTCTTGCACCGCGTCAAATCGCCTGCAAGCCTCGAAACGCATCAGATTCGCCGCTTCGATGTTCACGTAGGCCCGCGCCAGCGGAAACTGCACCCCCTGGTTCTGCCCGATGGGCCGGTCAAACACCACCCGCTCTTTGGCGTAAGCCGTGGCCTTGTCGATAAACCAATAACCGTCGCCAATGCACTCCGCCGCGATCAAGGTGCGCTCCGCGTTCAGGCCGTCAAGGATGTAGCGAAAGCCCTTGCCCTCTTCACCGATCAAACTCTCGGCGGGCAATTCCAAGTTGTCGAAAAACACCTCATGGGTAGCGTGGCCCACCATGTTGTCAATGGGGCTGATCTGCATGCCGTTGCCGAGTGCGTCTTTGAGATTGACCAGAAAAACAGACAATCCCTGCGACTTGCGCTTCACGTCTGTCAGCGGCGTGGTGCGGGCCAGCAGGATCATTAAGTCACTGTGCTCTATGCGGCTGATCCAGACCTTCTGGCCGTTGATCACATACTTATCACCTTGCTTTTTTGCCACGGTTTTCAGCTTGGTGGTGTCGGTGCCGGTGCTCGGCTCAGTCACCGCCATGGATTGCAGGCGCAACTCACCCGAGGCAATTTTCGGCAGGTAGAGCGCCTTTTGCGCCTCGGAGCCGTGCCGCAACAGCGTGCTCATGTTGTACATCTGGCCGTGGCAGTGGCCGGCGTTGCCGCCGCTGCGGTTGATTTCCTCCATCACGATCGAGGCCTCGGTGAGCCCCAGCCCGGAGCCGCCGTATTGCTCGGGGATCATCGCCGCGAGCCAGCCAGCGTCTGTCAGGGCCTTGATGAATTGCTCGGGGTAGCTGCGCGCCGCGCCGTGTTTGCGGTGGTATTCCGCGGGGAACTCGGCGCAGAGGGAGCGTAGTCCGTCACGCAAATCGTCGTGGTCAGTGGGGGCGGATGTTTGCATGGGTGGTCCTATCAGCTATCTGTTATTGATTTTTGGGGGTTGAGAGTTTGAATTCGGCACGGATAGCGTCCGTGTGCGCGCCCAGCGCTGGCACTGCACCACGCTTTGGCTGCCAAGAGCCAGACGGCGGTATGAAGCTGGGGACACGCTTGCCGCCGGGCAGTTCCACATCGGCCCAGCGCCCCTGGGCGGCCAACTGCGGGTGCGCCCAGACGCCGGCCATATCACGCACCTCGGCGGTGGCAATGCCAGCCTGCTGCAGCCGTGCCATCGCCTCGGCCGTACTCAAGGCGCCTAGCACCCGCGTGATCTCGGGCTCAATCACGGCGCGGTGATCGGTGCGGCCCTGATTGCCCATAAAACGCGCGTCCTCCGCCCACTCGGGCATAGCCAAAACCGCGTGGCAAAAGCTCGCCCATTCACGGTCATTTTGCAGACCGAACAAGACGATGCCCTCGGCTGTCTCAAACGGCCCGTAGGGATAGATCGTGGCGTGGCTCGCCCCGCTGCGCGACTGTGCGGGCGCGCCGTCATGTGCATAATACAAGGCATGGCCCATCCAATCGGTCAGTGCATCCAACATGGAGAGCTCAATGAAGTCGCCTTTGCCGGTGCGCGAGCGCTTCAGCAAGGCGGCGAGTATCAAGTGGTAGGCGGTGACGCCCGCAGCTATATCGGCAACCGACAGCCCCACTTTGCAGGGTGTCTCGGCGGTGCCGGTGATCGACAGCAGCCCCGCCTCCGCCTGGATGAGCAGATCATAGGCCTTGCGCCCCTCATAGGGACCGCCTGCACCGAAGCCGCTGATGCCGCAGCAGACCAAGCGCGCATTGCAGGCTTCTAGCGCCTCGCGGTCCAGCCCCAAGCGCGCGGCGGCGCCGGGCGCGAGATTCTGCACAAAGACATCGGCCGACTGCAGAATGCTCCACAGCACGGCCATGTCGTCGGGGCTTTTTAGATTGAGGCGAAGGCTCTCTTTGCCGCGGTTAGCCCAGACGAAATAACTCGCCTCGCCTTCGACACGGTGATCGTAGCGGCGGGCGAAATCGCCCTCTGGCCGCTCCACTTTGATCACGCGCGCGCCATGATCGGCCAGTAGCCGGGTGCAATAGGGTGCGGCAACAGCCTGTTCAATACTGACGACAGTGAAGCCGTCGAGGGGAAGATCGGGTTGCATGGTCAAGAATCATCTC
>JAWSVD010000599.1:0-1547 GCA_033852095.1 Granulosicoccaceae bacterium | reverse complement strand
GTGGGTAAGGCTTCAGCCTTACAATGCCGCTCAGGAGAACTTCCGAGCAGCGCCAACCGTAAAGCTAAAGCTTCACCCACAAAACAACACACCCAGCGCCAGCCCTAAAGTTCACTCACCATTCGAATATGCAACAAAGGCATTTCAAGGGATCCAGCCAATAAGAGCCATATTTAAAATAATCATTGGCACTCTATTCGCAAGAATACATAAAACGGAAAAAGGCGAATGGGAACATGCGCCTTATTGCGTACTGCGCTCGAGGGTTGGCGCCCTCGGCAAATACATCCTCTCAGCTAATGAACTAAACAAAGGGTTGGAGAACGCGATGCCCGATCAAAACGCAACAGCAACAACAATCTTAGATGCGCAAGTCAACCAGACTGCGATAGAGAATGGGGATAACAGCTACGCGCTGATACTTGACCTGCTGTCGCTCGACAGCAGTTACGTACAGCTGGCGATGCTGGTCGTCATGGTATTCACGGTGTTGAAACTGCTGAACAACAACACCAGTCCGGCACTGGCTGCCAGCAATGAAGACAAGGGCCGAAAACTCTCCGCTGCCAGCGCCCGCATTGATGCGCTCTGTGAAGAGGGGGAGGAGCTGAAGCAGCTAAAAAACACACTGCAAGATGATGTGATCGCGCTGAGCAAGGAAAAGGCTTCGTTATCCGATCAGCTGAAAGCCGAAAAGGAGCAGGCAGTTATCGCGGAAACAATGATCGGAAACCTCAAAACCTGCCTGGCCACGCGAGACGAGCAACGCACCAAAACGACGGGTGCACCGCCACCAAGAAATTCACAGTCTCATGCCTCCTACCTACGGCGCATGCTGCAATTGCCGTCCAAATACCAATGTCATGTGGAGCTGTGAACTCAGCGACTGAGCTTGTCTGATGGCAGGGCCGATGGGCCTCGACTGAGCGCGTCTTTCTCACTTGTGGCATCGTGCCAATCACCGTTTCCCGCGGAGAACTCTGCAGCGTCAATCCAAACCCCGCTCGCCATGCCTGTGGTCTGTTTGGCCAGCTCAGCGTGTTCATCGAGAAACTGCTGATAGCTGCTTTTCACTTGATCGCTGCGCACAACAGTTTGCGACGCCGCCGTAGATATAACTCGCTCGGAATTGGCACCAGATGTATGCGCGGAATTATCCTCGGCCTTATCGCTCGATGGCAAGTGATCCGACAGACGGCGCAGCGGTTGGCGTGAGGAAATCTCCTCGTAATAGAGCTCGAGCTCGCCTGACTCCTCAGCAATCTCTCGCGCCAAATCCTCAGCAGTTCTCAGTGTGTTCATGCTCATCCTTAGTATGGGCCCGAAAATCCATCTGGTGACTTGCCTGTCAGGAAGGCAATTCTCACGTATTACCCCATGTGGCCAAGGTGGCTGTGTGTGTGGAGCTCCTCAGCTTTAGTGGCGAGCAACGGCAAAACTAAATGAGACAGAAAGCAGGGTTTCACACAAGTAATTCGTGCGCACCATGCAACCCAATGACCTGCAAACCGGAATTCGCTGGGGGCGCCTAGGAGGCTGGGCGAGAA
>JAWSVD010000598.1:0-876 GCA_033852095.1 Granulosicoccaceae bacterium | reverse complement strand
CGGCATCCAGTACGCGAATCATTAAGTGGATCAATTTGGCCATGGGGCTTCCTGGGAAAGGCGGGTAACTGAGGGTCGCTAGGCCGCGCCTGAGGTGTATGCTGTGAACTCTCAACACAAGTTTACGCAACATATTTCCGCATCAGGTAGCGAGATATCACTACCACTTCGGCGCCGTTAAATGCCATCGTTAGCTGTTGGCTGGGGCCAGTTGCGGGAGATGTGCTCGCGGCGTTTGGCCGTCTCTGTGCATTAAATGCAAAAGCAGGAGGAATCGCAGATGTGCAATGTCTATTCAGGTGCGCAAAAAAATCGCTACAACTCCACCAGTCGATCGGTCAGGATTCAGGGCTGCGTGACCAGTATCAAGCTGGAAAACGAGTTTTGGCGGCTGCTCGATGAGATGGCCATTGCAGAGGGCCAGAGCACGCCGAAATTCATCAACACCCTGTATGCCGAGCTGCTAAACAACCACCGCGATGCCTTCAATTTCACTTCCTTTTTGCGCGTGGCCTGTCAAATCTACGTGACAGAGAAACTTCAGCGTCAGGACGTGGTGCTTTCAGCATTGGGCTGAGCATCGTGGATGCTCTGTGTGATGGAATGCGCGGGGGCTAGCAAGGCTTCTTTTGGCAGGATTGAAAGCCCGAAGTATCGACAATCGGCTTCGCAGATGCGGTGTCTGGCGGCTTTCTATCAGTGAGCCGGTGCCAGCAGGAGCTGGAATGGCTTAACTTATCAGCGCTGCGATCGGTGATTAGGTTTATTGCATTTTTATTGCAGAGGGACAGCTCGTGTTGTGCGCTGTTCTCTGGCTGGGGCGCGTGGTATCACGCGCCCCATTTCTTGTCAGCTTGCACGATGCTTCAGTCGCGC
>JAWSVD010000597.1:0-803 GCA_033852095.1 Granulosicoccaceae bacterium | reverse complement strand
GCAAGCGCATCAAGATGCAGGGCTTCATTATCTTTGACGACTTCGGCCACCTCTACCCCGAGTTCGCAAAGGAAATGACCGCGTGGATTGAATCCGGGAAAATCAAATACCGCGAAGAGATCATCGCGGGGTTGGAAAACGCGCCCGAGGCTTTCATTGGATTGCTCAACGGCGATAACTTTGGCAAGCGCGTTATTCACGTGGCGGCTAAATAAGACAAGCCCCGCTTTCATCAGCCGCCAAAGCACAGGCGCTTATGAAATCGCTCAACTAAGCGGCAGAGGCTAATAATCAGCTCCGCCGCGGCTAACTCGCTTCCACTTGGCGGCTGACCGGGGCGCGCAGCTCGGGGCGCGCAGCCCGGGGCGCACATCCCGGGGCGCGCATCCCAAGTAGCACAGGCTTGACGGGATTAAGTCTGGCAAGTGCTTGAGCGACGCGAGTTTTGTGTAGCTCGGCCCGGTACCACCACGCCGAGCTGAGCAACGCAGGGGTTTTGCGCAGCAAAACGAAGACGTGGGCATGCCTTTCTGAGAACGATTTACACTAATAGGTAACACGCCCGCCGAACCTGCGCAGCTCGGGTTTTCCCGGCATCGAAGCCATTCAACAAACATGGCTTAACAAAACAAGAGAGAACAAACCCCAGCGTTAACCGACAGCCTGCCTAGGTGAATAGCTTATACCCTCGTCTGTACACAACTCCCGAATATGCAAACTCAACGCATGGTTGCTGCCGCTGACCGGGAGAGACAGGCTATTGCTCAGCTCCTCAATCACACCCTGTAAGCGAAGTGCGGTAC
>JAWSVD010000596.1:0-943 GCA_033852095.1 Granulosicoccaceae bacterium | reverse complement strand
GCGCCGCACCGATGAGCACACCGACCAACAGGCAGATAGGGGAGGCCACCCACGGCGACCACTCCCAGTTGACCATCATCACGGCGGCCAAGCCACCGACAAAGCCGACCACCGAGCCCACGGAGAGATCAATGTGCCCGGCGACGATCACCAGCAACATGCCAAGCGCCATGATAATGATGTAGCTGTTCTGCAGCACCAAGTTGGTGAGATTGACGGGCTTCATCAGCACGCCATCAGTCATCACCTGAAAAAATGCCATGATGCAGCCGAGTGCCAGCAGGATGCCGTACTCGCGGAAGTTACTACTTAAATGCCCTGTCAGGCTTGATTTTTCTTCAGACACGCTGGGAATCCTCTGTGAGCGAGGACGCTTTGCCCTGCACTATCTTCGACATGATCACTTCTTGGCTCGCCTCGGCAGCGTCTAGCTCGGCCACAAATTCGCCTTCGTTCATCACATAAATACGATCACACATACCGAGCAGTTCAGGCATTTCCGAGGAGATCATAATGATGCCCTTGCCCTCATCCGCCAGCTGATTGATGATCGCGTAAATTTCGTATTTGGCCCCAACGTCAATGCCGCGCGTGGGCTCATCCAGAATCAACACCTCGGGTGCGGCGAACAACCACTTCGCCAGCACAACCTTCTGCTGGTTGCCACCTGATAGGTTGACTGCCTTCTGCAGCACGCTCGGCGTACGAATAGCCAGGGCCTTGCGGTATTGCTCCGCCACCTGCTGCTCTTTGGCGCCGTTGATCACGCCTCGGACCGAGACACCGCCGAGATTTGCAAGGCTTGTATTGAACAAAATTGACTCATCTAACACCAGACCCAGCTCTTTGCGATCCTCGGTCAAATAGGCCACGCCCGCCTCTATCGCCGCGGACACGGTACTGGTGTCTATCTCTTGGCCCTTCAACAGGGTTTTACCGGTGA
>JAWSVD010000124.1:0-10457 GCA_033852095.1 Granulosicoccaceae bacterium | reverse complement strand
GGGGCGAATTCATTCCGGGGCGCGCAGCTGCATGTCGGGCAGCGCACCGCCAACTCATTGCCTGCCGCAACGCCACTCTCGGCCACTGCACTTGTGCCACGCCCGCCAAATATCACCGCTCCGACTCGGCCAGCTGCTCAATAGATTCTACGCCGCCCATTCCCTGAAAGGGACAACTCGCTGGGCAGCGGTCTCTCCTGTGCTGGACCAAATGAGTAGTGAAAGCGGCGCCTTTCTTGTAACTGATCAATGGTTTGGCAGCTAACTACACGGACGAATCAGATGAAGAATGGAATCAGATCTATCATTGCAACCTTGGCCCCTGTCGTGCTGTTGGCTGCTTGTGGCGGTAGCGAGGTCACGGTTGACACAGGGGCATCTACTGCTGTGCCACATGTCGACCTTGTGCTCTCTGAGAACAGCACGCTCAAAGTCTTTGAGTTTGTTGGCGAAGGTGAGAGCCTTGAATTCAGCCTGGGTGGGGCAGACGCTGCGCACTTCAGTATCGACACTCAGGGTGTGGTATCGCCGCTGCTCGCGCTCGATTTTGAAGCCCCTGTGGATCAGAACAGCGACAACAGCTATGAAGTGGAGATTTACCGGGGCGAGGCTGAGCTTCCTGTGCAGCGACTCAGCGTACAAGTGACGGATCAACTTATCTTGGGCAGTCCAACATTGCACATCGAAGCGGGCACAAAGCAGTTGACGCTCGGCGTGGTCATTGACGATCCACTGTCCAGTGTCCACCAGCTGCGCATCAACCACAGTCCGGGCGGCGGCTCAGGTTTCTCGCCGATGGACAGTAACCGCGACGGTGCGGTGGACGTCGCCGATATGATGCCTTCGAGCACGACATCACTTGGGTTGCCGAACCACGGCTTTGATCTGGCCTTCAACACTCGGCTGTACCTTGTGGAGGCGCTGAGTGAGTCCGGTGAAGTGCTCGCCACCAGTGCCAGTATTGGCCCCAGCGGGCTGGATGCTACTGATGTGATCCAATACGTGAAGGCGAGCAACACCGGTGCGAATGACTTGTTCGGTTATACCATTGCCCTGAGCGGTGATGGCAGTGTATTGGCTGTCGGAGCTAAGGGTGAAAACGGCAGTGGAGTGATTTTGAGCGATGGGTCCGCTGGTGAGGGAGCGGTCTATGTTTATCGTCATGACGGCTCTGGCTGGCAGGGACCTGTGTACCTCAAAGCGAGTAATAACGGCGCGAATGACGATTTCGGTTATGACATTGCATTGAGCGATGACGGTAACACCCTGGCCGTTGGGGCTTGGGCGGAAGACGGCAGTGGCACCGGTGTGGCCGCGACAACAGACGAGGCTGCCGAAAATGCGGGTGCGGTCTATGTGTATCGGTATGACGGCACTGTTTGGCAAAGCCCGGTTTACATCAAAGCGAGCAACACGGGCGCACTAGACTTCTTCGGCTCCTGGGTCGCGCTGAGTGGTGACGGTAACATTCTGGCCGTTGCCGCCAGTGGAGAAGACGGCAGCGGCACGGGCGTAAATCCGGTTTCGAACAACGACGCTTTCGATGAGGCTGGAGCGGTTTATATATATCAGCATGACGGCAGCGGCTGGCAGAGTACCGCCTACATTAAGGCGAGTAACACTAGCGCGGGTGACAATTTTGGGCGAGGCGTTGCACTGAGTGACGACGGAAAAACCTTGGCCGTTGGCGCTCACTATGAAGATGGCAGTGGCACAGGTGTGGGCGCGGCCTCGGACGAGAGCGCCAGTAATGCAGGGGCGGTTTATGTGTACAGACACGACGGCAGTGGCTGGCAGAACCCTGTTTACATCAAAGCGAGCAACACGGGGACGGGTGATTTTTTTGGGGAGTCTGTCAAATTGAGTGGCGACGGTCGAACTTTGGCCGTCTCCGCCAGTGGAGAAGATGGCAGTGGCACAGGGGTGGATCCTGTCTCGAACAACAGCGCCAATCAATCAGGCGCGGCGTATGTGTACCGGCATGATGGCGTTGGCTGGCAGAGCCCTGTGTACTTCAAAGCGTCTAATACCGGCGCTATTGACTGGTTCGCCTTTACCATCGCATTGAGCAATGATGGTAACACCCTGGCCGTTGGAGCCAGCACTGAAGATGGTGGTGGCGTGGGCGTGAACGCTGTTTCGGATGAAGGTTCCACAGACTCGGGCGCTGTCTATGTGTACCGGCACGACGGCAATGCTTGGCAGAGCCCAGCTTATATCAAAGCGGATAACACAGGCGCGGGTGATTGGTTTGGGATCTCAGTTGCACTGAGCGGCGACGGCAGCACTCTAGCCGTAGGCGCCCACTTCGAAGACGGAAGTGGCACCGGCGTTGATGCGATCTCGGACAATGGGGCCAGTAAAGCCGGGGCTGTTTATCTGTATTGAGCCTGCTCGCTTGCGATTGCTCTGTGCCGGAGGTGTTGTCTGTCTTATCACTGTTGCCCGCCTCGCGTTACAGCCTCATCATATGGCACTAAGCGCCAGTCTGGCTTCCTGTGGAGGCTTGTGTTCAGATTGGGCAGTGTAGGAGCGCTGTCCGCGGAAGCCAGCAAGCTTCGCTCGCAGTCAGCAGTCAGCAGTCCAGGTGTTCTCGTACAGCAGCTCATTCAACGGTCGGGCGTTGCGCCAGCCCTCTTGCTCTAACATGGGTTCATCATAAAACTGCTGCACTGGCCCCAGACACAGCACGGCCATCGGCAGGCTGCCCGCGGGCAGTGTCAACAGCTCGGCCAGCGCCTCAGGGTCAAACATCGACACCCAACCCATGCCGAGGTTCTCAGCTCTGGCCGCGAGCCACAGGTTTTGAATGGCGCAGGCGACGGAGCTGAGCGCCATCTCGCGGGGCAGGGTGCGGCGACCAAAGACGGTGCCATCGTCCGGTGCCATGGCGACCACCAGCAGTTCGGCGCACTCGCGTATGCCCTCAACTTTTAAGCTCAAGAAGTCGTCTTGACGTTTGCCCATGGCGTTCGCTGTGGCCTGTCGCTCCTGTTCTACAACATCAGCAATAGACTGGCGCAAACTGTTGTCGGTGATGCGGATGAAGCGCCAGGGCTGCATCAGTCCCACGGACGGTGCTTGGTGCGCGGCCGTCAGCAGGCGGCTTAAGGTCTCGTCATCGAGTGCGCTGGCAGGCTCGAAATGGCGCATGTCACGGCGGGCGGCGATAACGCGGTATACCGTGTCGCGGACAGCGGCAGAAAAGTGCAGAGATCCAAGGGGGGTTGAATTGGCCATCGTGATCAAGAGCTCTCGGCTGTGTCGGGTGGCTCGGCGTCAGCTTGGGCTGAAATACAGTGGATGAGGGCCGAGCAGGACCGAGCGGGGCTCGGATTATAACAGTCTTGTGGGCGAGGCAGGCGCAGCTCTGCGTGCAGTGAATCCTGGCCTAAAGTGGGTTAATTGCGGGGAGTGAAGCTGAATCGTCACGCGAGCAGGGCGCGGGAACGGGCTGTGAGCACCCACATGAAAAGAGAGTGTGACAAGTGTGTTGTTCACTCGTGTTTGACTGGAAGCCTTGGCGGCTTGGGTGATCTAGCACCTTGTGGTGCCTGGAGCATCAGGAGAAGCTGAGGTGCGCGCTGTCGTGCGAACACTGCTGCCTTTTAACTGCGCTGCTGCGCTGTGAATTATCGACGTATAACAAGGACAGCGGATCCAGGGGATAGTCAATCAGTGTCTCTAACTTCGTGATGGTGCGCTCATCGCTCGTGCCGACGTTTTCGATGACCAGGGCCTTCCCCATCAAGTTGCATTCTTTTAGCAGTAAGATGAGTTCAGCCATCAACGGTTTCGGGTTGGGAACGATCAGGGTGTCCACTTGCAACAGGGTTGATTTGATCGATTGAATGCAGCGGTTGCTTGGCACAATGGCGAGTGTTCTTTCATCGCTGTCGGTCGTAGTGCTCGCGGCTGGGCTGGCGACAACGCCGGGCACCAATTCGGAC
The DNA here is from genome assembly GCA_033852095.1 of Granulosicoccaceae bacterium. GTDB lineage: Bacteria > Pseudomonadota > Gammaproteobacteria > CALCKW01 > CALCKW01 > CALCKW01. The sequence continues at coordinate 6,507 of JAWSVD010000124.1, read as the reverse complement.
TTAACACCCTGGTCTAGGGCTTTCAGTGAGCTGAGCAGGTAGTTGTAGTTCTGGTTTTTGGCGGCGTCGCCCTCGATCAGAAAATACACGTCGTCGCCCCAATCCAACATGCCCTGAACGTGCCGAGCCGCCAGCAAGCAGTGTTTCGCCAATTCTTTGGCTTTGCTCGTGCACGGAAACAGCAATTCCGAAGCGTTGTTGCAGGAGTTCGCACCTGACTGTTGGGCGATGGTGAGAGCGCGGCACTCGCCACCAGACTTTTGCACGGGGTAGACCCAGCTGCCAGCTGATTCGAGCAGTGACCAAGCACGCAGGGTGATTAAATCTGGATCACCGGGGCCGAGTGAAACGCCGTAAAGAGTGCCTTTTTTCATCGTTAAGCCTCTGCATTGTGTAGACCGAGTGGTTGCCAATATCTTTGTCTGCTTAAAGCGTAAAGTGCAGAATTGAAGATAATTGTGATGAACCTAACACAAGCGTGCGTGGGCTGGTTAAGCCTTGCTGGTGTCTTTCCCTGTCCATAGCAGTTGATTCTTGCGGGCGACGTGAAAACACGTGCCCTAGCTAGTGGTGTCGATAGAAGGGATGGGGTGCGAGAGGCAGGCACGGCTCTCGGAGAGAATTCCGTAGCCGCATTGATCAAGTTGTCTTGTTTGTCGCAAGGCATTGCACTGCCGACAAAAATAATGAAATCACTCATTTTTTCGCGTCCACCGCGGGTGAGGTGCAGTAATAACTATAGAGCAAATTGCAAAATACTACTGCGTCCCAGTCTAATCAAGCAGAAAAGTTCTCTGCAAAACACTGTAGGTTATAAAGACGGTACGCCTTGACAGTTGCGGTGTCAAGGCGATGATGCTAGAAGTTTCATGGTGTTTGTCCGTAGTTGTAATATATTTTCTGTGCGGCTAGCTGTAGCAGGGCTGTAGTTGTATTGGAATGGGGATTATTCAAATACAAGTGCGGAATAAGCAATAATAAATGGCGTTTAACAATGCGAAAAGCGCTGGACAATCTAGTCAAAAGAGCAGTCGGGTCCGCGGTGGTAAATTAAGTCCTCCACGGGTACGCCGGCAACAAAATGTTCGCTGATGATGCGATCGAGATTCGCTTCCGTGACGTTGTAATACCAAATGCCGTCTGGTTGCACGCACACCACGGGGCCGGATTTGCAAGTAGCGAAACACTGTGTACGGGTTCGTTTAACGCGCAGCTCGCCCTTGTCGATGCCGGCGTCTTTAAATTTCTGCCCCAAGGTGTCAAAAAGCGCTTGGGACTCGCCGTGCTCAGTGCAGCGCGAGCCCACGCACACCAGTAGGTGGCGCTTGTATTGGCCCATCTTGGGCTTGGGCAGAGCTTCTGTGCTTGTGTCTGTCATGTCTGGCTTCCTGTCTAGGTGGTTGTGCGGGGGCGCGGAGCTGAGTGGCCTTTCCTCCCGCGTTATTATTCGTTGTCAGTGCGCGGCCAGAGTGCCTCGAAGGCGCTCTCTGCGGCCGGATCGAAGGCGCCGTCTCTGCGCACCAGAGAGATGTTGAAAATGCTCTCACCCGCCGCATCCACAAAGTGCAGAGCGCGCAGGCTGTCGCCGCGGCGCAACAGCCAGGCCTGTGTTATGCGCGCCGCATCGACGTGCAGGTGGAAGTGCTCGGTCTCGACATTGACCCAGTCGTTGCGGCGCTCAAACTTGGGTGCCTGCATCAGCAGCTCGCTCACAGCTCCGGCTTCGCTGCGCACCACTGCGCGCACCTTGGCCCACTGTTCAACCCCAGCGAGCAGCGTGTCAGTGTCTGTGGACAGCAAGGCGGCGCTGAAGGCGGCGGCGTGGTCGTCTCCCTCTGCCTCGCCGATTGCAGCCAGCACCTCGCCCACTGGCATGTTGAAGTGTTGTGCCACGGCTTTCAGTGAGGGGCTCATATCGCAGTCGCGCAGGTATTGGCGCAGACAGGCCTTCCAGCCCTCCAGCCCCATGCTCAGGGAGCGGCCCTGCTTCTCGCCGTCTTTGGCGTCGCCGGTGATGTCCGCGTATTTGTTGGCGTAGCCGCGCGGGGTGATCATCAGGCCCTCTTGCATAAAGGTGCTGCTGTTGCCGATCAAGACCGTGGTCAACATGCCGATCTTGCACTCGGTCATCTCGCTCAGCGTGGTCATCTGGATGTCCTGCAGCTCGCGGTAGGCGGACTTCACCACGGCCACGGGGGTGTCTGGGCTGCGGTACTGCAGCAGCACCCGCTGCGCTTCTTCTATCTGCCGGGTGCGGCGGCCGCTCTTGGGGTTGTAGAGCGCGATCACAAAGTCACTTTTGCCCACCGCGTCCAAGCGCTTGATGATGGTGGGCCAGGGGGTGAGCAGGTCCGACAGTGAGATGGAGCAAAAATCGTGGGTCAGCGGGGCGCCCACCAGGGAGGCGCAGGCGGACAGTGCCGTGCTGCCGGGGATCACCTCCACGCTGATGTCGCTGTCCGGTGTCCAGCCCGATTGCAATAAGACTTCGTAGGTGGGGCCAGCCATGCCGTAAACGCCGATGTCACCGGAGGAAATCAGCGCCACTTTTTTGCCAGCCTTGGCGTGCTCGTAGGCCTCGACGCAGCGATCGATCTCTTCGGTCATGCCTTTCTTGACCACCTCTTTGCCGTCCAGCAACTCGGACACCAATTTGATGTAGGTGGAGTAGCCGATCACCACGTCGGATTCGACGATGGCTTGCCTGGCCCTGAAGCTCATGTGCTCTTCAGCACCGGGGCCGAAGCCGACCAGAAAAATGGTTCCCTTAGTCATGTGTGTTACTCGGTGTCTTAAGGTGTGCAATGGAGACAGTGGCATTCTTGCCGCAGCTGCCCTTGAATTTGTATTTTTCCAGCAGCAGATCGTGCATCTGGGTATGGGCCGCCAGCAGCGCTGCGGCCTCGGACACCGCTGGGGTTCCCATGTATTTGCGCACCGTCTCGGAGGGGCAGGGCACCTCGACCACGGCCAGCTCGGCCGCGGGGTAGAAGTGCAGTGGCCAGTTGTTGTCAGCAGCTAATTGCAGCAGTGCCACCTCGTCGTTTTTCTTGTCGATGGTGGCGAGCGCCGTCACCGCCGAGCGCGGCAGTGAGACTTTGGCCAGTGCCTCATCGACCGCGTCGCTCAGCGTTTGCAGCGGCGTGTTGCGGTCACAGCCCATGCCCAGCACGATTTGCATCATGCCTCTGCGGGCGGGCGGTACACCACCAACCGCTCCGCGAGTGCGTCCCACTGGCTCTGTGGCACATCACGGTGCGTGACCCACAGCACCGAGCGAAACTTCTGCAGGTCAACGTCTTCAAAGGTGTCAAACAGATGAATCGTCTTGGGCAGCGGGGTGGGGCGCGTCCACCAGTCCTTGCTGCCGGCCTCCTGCACAAGGGCGATGGGCTCTTCGTTGACCACATCTGCCGAGACGCGGGTGATGTTGATCTTGGGGCATTCGACCTTCCAGCCCAGCTCACGGCCGAGGATGTCCACGGCGATGGTCTTGCTGACGTCGGATGCGGTGGTCAATACAGCGGTGGCGCCTAGCAGGGCGGACAATCGCTCCGCGTAGGCGTTGGCGCCACCGACGTGGCCGGACAGCACAGGGATCACAAACTGGGCGGCATCGTCCACCACCAGCACACCCGGGTCCAGGTCTTTGGATTTGATGTGCGGGGCGATCAAGCGCACCACAGCACCCAGGGAGACAAAAAACACGATCTGGTCGTAGCGCTCAAACAGGGGGCCTATCTGTGCGCGCAGGGCGCCGGTGTAAACCTCGGTCTGATTGCTCAGGCCTTCGACGGCGGCGCCGAATTTCTCGCTGACCATCACGCTGGCCTCGGGCATTTGCGGGGCTGTGACCACCAATTGTTTGGCGCCGTGTTTGGTGATCGCAACCAATACCACCCGTGGTTGTGCGCTTGTTTGTTCTGTGCTGCTCATGCGGAATTCTTGATAACGACGTTTTGTATTTTGCGGCAGCCACGGATCAATTCGCCGCGCGGGCGGCCGGGGTTGTGCACCAGCAGCAGTGATAAGTAGTTGACCTTCTGATCGCGCAGGCTGGCGACGTCTTCGACGATGCGTTCCTGCGGAGTCCCGACCTTTTCTATGAAGCGTGCGTGTTGCAATAAGCCCTCGCGCTCAAGCAGCTCGATGATGTCGTCCAGTAGCGGTTTCACTTTCAGCAGGATCAGCGTGTCGAACTGCGGGATCATGCTGGCGATGGTGTCGATGCCGTAGGCGGCGGGCAGGATGGCGAAGGTGTCGTCGGTGTCGGCCAGTGGCGTGTGCAATTTGGCGGCCGCGGCGTGGTAGGAGCTGACACCGGGGATCACGTCCACCCGAGCCTGTGGATCTATGGCCTTTAGCGTTCGCGCCAAGTGGCTGAAGGTGGAGTAGGTGGAGGCGTCGCCCTCGACCAAAAAGACAATGTCCTCGCCCGTGTCCAGCAACTCGCGCACCGTCTCCGCGGCACGCAGCCAGTATTTGGCCAGTATTATAGTGTCCCGCGTCATAGGGAATTGCAGTTCCAGCGCGTTGTCGGGGGTGGGCAGTTCGGCGCGGTTGGCGATGTCGCGGGCGTAGCTGTCGCCGCCACGTTTGCGCACCGGGTAGGCCCAGCGACGGCCGCTGTTGAGCAGTGACCAAGCGCGCAGGGTGATCAGGTCTGGGTCGCCCGGGCCCAGTGATACGCCGTAGAGGCTGCCTTTGTTCATGTTGCATGGCTTCGTGTTAACGCGCGGTTGCGGCCGGCATGTGGAGCTTGGCTTGCGATGCTCACGGCTTTTTGTTTCGCTAAGAGCATCAGCTGGAGGCTCGCTTGGCGCAGACTATCCAGACGGGGTTTTGCGCGTCCAAGCGGTGCATGTGCAAGATGGCTTTGCTGCGCGAGCTTTGCAGTTGCGTGACGTCCCATTCGGCACCCAGGGCTTTAAGGGCATCGGTGGCGGCGCTGAGGTTTTCGAGGGTGACGAAGTTCATCACCAGCCAACCGCCTTCGCACAGACGTGCAAGGATAAGCTCGATCAGTGCGGCCAGATTGCCGCCGGAGCCGCCGACGAAGACCGCGTCTGGGCTGGGCCAGGCGTCCAGGCCCTCGGGGGCTTTGGCGTGTTGTACGCGGTAATTGTGGATCTGCATGTCGCGGCGATTTTGTTCTGCGTTGGCGGTGTCGTCGATGTTTTTTTCGATGGCGTAGACATAACCGTCCGGGCAGAGCCGTGCCGCCTCCAGGCCTACCGAGCCGCTGCCGGCGCCTATGTCCCAGAGCACGCTGTCGCGGCGCAATTGCAGCCGCGCCAGCGACACCGCGCGCACTTCGCGCTTGGTGATCAGGCCCTTCTCGGGCTTGCGTTGTTGAAAACTGTCGTCCGGCAGACCGAAGCTCACCGGAGACGGCACAGCGCCGTTGCGCCAGAGCAGCACGATGTTGGGGTCGGCGAACCGCAGCTTGGCGGCATCTGATACGGCGATGTCGTGCACGACTTTCTCGTCGGGCTGCAGCAGTTGCTGGGCAATGGTCATGCGAAACTGATCCGCCAGCCCGGCGATCTGCAGCATGCGCGCGATGCGGTCGGGGCTATTGGCAGGGCTGGTGAAGATGGCCAGCTGCATGTGCTGTTGCGCGGTGTGCAGCACGGGGTAGAGCCCGTGTGTGCGATCCGCATCCGCCCGCCACTCGCCTGCGTCCTTGCTGTGCACGGAGGTGATTTCCAAGTTCTGCCAGGCAATGCCAGCACGGGCACAGGCGATCTGGAAGGTGGAAACATTGGGCAGCACCTCGCAGGATTCAACGCACAGCCGCGCTTGTAAATAGGCGGCAATGCCGTGGCAGAGCGGATCGCCGGTGGCCAGCACCACCACGTTTCGGTTTTTTGCTTGGGCCGCGCGAATTTTATCCGGCAGGGCGCTGAGCTTGCCGCTCAGGTCACACAGGTGAGCATCGGCTTTGAGGTAGCTTTCGAGCAGGGCGAGGGTGCGCGTGCCGCCGATCACCAGGTCTGCGTCGCGCAGATGCTGTAGCGCGGTATTGGACAAGCTGTCGGCGCCGTCGTCCAGCACACCGATGATGCGGCACGGGGTGGGGAGTGACTCGGCGGAGCTGCCGGGCTCGGGGGCCTTGGTGGCTGAGGTGCTGCTTTGCATGTGTCTTCCCTGCGCATCTGAATATCAGTGAAGTAGCGCAATGGGAGGGGGACAATAGGCGGGGTACCGTACCGGTGTGTGCAACGGGAGACGCCTGCTTGTCTCGACACGCCCACCGCGATACCGACAAGAGACAGGCCGGTCTCCGGACTCGTACTGTTAACGTTTGAGGGTGCTGCGGGTATCACCGGCGGCATTTGCCTGGCCTGTGATACGGCGCGCTTACACTCTCAATCGCTAAAAAATGTTGGTCGCCTTCCCATGTATTGCATACACAGTGGCGTGTGGACCAACGCAGTACTTACCGTTGCGGGGGCAGTGCCGGGATAGCGTGACCGTCGATCAGCGCGCACCGGCTTCCCGTTT
>JAWSVD010000123.1:0-2500 GCA_033852095.1 Granulosicoccaceae bacterium | reverse complement strand
AAATGGGCGAACAGTCGCTGGGAGTAGACCCGAAACCGGGTGATCTATCCATGGGCAGGGTGAAGGTGCAGTAACATGCACTGGAGGCCCGAACCGGGATCTGTTGAAAAAGATTCGGATGACCTGTGGATAGGAGTGAAAGGCTAATCAAACCCGGAGATAGCTGGTTCTCCTCGAAAGCTATTTAGGTAGCGCCTCATGTCTCACTCTCGGGGGTAGAGCACTGTTTCGGCTAGGGGGCCATCCCGGCTTACCAACCCGATGCAAACTCCGAATACCGAGAAGTGCAATCATGGGAGACACACAGCGGGTGCTAACGTCCGTTGTGGAAAGGGAAACAACCCAGACCGTCAGCTAAGGTCCCAAAATCATGGCTCAGTGGTAAACGAAGTGGGAAGGCACAGACAGCCAGGAGGTTGGCTTAGAAGCAGCCACCCTTTAAAGAAAGCGTAATAGCTCACTGGTCTAGTCGGCCCGCGCGGAAGATTCAACGGGGCTCAAGCCATGTACCGAAGCTACGGATGCTAAATTTATTTGGCATGGTAGAGGAGCGTTCTGTACGCCTGCGAAGGTGGATCGTAAGGTCTGCTGGAGGTATCAGAAGTGCGAATGCTGACATAAGTAACGATAAAGGGGGTGAGAGGCCCCCTCGCCGAAAACCCAAGGTTTCCTGCGCAACGCTAATCGGCGCAGGGTTAGTCGGCCCCTAAGGCGAGGCAGAAATGCGTAGTCGATGGGAAACAGGTCAATATTCCTGTACCTCTTACAAGTGCGATGGAGAGACGAAGAAGGCTAGGTCAGCCGGCAGTTGGTGTTCGGTTTAAGCCCGTAGGCTGTTTCCTTAGGTAAATCCGGGGAAACATTAAGGTCGAGAGGTGATGACGAGTCTCATTAGAGACGAAGTGATTGATGCCATGCTTCCTGGAAAATCTTCTAAGCTTCAGCTTGTAAGGGACCGTACCCCAAACCGACACAGGTGGGTAGGTTGAGAATACCAAGGCGCTTGAGAGAACTCGGGTGAAGGAACTAGGCAAAATGGTACCGTAACTTCGGGAGAAGGTACGCCCAATTCGGTGACGAGATTTACTCTCTGAGCTGTTGAGGGTTGCAATAAAATGGTGGCTGCAACTGTTTATCAAAAACATAGCACTCTGCAAACTCGCAAGAGGACGTATAGGGTGTGACGCCTGCCCGGTGCCGGAAGGTTAATTGATGGGGTTATCTTCGGAGAAGCTCTTGATCGAAGCCCCGGTAAACGGCGGCCGTAACTATAACGGTCCTAAGGTAGCGAAATTCCTTGTCGGGTAAGTTCCGACCTGCACGAATGGCGTAATGATGGCCACACTGTCTCCACCCGAGACTCAGTGAAATTGAATTTGCGGTGAAGATGCCGTATACCCGCGGCTAGACGGAAAGACCCCGTGCACCTTTACTACAGCTTTGCACTGAACTTTGAACCTACTTGTGTAGGATAGGTGGGAGGCTTTGAAGCGGCAACGCTAGTTGTCGTGGAGCCAACCTTGAAATACCACCCTGGTATGTTTGAAGTTCTAACCTGGGCCCATAATCTGGGCTAGGGACAGTGTATGGTGGGTAGTTTGACTGGGGCGGTCTCCTCCTAAAGAGTAACGGAGGAGCGCGAAGGTACACTAATCCCGGTCGGAAATCGGGAGGTTTGTGCAAAGGCATAAGTGTGCTTGACTGCGAGACAGACACGTCGAGCAGGTACGAAAGTAGGTCTTAGTGATCCGGTGGTTCTGCATGGAAGGGCCATCGCTCAACGGATAAAAGGTACGCCGGGGATAACAGGCTGATTCCTCCCAAGAGTCCATATCGACGGGGGAGTTTGGCACCTCGATGTCGGCTCATCACATCCTGGGGCTGTAGCAGGTCCCAAGGGTATGGCTGTTCGCCATTTAAAGTGGTACGCGAGCTGGGTTCAGAACGTCGTGAGACAGTTCGGTCCCTATCTGCCGTGGGCGTTAGAGTTTTGAGGGAATCTGCTCCTAGTACGAGAGGACCGGAGTGGACGAACCTCTGGTGTTCCGGTTGTCACGCCAGTGGCATTGCCGGGTAGCTATGTTCGGAAGGGATAACCGCTGAAAGCATCTAAGCGGGAAGCCTCTCCCAAGATTAGAACTCTCTGAGGACTTGATCCTCCTAAAGGACCCTGGAAGACTACCAGGTTGATAGGCTGGGTGTGGAAGCGCAGTAATGTGTGAAGCTAACCAGTACTAATTGTCCGTGCGGCTTGGCCATATAACACCCAAGGTGTTGGGCGCATAAGTATACCCATTAGACATTCCAGTTTTAAATCGTGGTTAATGACCACGTACCAGTTATCCTGACGGCCATAGCGTTCTGGCACCACCCGATCCCATCTCGAACTCGGAAGTGAAACAGATCTGCGCCGATGATAGTGTGGGGTCTCCCCATGTGAAAGTAGGTCACCGTCAGGTTTTACCCCGAATCCCCGTACTCTCGAGTGCGGGGATTTTTT
>JAWSVD010000122.1:0-35987 GCA_033852095.1 Granulosicoccaceae bacterium | reverse complement strand
GTTCTAGCCCAAACTCCTAGCCGGACGCGACCGCGGTGTAAATAACTTAAATGACAGTCTCTTAAGCTGCTTGGCACTTTCGCCGCTATAGGTGCTGTATCCCGTGTTCCGGGCCAGATGAGCTATTCATTCGGCTTTAGTGTTCGCGTGCAGCTTAACGAGTGAGGAAGTCATGGCGACCATTCAAAGCCCAGGCATCGGCTCCGGTCTAGACGTCAACAGCATTGTCGAATCTTTGGTCGACGCAGAGAGAGCCCCAGCGACCTCGCGCATGGACACCAAAGAAGCGAGCCTGCAGGTGCAGATCAGTGCGCTGGGCGCTATGCGTGCCGGCCTGTCTGAATTCCGCACCTCCTTTGCCAATTTGAAGACATCCACTACCTTCAACAGCCGCACCGCCACGATGAGTTCCGAAACTCAGCTGGGCGCGAGCGCGGGCACTGCGGCGAAAGCTGGCGAGTATTCGATCAAAGTGCTGCAGCTGGCACTAGGGCAAAAACAAGTCTCTGGCGGCTTTGAAAATGAAGGCTCTCAAGTGGGCAGCGGGCAATTGACGGTGACAATTGGGGACGAGGACTTTCTGGTTGAAATCCCCGAGGACACCAAATCCCTGACGGATATCCGAGACGCCATCAACGACACCTTGCAGGCGCAGGGGGTCGTTGCATCACTGCTCAATGTGGACGATGGGGAGGGCGGTACGCACACCCGCATGACCATCACCAGCGGCAAGACCGGCAGTGAAGGTGAGGTCACACTCTCGGCTGTCGCCGACCCTATCACTGGCGACGAACCGGGGCTGCAGTCCCTTGTCGATGGCATGGAGGAGCTGGTTGCCGCGCAAGATTCGATCGTTGAAATAGACGGACTGTCGGTCACCAGCAGCAGCAACAAGCTCACCAATGTGATCGAAGGCGTAACTCTGGATCTTAAATCTGCGAGCGAAGACGAAGTCTCCACGCTCGTCGTGGCTGAGGACACCAGTGCTTTTAAGGCGGAAGTCAGCAAATTTGTTGAAGGCTACAACGCCTTGATGGAAGTGCTGTCGAGTGCCGACAGTTACGACTCTGACTCCCAGACAAGCGGCGCCCTGTTTGGCGACTCTGTGATGCGGGGTTTTCGCATGTCTATGTCCATGACGCTTGGCCACATCGACCGCACGGCTGTCAGCTCCTACAGCTCCTTGGCGGCCATGGGGGTGACAACAAACGAAGCGGGGCTGTTGGAGCTGGATGACAGTAAGCTCGACACCGCACTGTCTAACGGCTACGACGATGTGGTGGATTTTTTCACCAACGATGAGACCGGTTTTAGCAAGCGCATGGATGACTTTGTCTACGGCTACAGCCGCTTTGACGGCATCGTGCAAGGCCGCCTCGACGGTCTGTCGAACCGCGTGGACAGTATCACAGAGCAGCGTGCAGACCTCGCCGAGCGTTTGCTCAAGATAGAGGCACGCTATCGCTCGCAATTCAGTGCGCTCGACCAGGCCATGGCGGCGCTCACCACCACCAGCAGCTATTTGACGGCGCAGTTCAGCACCAGCTCTGACAGCTAAATACGGTTGACCAGCCGAACGCTGAGAGAGTGATTCTGAAAACTTAAGGGGTATACAAACAATTTTGCTCAATCTTTCAAGAGTGTCATAAAACTGCCGCTGTAATCATTGCAAGCAAAAGAAAATAAAGGACTGCGACAGTGAGGAAGCTGGATGCTCTCTGCCCGGTTTGGGTGACAACAGACATGGCTTGCAGGTGGATAAAATTATGATTACAAACACCGACAACAATGTTCTACCCGCAGGCTTAAATGGCGCCACGCGACAGGCCGTTGCACCGGTGGGAGCGGTCGCTGGCCGAGAGGTGCACGGCACAGGGCCATCGGCCAACAAGGACACGGCCAGCATGGCCTCTGTGAAGCAGAGCGCCAGCACCGCAGAGACGCGCCCCGCGGTGATGTCAGAGGAGCAGGCGGCTAAGAACTTGGAAGAGGTCGCCGAGGCATTGAACCAGAGCTTTGGGGAAAAGCAGTCGCTGCAATTCAGTGTGGATCAAGACACGGGCGTCAATGTGATCAAAGTGACCCAAGCGGGATCGGGGGAGATCGTGCGGCAGATTCCCAACGAAGAAGCGCTGCTGATGATGCAGCGTCTCAATCAATCGCAGGGCGGTGGGGATGATACCGCGGTGCTGTTTGATCAAATGGCTTGATTCGCGCTAAGCAGTTATCGACGTGGAGCGTCGCCAGGTGTCGAGTGCGTGTGCAGCAATGCGCAGCAGATTTACAGGGAGGGTAGAACCATGGCGGATTTGCCCATTAGTATGAAGCAACAAGGTAACTAATCGATGTATAACAACGACGCGCTGGCGGAATACAACCAAGTAGGTACTTATGCCAGTGCCGCTTACGCAGACCCCCACCAACTCATCATGATGCTCTACGATGGCGCCATTAACCGCTTAGCCAAGGCCGGTTTTGCCCATGAGCACGGCTCGTCCGCCGAAGTGAACAAGCTCATCGCCGATGTGGTGTCGATCATTGAAGGCCTGCGGGAGTGCCTGGACCAGAACAAGGGTGGCGATCTCGCCAACAACCTGGGCGATCTCTACAGCTACATGGTCTCGCGGCTATTGCGTGCCCACATTGACGGTGCCGGGGCTGAAGTACTGGGCGAAGTGTCAGGTTTATTACAAGATCTGCGCGAGGCGTGGTCGAGTATCCCTGTCTCAGAGCGCAATAAATCTGGGCCCAGCGCCTAGTGACTGGTATCTCAGAACAAGATGAACGCGGCCAAGCTGTGCAGCGATTGCAGAGCCAGAGCCGTCTTATTGTTGATGAAATTACAGCGACAGAGGACGCCGGTCTGGCGACGATTCTGCAGCTGGATACAGAAATGCGCCAGTTTTTCGACATTATCTCCCTGCAACACCCAGTTACTCCGGCAGAGTTGTCTATACTCGAAGATGTTGGCGCGATCTTAAAGCGCGCCAAGACGTTGGCGGCAGCGCAGCGAATGCGAGTACTGGAGGAGCTTAAACAACTGCGCGTTTCGCGTAGTGGCATTGAAGCCTACGAGTCCGCAGACGCAACGCATTGATATTTTTGCGCCGGCGTCAATTGCTCAAGTAACCGAACAACGACTAACGCTTGGCGTGCTGCCGTAACAGGCTATGTGACTGATGGTGCAAAGAGGGCGGCGTGCCGCGCTCTGGCTTTAATGTCTTGCTAATGCGCATGCTGCAATACCTGTGTTTCAAGGTGCGTTCGGTTATTTGATGAACCAATCACTGTGGCGTTTGCCCGCCGCTGGATCCGCATCAATTACAAGAAGAACTGACGCATGAGTAGACAGCCCCAATCACGTGCACTGATTGTTGATACCGACATGAACCGCGCAGAGCGATTTGCCAGCATATTGCAATTCATCGATTGTGAAAGCGATGTGCTTTGTCAGCCTTCGGCGCTGGGAGGTCACGATGGCCTAGAGCGCTATGAAGTCGTGTTCATGGCGAACCACCCAGATGCGGTGAGTATCGTCAAAGCCATCAAAGATGCGAAAGAAGACGCCCCGGCTTTTGTGCTGCTCATCGACGATGAGCCCACCAACAGCGAAATGAGCAGTCTGGCGATGCTGTTCCTTGGGCTGATCCGCTTTGATGCGCGCTATCCCGTGATCTCGAATTTGCTGCACAAGGCCGAAGTGTTCGCGAAAAAACGCAAGGCGGACGGCAAAGCGAAAAAAGGCTCCGGCAATATCGAATTGTTTCGCTCCCTGGTGGGCAACAGCCGCAGCGTGCGCGGTGTGCGCGACATGATCGACAAGGTGTCTCACGCTGACGCGACTGTGCTGATTCTCGGTGAATCCGGCACAGGTAAGGAAGTCGTTGCGCGCAATATCCACTATTACTCCAAGCGCCGTAATAAGCCCTTTGTGCCGATCAACTGTGGCGCTATACCGCCTGATCTGCTCGAGAGCGAGCTCTTCGGCCACGAGAAAGGCGCCTTCACCGGCGCTATTTCCACGCGCCAAGGCCGCTTTGAGATGGCCGAGGGCGGCACCATCTTTTTGGACGAAATCGGTGACATGCCACTGCCGATGCAGGTCAAGCTGCTGCGTGTATTGCAAGAGCGCTGTTTTGAGCGCGTCGGCAGCAGCAAGAGCATTGAAACCGATGTCCGCATCGTAGCGGCGACTCACCAAAACTTGGAAAGGCAAATCGACGACGGAAAATTCCGCGAAGATTTGTTTTACCGTTTGAACGTGGTGCCCATTGAAATGCCGCGCCTGAAAGATCGGCTGGAAGACTTGCCGCTGCTGGTGCAGGAGCTGATCACCCGTCTCGAACATGAGAAAAACGTGTCGGTCAAGCTCACCAATGCAGCCCTGGTCGCCATGTGCAACTACGACTGGCCCGGCAATGTGCGCGAGCTCGCCAACATGATAGAGCGCATGTCGGTGTTGTTCCCCTACGGGGTGGTGGACGCGCCGGATCTTCCGGGAAAGCTGTTGGAAGCGGGCGGTGAGCTGCCCAAGCAAACAGAACAAGTCATCGCAGAATCGGTCACACCGGACTCGCCGATTGCGGACGCGGCTCCAACGGCCCCGTTGGTGGGTGCTATCCCCAATTACACCACGACTGCAAGTCCGCGCTTGCCACGTGATGGCATCGATTTAAAGCAACACCTGACCGACATCGAAACCAGCTTGATCCAACAGGCCCTGGATGAGGCGGGCGGGGTGGTCGCGCACGCGGCCAAACGTCTGAAGATCCGGCGCACCACTTTGGTTGAGAAAATGCGCAAGTACAACATCTTGCGCATTGAGACTGAAGCGGCGTCATAAAGTTGACCGGTTCCATATCTTGCTTTGTAAGTAGTTGATTTAAAAGACAACGTTCTCTGGCACAAATACTGCGTTTTGGTAATACATGAAATTACCGTACGCAGACAATCAGCTGTCCGAGAACGTCCCTCAGCCCCGAGCTCATCGGGGCTGTTATGGGCGCGGCCAACAGGCCGTCACCGCCTTCTCATCAGCCCGCCGCTCGCCCACCAAGACAGCCCCTGTGGCTGTTGCCGTGTTGGTGATCGATCGCACTGGCTGCGTCAAATCCCTGAACTCCGCCGCTGTTGATTTGCTTGGTGTCAGCGCTCAAGGGCGCATGTGGCCCTTGCTGCGCAGCGCCGTGTTTGGCGCTACCGCAGGTGGTTCCCATTTGCTCTGTGCCAGTGGTCAGGCCTATGTCGAAGAACACTCTCTGCCCTGCAGCCAGGGCGAACGCATACTTTGTCTGCAGCCCCTGCAAGACGAGCAACTCGGCACGGCTTTCATCGAAGAGAGCTTTGCGCGCTTAGTGCACCAGATTCGCACCCCGCTGACAGCCGCGGGTTTGTACCTCGATCAACTGGACCGCCAGCTGAGCCAAAACCCCAAATTACAACGACTGGCACAGAAGCCTGGTCAGCAATTGCTGCAGGCCGAGCAGTTGATCCTCGCGGCGCTGGGGCAATCGCCCGCAGTGTCCAGCGGCGAATCAATGGTGGCTGTCTCCGGTGTGCTGCGGCAGTTGTACGCACAGTGTGCGGTGCAGGTTGCCGCCGCGGGTGGTCACCTGCATTGTGCCGAGCCCGACACTGAACTCTACCTGCACGGTGAGCAGGCCCTGATTGTCTCCGCGCTAGCAAATATCGTGATCAATGCGGCACAGCATCCGGTCAATGGCCACCTGCTGCGGGTCTGCGTATCGGCTCGGCAGGAAGGCAGCGAGATCGTGCTGGAGATTGGCGACACCGGCAGCGGTGTGCCTTTGACGATGCAAAACACAATTTTCGAGGCCTGTGGAACATCCAGGTCCGAGGGCAGCGGGCTTGGTTTGTCCGTGGCCAAACAAATTTTCACACAACACCACGCGCGTGTTGCGGTGATGAACAACGCCGAAGGAGGGGCCACATTCAGCGTGCGGTTTCCCACTGAAGCATTTGATGTGGCTGCATGATGCGGCGCAAAACCTGACGGAGACGCTCTCAATGAAGACGGCGAGTATTTTATTAGTGGATGATGACGCAGGCGTTAGAGAGGCGCTGCGTGACACTCTGGCATTGGAAGGCTATGAGGTCACATGCGCGTCAACCGCACACGATGCGCTGAGCATGCTGCATGCGCGCGCGAATTTTGATTTGGTATTGAGCGACGTACAGATGCGCCCCCTCGACGGCATGGTGCTGCTGAAATCTGTGCGCGAAGCCCGCTTTGATGTGCCGGTGATGTTGATGACCGCATATGGTTCCATCGATCAGGCTGTCACGGCCCTGCAAGAAGGGGCCTGTGATTACATCACCAAGCCCATCGATGTCAGCGCGCTGTTGGCCAAAGTCGCCAGTTGGGTGTCGCGTGGCCAGGCCATGGTCAGCGATTTTGTTGTCGGTGACCCGCGCACGATTGATCTGCTCGCGCTGGCGCGCAAGGTCGCCAGCTCTGATGTGTCTGTGATGATATCGGGGCCCTCCGGTGCCGGTAAAGAAGTGATGGCGCGCTACATTCACAATCAATCGAAACGCGTGGATGCGCCCTTTGTGGCGATCAACTGTGCGGCTATCCCTGAAAACATGCTCGAAGCTGTGTTATTCGGCTACGAAAAGGGTGCCTATACCGGCGCGCACAAATCGATGCCCGGGAAATTTGAACAAGCACAGGGCGGCACCCTGTTGCTGGACGAGATTTCAGAGATGGACCTCGGCCTGCAGGCCAAGTTATTACGTGTATTGCAAGAGCGGGAAGTGGAACGCCTGGGCAGCCGAGAGACTATCTCTCTGGATGTTCGCATCTTGGCCACCACCAACCGCGCGCTGCGCGAAGAAGTGGCGAACGGTCGCTTCCGCGAGGATTTGTTCTACCGCCTGAATGTCTTCCCCGTGCGCCTGCCGCCGCTGGCCGAGCGCCCGTTGGACATCGAGCCGCTGGCCCGGTTGTTTGTGGCCAAGTACGCCAGCACAGGCAGCGTGCCGCTCAAGTTAAGTGCTTCGGCAATCGCGCGTTTGATGCAGCACGGTTGGGGTGGCAACGTGCGCGAACTGGAGAACGTGGTGCAGCGGGCTCTGGTGCTGGCGGTGGGCAAAGAAATTGGCGTGGCCGATATTCATTTCGAAGATTGCGACCCAAGCCCAGCAGTACTGGCAGAGGATACTACACTTGTGCGAACCAGTGATGCAGGTTTGGGCAACACGCTGAAGAGCCGTGAGAGTGAAATGATCATGGAAACTCTGCAGCAGTGCCGCGGCAACCGCAAGGCCACAGCAGAGGCGCTGGGCATTTCGCCGCGCACTCTGCGCTATAAGATTTCGCGCATGAAGCAGCAGGGTTATCAGGTGCCAGAGGCCTACGGCTACAGCGCTTAAAGCAACAATCTAAACCAAGACGGTTTTTAGGAGAGAGACAGGGATGGCCTCGGAAATAAGTAACGCTAGACTGATGGGCCAGCTGGAGATGATGCGCGCGCGCGCCTCGCAAGAGGTGGGTGATTTTGATGCGAAAACATCGGACCCAACGGCAAGCGAATTTGCCACCCTGTTGCGCTCCCAAGTGGACAGCGTGAACAACTCTCAACAGAGTGCTAAATCCCTTGCCCAGGCCTTTGAGCTGGGTGCGCCTGGCGTCGAACTGGTCGACGTGATGGTCGCGGCGCAGAAATCCCGCGTGCAGTTCGAGGCACTGACTGAAGTGCGTAATAAGCTCATTTCAGCGTATCAAGACATCATGTCGATGCAGGTTTGATCGACGTGTTGAGAACAAAACAAATTGCGTGACAGCGCTATAAAATAGCGCCCACTGGGAGCCAGGATGGCTCATTTTGCAATCAGGACTGATAGACACAGAGGAACCCGCTCATGGCGGAAGCGATGGCAGACAATGCCGCTGGAGCATCTATTGCTGGCGGTGCGGCAGGCAACACCCTAAACCAGGCAGCGCAACCCGTGGCGTGGCGCGCCGCACCGGTGGCGCGGCAGATGGCGGTGGTGGTGGTATTGGCCGCGGCCGTGGCCGTTGGCGTGGCGGCTGCGCTGTGGTCTGGTGAGGCCCCGATGACCCCCTTGTTCGCTGAAATTGCGCCTACTGAGATCGCCAAGGTCACCGACGCGCTCAAAGCGTCCAACACCGAATTCCGCATCGACCCTAGCACTGGCGCATTGTTGGTCCCCTCCGAACGCGCGCAAGCTGTGCGCATGCAGCTCGCCGCGCTTGGCTTGCCCGAGACAGGCGGCCCGGTGGGCCTGGAGATGCTCTCAGAGCAACAGGACCTCAGCACCTCACAATTTGTGGAGAGCGCGCGCTACCTGCACGCCCTGGAGACAGAGCTGGCGCGTTCGGTGTCGTCCTTGCGTAATGTCAAGAGCGCCAGGGTACACCTTGCATTGCCCAAAGAGTCGGTGTTCGTGCGCCGCCGCACGCCGCCCAGTGCCTCGGTTGTCGTGGCGCTCTACCGCGGCCGCAGCTTGAGCCAAGAGCACGTCGCCTCTATCGTCAATTTGATCTCCGCCAGCGTGTCCACCATGAGCAGCGACCACGTCACCGTGGTGGATCAAAGCGGCAGTTTGCTGACCGACAATAACAACAGCAAAGCGATGCAGTTCAGTGCGCGGGAATACGACTACACCCGGCGCATGGAAGAGGACTACGCGGCGCGCATCGTCAATTTGCTTGAGCCGGTGGTGGGTGCAGGCCGGGTGCGGGCCCAAGTCACTGCGGAGCTGGATTTTAACCGCACCGAAGTGACCAGCGAGGCCTACGCCCCCGAGGGGCAGGTGATTCGCTCGGAGCAGATCGCCGAAACGGAGAGCAGTGGAGCCAGCGCCCTAGGGATTCCCGGAGCGCTGACAAATCAGCCGCCGGGCGAGGGCACCACAGACGCAGAATCAGTGATGGGCAGCAGCGGTCGGGGCTCGGGCGCGCAGTCTAGAAACGCAACACGCAACTACGAGCTCGACCGCACCATCAGCCACACCAAACGCGCCTCTGGTGCCATACAGCGGCTGGCGATCGCGGTTGTGATCGACAATAAACCCGCCGCTTTGATCCGTGGTGGGGCCAGCGCCGAAGGCGAGGAAGGCGGCGCTCTGGATGCGGGCGCCTACAGCGAGCAAGAGATCTCGCGGTTGACCGGTGTGGTGCGCGATGCGATTGGTTTCAGCGCGGATCGCGGTGACTCCCTGAGTATTATCAACTCGCCTTTTCACATCGAAACCATGGAGCCCCTGCCCTCGATTCCTGTGTATGAGCAGGCCTGGTTCCAGCAGCTGCTGAAACAGATGCTCGCGGGCTTGTTCATTTTTGCACTGCTCTTTTTCATCGTGCGGCCCATCTTGCGCGCGCTGTTGCCCGCCGCGCCAGAGCCAGAAGAGCCAGAAGAAGAGATCGTGCCGCAGGCCCGTATTGTGGTCAGCGACACCGGCACTGCCTTCGAGATCGAGAGCCTGAGCGATGAAACTGTCGAAGAGCCGCTCTATGTGGTGGACGACGAAGGACGCATGTTGGATCCACGAGATTTGGAGCGAGAGGAGTCGCTGCGCAAGCGTCTGGTATTTGCCCGAGCTCTGGTCGAAGAAGACCCAGCGCGTGCGGCGAATGTACTGCGCAGCTGGATGAAACTGGTGAAAGATTCCGCTGCGGACGAGGTAGCTTAAAATGGCATTTGGTCAACCAAAATACAACGACGACATCATGCGCAGTGCTATCTTTCTGATGGTCTTGGGGCAGGAGCACGCCAGTACGATCGTCTCAAAGCTCAATGAGCGAGAGGTCGAAATGCTGGGCTCTTGCATCACCAACATGGGCCGGGTTTCCCGCGACGACATAGAAAAAGCCCTGAGCGGTTTTGTCGAAGACGTGCGCGAGCAAACTGCCTTTGGCATTGACAACAGTCACTACCTGGAAGACTTGCTCGGCAATGCCCTAGGCGAAGACCAGGCGCGCGACGTGATCGAACGCATCAACATGCAAGGGGAGCCCGCCAGTGTTGAGGCGCTCAAGCGCATGAGTGCCTCCGGCGTGTTGGAAGTGGTGCGCACCGAGCACCCGCAAATTATCGCCGTGGTGTTGTCCCTGCTGGACGGCAAGGTCGCGGGGGATGTTATGAAGGCACTCTCAGAAGAGATGCACATTGATGTGCTGATGCGTATTGCAAAGCTCAACGCTTTGGCGCCCACCGCGATGCGTGAGTTAGATGTTGTGCTTGAGAGCAGGCTGGCCAAGCACCAGGCGCCAGTGAGCTCGAGCGAGGCAATGGGTGGCGAGCAGGTGGCCGCTACATTGATCAACAACGTCGGACCGGATCTGGGCGACATACTCAAAGAGAAGCTGCGTGAAGTAGACGAGGACCTAGCAACACGTGTCGCCGCACTGATGTTTGTCTTCGAAGATCTCTTGGGCGTCGACGACCGCGGCATACAGACGCTGTTGCGCGATGTCAGTACCGATGACTTGGTGATCGGTCTGAAGGGGGCTTCGCCGGAAATGAACGACAAGATACTCAGCAACATGTCCTCGCGGGCGGCGGAGCTGCTCAAAGACGACATGGACGCGCGCGGTCCGGTGCGACTCGCGGACGTGGAAGAGGCGCAGAAGCGCGTGTGCGACATCGCGAAGAATTTGGAAGCAGATGGCAAAATCATGATCGGAGGCGGTGATGATTTTGTTTAATAGAACAGCCAGAGGGGCAGGGTCATGAGTGTGGCAGAAGGCATAGAGTTGAGTCGTGATGGCATTGTTCGCTGGCGCGCGCCCTCATTGGGTGGCGAGCCCCGTGAGCCAAAAGCGGGGCTGCCACAGGTGGCGGCCGTGCAGAAGAGCGCTAGTGCCGAGCCCGCTGCACCCACCGCTGAACCGAGTAAAGAAGGCTTGCTCACCGCGGGGCAGATCGACGCATGGGAAGCGGAGGCGCGCATCGAAGGTCACAACCAGGGGCTGGAGGCGGGGCGCAAAGACGGTTTTGCTGAGGGCTTTGAAAAGGGTCTGGCCGAAGGGCGTGCCGAGGGTCTGCGTGAGCAGCGCCAGCAGTCGGATCATTTGAAAGGCCTCTTGGCGCAGCTCAGTGACCCACTGCAAGGCATGGGAGATGAGCTGCAGAGTGAATTGCTCACCCTGGCCGTGGCCATGGCGCAGCAGTTGGTGCGCCGCGAGATCCAGGTAGAGCCGGGCGAAGTGATCCCAGTCATCACCGAGGCCTTGGCGCTGCTGCCCAGCCACGCGCGCGACGTGGTGGTGCACGTGCACCCCGAAGACGCCACGCTGATCCGTGAGCTGCTGAGTGATACCAGCGACGACGCGGACTGGACCATCAGCGAAGACCCGCTGCTCAGCCGCGGTGGCTGCCGCATTGAAAGCCTGAATTCCAGCATTGACGCTAGCTTGGAGACACGCTTGGCATCTTTGATGGCAACGCATCTGGGCGGGCGCCGGCATGCAGACTGATTTGAAGTCCAGCCAGCAAAAAATATTAGAAAAGCTGCGCGAGCGCACTGAGAACTTGGTGCCGCTGGCCCCCGCTGCGGTGCAGGGGCGGCTGACACGCATGGTGGGTCTGACCCTTGAGGCCGTGGGCTGTAGAGCCGCGGTCGGCGAGCGCTGCCGGGTGTTCTCCCCTGGGGTGGCGCCCTTTGACGCCGAAGTGGTTGGCTTTGAAGACGACAAGATTTATTTGATGCCGACGGAGCAGGTCCACGGTGTGATGCCGAATGCAAGGGTGGTTCCTCTCTCGGGGGATGAAACCTTCACCGTGGGCCCCGATATGTTGGGCCGCGTGGTGGACGGGGCAGGGCGACCGCTGGACGGCGGTGGGCCCGTGCGCGGCGGTTGCAGTGTCTCGCTGCACGGCGAAACCCTGAACCCCCTGTCCCGTACCCCCATCACCGAGACACTGGACGTCGGTGTGCGGGCCATCAACAGTTTGTTGACCGTTGGTCGTGGCCAGCGCCTGGGCCTGTTTGCCGGTTCTGGCGTGGGCAAGAGCTCCCTGCTGGGCATGATGGCGCGCTACACCACAGCCGATGTGGTGGTGGTGGGGCTGATCGGCGAGAGGGGGCGTGAGGTCAAAGAGTTTATCGAGGAGATCCTTGGCGAAGAGGGTCGCCGTCGCTCTGTGGTCGTGGCAGCTCCCGCGGATGCTACTCCCTTGATGCGGCTGCACGGCGCGATGTTGACGCACAGCGTGGCGGAGCACTTTCGCGATCAAGGCAAGTCCGTGCTGTTGCTGATGGATTCCCTCACCCGCTACGCGCAGGCGCAGCGTGAGATCGCGCTGGCCGCCGGTGAAATGCCGGCAACTCGCGGTTATCCGCCCTCGGTGTTCAACAAGCTGCCTGCGCTGGTGGAGCGCGCCGGCAACGGCGGGCCAAACGGCGGCTCCATCACTGCGTTTTACACGGTGCTGGTGGAGGGCGACGATCAGAACGACCCCATCGCCGATGCGGCGCGGGCCATCTTGGACGGTCACGTGGTGCTGACCCGGGAGCTGGCTGATTCGGGGCACTACCCGGCGATTGACCCGGAGGCCTCGGTGAGCCGGGTGATGCACAACCTGGCGACACCGGAGCACCGCGAGGCTGCGTTGTCGTTCAAGAAAAGCTGGTCCCTGTACCAGCGCAACAAAGACTTGGTCTCGGTGGGGGCCTATCAAGCGGGCAGTGATCCCGCCATTGATCGCGCGATTAAAATACAACCCCTGCAGGCGAGTTTTCTGCAGCAGGTCATGACGGATAATATTTCGATGGCGAGCTCGATCGAGCAGCTGCAGCAATTCTCCCCACAGCAGCCGCAGGCCGAGCCGGTGGTTGATGCAGAGCTGGGTTGATAGCGTGAGCAGAGACCGGTGAACCGTTGGTCTCAGCTGGTGGAGCACGCGGAGAAGCAGACGGGCAAATCATCGCGCTCACTGGAGAGCGTGCGGCAAAAAATCGCGGGCGTGGAAGCGCAGCGGCAGCAAATGCAGAACTACCGGCAAGAATACGCGGCGCGTGCAGCGACACCCGGCACCGTCAGCACGATTCAGCAGCTGAACGTGATCCGTCGCTTTGGTGATCAGGTGCAGTTGACCGTGTCGGAACTGGACACCCAGCTGGACAATTTGCGTGCGCGTTATGCGCAAGTGCGTGAGAAATGGCGCGAACACTACAGCCGCGAGCAGGCGCTGAAAGCCCTGCAAAAAATAGACGCACAGCGCCAAGAGCAGGTCGCCGAGCGCATCAGGCGTCGTGAGGAGGACGAGTTCTCATTGCAGGCACGTCGCCGCAAAGACGCGGGACGTTAGAGCGGCTCTGCGCTGGCAGCTTGTTTTGTCTTTTAGGCTGCAGATGAATCGGGCGCCTGTAACGGACTTGTCGTCTTGTTTTGTTCTCTCCCCCTTCTCTCCCAGTGCGCACCAATAGATCGCTGCAAAGCATTGCTTTCTAGAGAATGTTTGACCGCCAACAGTCGCTGGATTGATTCGACGCCGCCGCGGAATCCTGCGCAGTAAGCACTTCAGCTGGCCCGCGCGTTGCTCTCTTCACATCAGGCGAACAATCACAAGGCAGTGGAACGCAGTGGAAGCAGCAATACTCACGTCAGACACTTCTCAAAACCTATTCAGTACGCCCGCAGGCGCGGGGCAGACTGTGCCTGCGGGCGGCAGTGCCTTGCCGTTTGCCGCTGTACTTGCTTCTCAAAGCATGGCGGGGGCTCAAGGCAAGCTGCCAGCCAATCAGCTGCCCTTTGGCACGGCGCCGCTGCAGCAGTCTTCACAGCAAAGCGCTTTAAGTACGCTGCCCATCGAGGGTGCTGACAGCGCTGTAATGGCGACGTGGCTTCCAATGGCCGGCGGTGCTCAGCCACTGCAAGTGAGTGGTGATGAGATCCTGGTGGAGCAGCTCGGCGATGAGCAACTGGGTTTGTATTCCTTGGCTGTCACAGCGGAGCCCATTAAGCCGATTGCGCCTGTGGGGCTGGCACTGACGGCTTTGGCTGAAGAGCCGCTGCCTTCAGGCGAGGATGAGCAGTTGATCGGCACTGCTTTCAAATCTGCTTCTGGTCAGCAGTCTGGCGGCGGGGGCACGCCTCTCTCGGCTGCTTTGCAGTCCAGCGCGGAGACAGGATCTGACGAAGCAGTCTCTGCTGACATGGCTGCTGCTTCCGCAGCAGTGCAAGCCCGGCAGCAGCAGGCGAGCAACGATGCACGGGCATTGCCCGGAGCCGGGCAAGGTACTAGCCCTGCGGCGACCGATTCTCTGGGTGGCGAAGCCCTGAAAGCGGCGGCGCAATCTGATGAAAGCGGCGCTGAAATCCCCCTAGCCGGTGATTCCCTAGGCACAGATAGTGACAACACGGTTGCCGGGACGCGGTTACCGCAGGCAGCCACTTCCACAGGGGTCAATGCAAATGTCGGCTCGTCTTCCACGGGAGAGTTGGAAATCCCGGATGACAAGTCCTCCGGCGCAGAACCGCAACGTGCCCCCTTGAGCAGCGCGCAAGTGGCCGCGAGTGTGCAGCAGGCTGCTGCCACTCAAAATCAGGCCCAAGCGCAGGCCCAATCTCAGGCCCCGCAACAAGCAGCGGTGGCTCCAGTCGCCACGAATAAAGTTGACGCGAGCGCAAATTCAGCCAAAAGCGCTTCACCTGTGCCGGTGCGTCGCCAGGCTTCAACAGAAAGTGTTGAAAGTACCGCGGTGGATGCCGCCGACGGTTACCACTGGTTATCCGATGACGCGGTGCCTGCCGTGGAAGCTGATGTGTCCTTGACCGTGCAGGCGAAGGGCGCAGAGCCGAGCACCGCGCAAGCGATAGCGCAGTCCGCGCAGAACACCGCCGCCAATACGCGTGCGGATGGCGCGGGTTCGCTGGAGTCCTTTGCCCAGATTAAACAATCAGCGAGCGCGGAGCAGAGTGCCGCTGTGCAGCAGAGTGCGCAGGCGGAGGCCGCGTCTTTAGAAATTGAAACGCCGGTGCGTGATGCGCAGTGGTCACAGGCCATGGCCTATCGGGTGCAGTGGATGGCGCAGCAGGGTGTGCAGCGCGCAAGCGTGCAGCTTAATCCCGCGGAGCTCGGGCCGATGGAGATCTCGGTCGACCTAGCGGACGATGTGGCGCAGGTGCAAATCATCGCCGAGAGCGAAGCCACCCGTGAAGCCGTGGAGCAAGCCATGCCCCGCTTGCGGGAAATGATGGCGCAGTCAGGTTTTGGCGAGACAGCGGTTGAGATCAGCAGCGGCAATGAGGAGCCGGAATTTCAGCAGCCAGGCGCGGGCGCGCAGCACGACCTGACGGCAGAGGGTGGCGAGCAAGGTGACTCCAGCGGGAGCGCGCGAACTCAGGAGCCCGCCACCGCACCAGTGTCCAGCGCAGAGCGGCCGGTCTCCACCATTACATCTGATGGAAGGCTCAGCTTTTACGTGTAATTGAGCGGGCGACAGGCTTGCTTTTAGGACCCGGCAAAGACACCGTCATGCCGGGTTTTTTTTGGTGCTCGATTAATATTGACGCATGGGCCGCACCGAAAATTGACGCGCCGATTGAGAACTGGTCTAAGTGTTTGAAAAATAGGCAAACAAAATAAATCATTAGTACGGCATAGTGTTTGCAACGTTGCCATTAATCAATGGATTGATGACTGCAAGTATGGCCAAGGACGACAAGAGCGCCGACGACAAGGGTGAAGCCAAGCCCAAGGTCAGTCGAGGGAAAATTTTTAGCATTCTCGTGGTAGGGGTGCTGATGGCTGCTGCCTTCGCCGGCGGGGCCGTGTTCAATTACCACACCTACGGCGTGCGCACTGAGATTGTCGAGGTGGAAGCCAAACCCGTCGTCAAAGAACCCTATTACACCGAATTCGACCCCAGTTTCACCGTGAACATTCCGGGAGACGAAGGGCAGCACTACGTGGACATCAACATCGCCGTGCTGTCCTACGAGCGCGACGCGCACAACTTGTTGCGCCAATACCGGCCTTTGCTGCGCAACAAAGTCCTCAACGTCATCGGCAACCGCCGCTTTGAGGATCTTCTCACCCGTGAAGGGCGTGAGAAATTGCTGATCGATGTCCGCAGTGGTATTGACGATGTGTTCCTGCGGGAAGACCGTCTCGTGGAAATCGAAGCCCTCTATTTCACCAAGTTCTTGATGCAATAACGATGATTGATCCCGAAGAACAAGAAACGCCCCCAGAAGAGCCAGATACCGGCGCAGAGGGCGGCGAGAACACCGAAGGCGAGGCGCTCATCAGCAACGCTGAAATGGAGGCCCTGCTGGAGGGTGTGGAGAGCGGTGATTTGGCCGCCAGTGAAGGCTTGCGCGCGGGCGAGGCGGTGGCCATAGATCTGGTCACTCAGTCCCTGGGCAAGGTGCGCATGCCCGCACTTTCACGTGCGAATGACCGTTACAGCCAAACCCTGCGCTCGACCTTGTATGACCTGGTGCAGAAGCCTGCGGAAGTCACTTTTGTTTCGCTGGACAGCGTGACCTTGGGTGATTTTCTGGAGGGCCAGACCACGC
The DNA here is from genome assembly GCA_033852095.1 of Granulosicoccaceae bacterium. Classification (GTDB taxonomy): domain Bacteria; phylum Pseudomonadota; class Gammaproteobacteria; order CALCKW01; family CALCKW01; genus CALCKW01. The sequence goes on along the minus strand of JAWSVD010000122.1, from coordinate 19,474 downwards.
CAACGGCCTTTGGGATCTTTAATTTCACCCAGCTCTCCGGCATGGCCATGATGGCCGTGGGGCCGCAGTTGATCTTCTGCGTTGTCTCCACTTTCTTCGGTGGCGAAGGGGCGCAGGAGCGTGACGCGAGTCGGCTGGAGTTCAGCCCCACCGAAATGCGCGTGGCGCAGGGTTTTATCCGCCAGGCGCTGCGCGACATGGAAGTATCCTGGTCGGAGATGATCTCGGTGAAAGCCGTGATCAGTGGTTTCGAATCCAACCCAGCAATGGCGCTGATCACCGACCGTTCGGACACCATCATTGTCTCCAATTTCAGGGCGGAGATAGAGGGCGTTGGCGGCGGTGACTTCTGCTTGGCAATGCCCAAAGCCATGCTGGAACCTATCCAAGAGGCGCTGTCGGCAGAGTCGCGCGCTAACCACCCGAGCGAGAGCCCTGAATGGCAGCGTGCGCTGCGCCAGCAATTGCTGGAAGTGAGCACAGAGACGCGGGCGGTGCTGGCGACCTTGAAGACGAATGTGCGCGATGTGGCGCGATTGCGGGTAGGCGATGTCCTGCCCATCGATGATCCGGGCAGCGTGATTTTAACGCTGGAAGGCATCCCTTTTAGAGAGGCGAGCTACGGCGAGTCGCACGGCAACTCGGCCGTTCGTCTGGGCAAAATCTGCGCGGTGCAGGCGGAGACTCAGAAGTCCCTGGACGAGGCCATGCTCGCCGGCGTGACAGGCGCAGGCTCCGACGTGATCGGTTAGTAAAGCATAAGCAGTTACCCAGTTATAACGCGGGGCCCACGGATTCGGGTCTTGAAAAAGCACACAGGACGTGACCATGTCAGAAGAAGAAAATACACCCGAAGCGAACAGCGAGAAGGCGGCTGCCGATGGCTCCCCAGAGCGTGCTAATCCCGCGCCCCTAGAGGGCGGCGTGGAGCAGGAGCCCGGTGCCGACGTTGACATCAACTTGGATGTGCTGCTCGATGTGCCGCTCAGCATGTCCCTCGAAGTGGGTCGCTCCAGGCTCTCGATCCGTGATCTCTTGCAGCTCAACCAAGGCTCCGTGGTGGAGCTCGACCGCGGCGCGGGCGAGCCACTGGACGTGATGGTCAACGGCACCCTGGTCGCCCATGGCGAGGTGGTCGTGGTCAACGACAAATTTGGTATCCGTCTGACCGATGTCATCAGCCCCGCTGAACGGATCAAGCAACTGCAATGAAGACTCTACTCATTCTCTCGCTTGCATTTGTCGCCAATGCTTCGCACGCACTCGAACACGATGCCGCGGTTGTCGATCCTTTATCCACTGGCGCACTGCTGCGAGTGTTTGGTTCGCTGGGCGTGATCATTGTCGCGATATTTGGCCTGGTCTGGCTGTTGCGCCGCAGTGGCAATTTGGTGCGTGGCAAAGACAGCAAGCTTAAAGTGGTCGACGTCTTATCTCTTGGCCAGCGCGAGCGTCTGGTGCTGGTGGCCGTGGGTGATCAGCAGGTGCTGCTCGGTGTGTCCCCTGGAAGAGTGCAAGCCGTGCACACATTGGACACGCCGCACGTAGAGGCCGTTGCTGAACTGCCGGCCGGTCGTTTTGCCGATGCACTGCGCCGCGCCAGTGCCGGTCAGGCGGCGTCTGCTGCCGAGGGGAATACACGTGCCTAAATCACGGCTAAAGCTAATAGCTTACTTAACGGCTTCTCTCGCCGTGTTGTTGTTTCCCGGTTATCTGAGCGCTGGGGACATGCCCCTGCTGACCCTCACTACTGACGACGCCGGTACGCAGACCTGGTCTCTGAACATGCGCATCATGGTGTTGATGACGGTGCTCACCGTGATCCCAGCCCTGGTGCTGAGCATGACCTCCTTCACTCGCATCATCGTTGTGCTGGCGATCATGCGTCAGGCCCTGGGTACACAGCAGACGCCGTCGAACAATATTCTGCTCGGGTTGGCGATCTTCCTGAGCTTGTTTGTGATGGCGCCGGTCTTAGAACAGAGCTACCAGGACGGGCTGAAGCCCTACCTGGACGATCAGCTTGACGAGACAACCGCACTGCAGCGCGGGGCTGCGCCACTGATGCGTTTCATGGTGGAGCAGACCCGTGAAACTGACATCGAGCTCTTCGCCAATATTGCAGGCATTGACCACATCGAGTCCCCGGAGCAGACACCGTTCAAAATCTTGGTGCCGGCCTTCGTCATCAGTGAGCTGAAGACGGCGTTTCAGATAGGATTTTTGATCTTCATACCCTTTGTCATCATTGATCTCGTGGTCGCCAGTGTGTTGATGAGCATGGGCATGATGATGTTGTCGCCGATGATCATCTCCCTGCCTTTTAAGATCATGTTGTTTGTGATGGTCGATGGCTGGGCGCTTATCTCTGCCACCTTGGTGAGCAGCTTTTACGGAGTACAAGCCTGATGGGTCCGGATTTGGTCATAGAGCTCAGCCAGCAAGCGCTGCGCATAACCGTGCTGCTTGCCTCGCCCTTGCTGCTGGTCGCATTGGGCGTGGGTTTGATGATTGGTTTTTTCCAGGCGGCGACGCAGATCAACGAGGCGACGCTGAGTTTTATCCCCAAGCTCGCCGCTTTGATCGCGACCTTGGCTTTTGCCGGCCCCTGGATGTTGCACACTTTGATCAGTTTCACCCGAAACCTGATCATGGCCATTCCGTCGATGATCGGCTGATGGGATACAGCAGCGCAGAGCTCGGTGCCTGGGTGGGCGGCATGATGTGGCCGTTCATGCGCATTGGCGCCATGATGCTGGCGAACCCAGTGTTTGGTTCGCGCTCTGTGCCTGTGCGCGTGCGCTTGATCATCACGCTTGTATTGACGCTGCTGATCGCCCCGATGTTGCCAGCCATGCCGGCGGTCGACGCCTTCGGCAGCCGAGGCCTGTTGATCAGCCTGCACGAGGTCTTGATAGGGCTGACCCTGGGTTTCGGCATTCAGCTTATGTTCGCCGCCTTTGTCATGGCCGGTGATTATGTCTCCAATGCTATGGGCCTGGGTTTCGCCTCCATGGTCGATCCCCTGAACGGCGTCAACGTCCCGGTTATCTCGCAGTTTTTGTTGCTGGTGGTCTTCTTGTTGTTTTTTGCCTTCGGAGGCCACGCGCTGTTGATCGAATTGCTGGTCAGCAGTTTCCGCGTGCTGCCGGTGGGCATCCCCGATTTGCAGCCGCACCGCGCGCTCTTGGTGGCCCAATGGGCCTCGCAGATGTTCGGCATCGCGGTCTTGGTCTCCATCCCGATCGTGTCTTGTTTGTTGTTGGTCTACGTCGCGCTGGGTGTGATGACCCGAGCGGCACCGCAATTGAATATTTTCTCGGTGGGTTTCCCGCTGACGATTCTCGCTGGTTTTGTGGCGCTTCTCCTGGCCATGCCCTCTGTGGGCGACCGTTTCTCCACCGCACTGTTGCTGGGCATGAGTTTGTCCCGCGATATTTTGGGGGGCTGATATGGCCGGCGACAGTCAAGAAAAAACAGAAGAACCCACGGACAAAAAACTTCGTGAATCAAAAGAAAAAGGCCAAATTCCCCGATCCAAAGACTTCAATACCATGGCGATCATGATCGCCGGTGCGACAGGCTTGTGGTTGCAAGGTGGGGTGATGGCGGCGGACTTACAAGACATGCTGCGCCAGAGTTTCAGTATCCAGCGCGCGGACCTGCTGGCCGAGCACGCGATGGTGACCCACTTGACTCGCGTCACCCTGGAGGCGCTGTCGGCGATCACGCCCTTTCTGGGCCTGTTGATGGTGATTGCACTGGTGAGCCCGATCATGTTGGGCGGCTGGTCTTTTGCGCTGGATTCCGTGACCCCCAAGTGGGAGCGCGTGAGCCCCGCCGCGGGCCTCAAGCGCATGTTCTCCGTGCGCTCCCTGATGGAGCTGTTCAAGGGGATATTGAAGGTGCTTTTGGTGGGCTCGATCGCGGTGGGGCTGATCAGTTTCTACAAGGGCAAATTGATGATGATTGGCAGTGCGCCCCTGGAAGCCGCCATCCGCGAGGCGGGCTCCGTGCTGGTGATCAGCTTTCTCGCCCTGAGCTGCGGCATGATCGTCATTGCCGCGATCGACGCGCCGTTTCAGATTTGGCAGTTCATGAAACAGCAGAAGATGTCCATGCAGGAAGTGCGTGACGAATCCAAAGAGACCAACGGAAAACCCGAGGTCAAGCAGCGCATACGTCAGTTGCAGATGCAGTACTCGCAGCAGCGCATGATCGACGAAGTGCCCAAGGCAGACGTGATCATCACCAACCCGACGCATTACGCTGTCGCGCTTAAGTACGACCCGAACAGCATGGAGGCACCGCGTGTGCTGGCCAAAGGCACTGAAGAGTTCGCCCTGAAGATTCGAGAGATAGGGCGCAAGAGCCGCGTGCCGATTGTGCGGGTGCCGCCCTTGGCACGGGCGATTTTCTACAGCACCAAAGTCGATGGGCAGATCCCCGGTCCACTGTTCCTGGCCGTCGCCCAGATACTCGCCTTTGTGCAACAGCTGCGCGTGGCGCGCCTCGCCGGTGTTCAGCCACCGTCCGTACCTAGACCACAAGTACCCAAAGACTTTTTGAGTAAATACGAGGGAAATAACCAGTGAATGCCGTTCAGTTTAAACAGGGCCTAGGTACGGTTGATTGGCGCAGCGGGTTGATGAAGTTCGGCTCCAGTCTGGGCGCGCCGCTGGTGGTGATTTCGCTGCTGGCCATGATGATCATGCCGCTGCCGGCGATCATTTTGGATTTGTTTTTTACTTTCAACATCGCCTTTTCTCTGATCATCATGATGGTGGTGATCTACGTGATGCGCCCGCTGGAATTTGGCGCCTTTCCGACCATCTTGCTGGTGGCGACTTTGATGCGCCTGGCACTGAACATCGCCTCGACTCGCCTGGTTTTGTTGGAGGGTCACACCGGAGGTGCATCGGCGGGCAAGGTTATCGAGGCCTTTGGCAACTTCGTCATCGGCGGCAACTACGCCGTGGGTCTGGTGGTTTTCAGTATTCTGGTGATCATCAACTTCGTGGTGGTCACCAAGGGTGCTGGCCGCATCTCAGAGGTGTCGGCTCGCTTTACCTTGGACGCCATGCCCGGCAAACAGATGGCGATCGACGCCGACTTGAACGCCGGTTTGATTCAGCAGGACGAGGCGCGGCAGCGACGTTCTGACGTAGCGGCGGAAGCCGAGTTCTACGGCTCCATGGACGGCTCCAGTAAGTTTGTGCGCGGCGATGCCATCGCCGGCCTCATCATCTTGTTCATCAACATCATCGGCGGCTTGTTCATCGGCGTACTGCAGCACGATTTGACCTTCGGCGTGGCGGTTGAGTATTACGTCTTGCTGACCATCGGCGATGGTCTGGTGGCGCAGATCCCCTCCCTGGTGCTGTCGACCGCCAGCGCGGTCATTATCACCCGAGTCACCAAGTCGCAGAAAATGGGTGAGCAGGTGATGTCGCAGCTGTTCACTGACAGACGACCCCTGATTGTGACGGCGGTGATCATTGGCGGTGTGGGCCTAGTGCCAGGCATGCCAAATTTCGCCTTCTTGTCATTGGCAATCATTGCGGGTGGCGCAGCTGCCTGGATGTGGTATCGCGACAATCATATGCCGGCCTCTGAGGTCTCCACGAAGTCAAACGACAGTGACCAGAGCCGCTCGCCCGCCGAACCTGTTGAGCTGTCCTGGGACGACGTGAAATCGGTGGACGTGATCAGCGTGGAAGTGGGTTATGGCCTGATCCCTCTGGTGGACGTGGCGCAGGGTGGTCAATTGATGAACCGCATCAAGGGCGTGCGCAAGAAGCTCTCACAGGAGCTGGGCTTCCTCGTGCAGCCGGTGCACATTGCGGACAACCTCGGCCTGCCCCCCATGGGTTACCGCATCAGCGTGTGCGGTGTCGCAGTTGGCAATGCCGAGATACACCCCAGCAAGCACCTGGCGATCAACCCCGGCACCGTCTACGGCGAGCTGGAGGGTGTGCCAGGTGAAGACCCGGCCTTTGGCCTCGAGGCGGTGTGGATCGACGACGACCAACGCGAGCGGGCGCAGTTGCTGGGTTATACGGTGGTGGATGCCAGCACGGTAGTCGCCACGCACCTGAGCAAGACGCTCAAAGAGAACGCCTACCAGCTGCTCGGCCACGACGAAGTGCAGCGCCTGCTCGACAAACTCGGGGACAGCTCCCCGCGCCTGGTCGAGGGGCTGGTGCCCGACACGGTGCCGCTGAGTGCGCTGGTGAAAGTGCTGCAGAGCCTGTTGATCGAGGACATCCCCGTGCGCGACATGCGCACCATCGCCGAGACCGTGGCGGAGCACGCCATTGCGAGCAAAGACCCGACTGTTTTGCTGGCGCGGGTGCGTGAATCACTGGGCCGATTGATCGTGCAACGCATCGGCGGCGACCTGCCTGAATTACCAATTGCCACCTTGGCGCCCGCGCTGGAACAAATGTTGCTGAAAGTTAATGGAAATGACGGTACACCCGGCATCGGCCTCGAACCGGGCCTGGCCGAAGAGCTTTTTAAGCAAGTGCGCAGTGTCAGCGAACAGCAGGAAGCCAATGGCGAGCCCTGCGTTTTAGTGGTCAACCCGCAGTTGCGGCCGCTGATGCAGCGTTTGCTGAAGTCGGCTGTAAAAGGGGTGAAGATCCTCTCGTTCAATGAGATACCGGACGATTGGGACATAAAAATAATAGCGGCGGTGGGTGGCTAACACCCGGCGCTGTGTGCCTTTTGAGGCCGCACGACTTGGCTGAGTAGGAACCATGAAAATAAAAAGAACAGTGGCGCCCGATATGCGCACGGCGATGAAGATGATCCGCGAGGAGCAGGGCCCCGACGCGGTTATCCTCGGCAATCGGCGCGTGCCCGGCGGTATTGAGATTGTCTCGGCCATCGATTACGAAGCGGGCGCGGTGGACAGTAAAAATCTGTTTGCGGACGATCCCGTCGTGCCGCGCCCCAGGCTGCCGGCTGTCGCTCTGGAGGCCGAAATTGATCCAGAGCCCGAGCCCGCATTGCTGCCGCCACCGCGTGAGCGCGAACGCGAGCCTGTGTTGGTCGCGCCGCAGGGCAAGTGGGACGCACACAATAAAGAAGATTTGAGCGCAGCCGAACGCTCCGTTCGCAGAGCGACGGAATTGTTGCGCGCCGCGCGGGCCGCCGGACGTGGCGCCGAGCAAAAACCGGCGCGGCCCGCTGCACGCGCGCCCGTGGCGCCTGCCGCGGCACCCGCACGCCAGCCTGCCCGCAGCGCGGAGTCCGCCTATGATTTTGGCGACGAGTTGCCGCGCGCGCGCGCGGCCAAAGCACCTGCCGCAACGGCGCCAGCCGAGCCGAGCAATAATTCACAAATGCAGGGCATGCAGCAAGAGCTGCAATCCATGCGTGAGCTGATGGCGCAGCAGTTGAACGTGATGGGCTGGGGCAACATGACGCGCCGCCAGCCGGCGCGCGTCAATCTTCTCACGCGTTTGCATCACCTGGGCTTGGGCACCGATCTGGCGCGCCAGCTTTGTGACGGCGTGGATTCCGCCTCCGACCCCGCCCGCAATTGGCGTGACGCGCTGGCGATGCTGCAGGCGCAAATACCTGAATCCCGCGAAGACATCATCGAACACGGCGGCGTGTTCGCCCTGGTAGGCAGCACGGGCGTCGGCAAGACCAGCACCATCGCCAAGCTCGCCGCCATGTGCGCGCTGCGCCACGGCAAGCAAAGTGTCGCCTTGATTTCCACCGACAACATGCGCTTCGGTGCGCGCGAGCAGCTGCGCAGCTTCGCCGCCATTCTCGATGTGCCGCTGGTGTTCTGCGAGAACACCGAGCAACTGGAGCGCGAGGTGCAGCGACTACGCGAACGCAAACTGGTGCTTGTCGACACCGCCGGCCTTGGCGTTAATGACCCACGTCTGGGGCAGAGTCTGGCGCAAATTCGCCGGGTCAAACCCCTTCAGCCCCTGTTGGTCTTGCCCGCTAATGGCCAGCTGGGCGCACTGCAGCAAACGTGCAGAGAATTCATCAACTGCGATCCGGTGGGATGTGTGGTGACCAAGGTCGACGAGGCGCATTCAATGGGCGCGCTGGTGACCGCTGTTGTAGAGCATAAGTTGCCGCTGACCTGGTTTGGCAGCGGGCAACGTGTGCCCGAAGATTTGACGCGGGCGACAGCCGCCGGCCTGATGCGCCTGAGTCTTGGCACTGAAGCGCTGCGTAAGCCCGCTTTGCTCGACACCGATGAGTTGGCGAGTCATTTTGGAGAGGCGGGGCAGTATGTGGGCGCATAGTTCTCTGCGTGCATCACCGTCCTTGCCCGTCGCTCCACAAGTTGTCGCTGTTACCAGTGGCAAAGGCGGTGTAGGCAAAACGGCAATAGCGGCAAATATGGCCGTGTCGATGGCGCGATCTGGCCGCAAAGTGATGTTGCTTGACGCGGACTTGGGATTGGCCAATGTCGACGTGCAACTCAATCTTTTACCACCCTTCACACTTGCTCATGTTTTGCGTGGCGAACGTGAGCTCGCGGACATCATCATGCCGGGCCCGGCGGGCTTGAAGGTGGTGCCCAGCGCATCGGGCAACCGTTTGTTGAGCCAATTGACCCATCCGGAGAATATAGGTTTGGTCAATGCATTCAGTGACTTAACCATGCCTCTTGATGCGCTTGTGATCGACACTGCTGCAGGTATCCATGACTCTGTTCTCGCTTTCTGCGGAGCGGCACAACAAGTGCTCGTAGTTCTATGTGACGACCCCGCATCCATTACAGATGCGTATGCCACCATCAAAGTGCTCAGCCGTGAAAATCGAGTGGCGCGCTTCTTGGTAGTAGTTAACAAAGCGAACTCGGCGCAGCACGGCAGAGATGTGTTCGACCGACTAAACCGAGTGACCAGTCGCTTTTTAAATGTGCAGCTTGAACTGCTTTCTGTGGTACCGCAATGCGAACATTTGGCGCGTTCGATCAGACAGCAAAGGACGGTAGTTGAAGCCTACCCCCGAAGTAGGGCTGCCCTTGCAATAAACAAACTGGCGAGAAAATTTGAACGCCTGCGAACGCCTTCGGGCCCGAGCGGGGAATTGGAATTTTTCGTCGAACGACTAGTTGAACACAGTCTGACAAGCGAGATGAGTGTTGTATGAATGCCCATGCGATGTATGCAGAAGTTAATAAGATGGAAAACGGTGACATGGTCACCTCGCACGCGAACTTAGTCAAACGCATCGCCTTCCATATGATGAACCGCCTACCACCGAGTGTGCAGGCGGAAGATTTGATCCAGGCGGGTATGATCGGTTTGATAGAAGCCGCTCGACATTACGACCCCTCACAAGGGGCGAGTTTTGAGACTTACGCGGGAATCCGTGTGCGCGGCGCCATGCTGGACGAGATACGTCGTTCAGACTGGACACCGCGTTCAGTGCACCGAAAAGCCCGAGAGGCAGCAGAGGCGCTGCGCAGGCTCGAACAGGGCTCGGGGCAAGATGCGCGCGACGAAGAAGTGGCGGGCGAATTGGGAATAACCGTCAAGGAATACCAGCAAATATTGACGGAATCCACCTCGGCGCGGGTCTTCAGTTTTGACCAGCCCGATGAGAACACCGGCGAGACGATCAGCCTGCCACAGGCTAATGTAGACAGCCCAGAAGAAGCTTTTCAAACCAAAGCCTTTAAAGCGGCCTTGGCGCACACGATCAAAAATTTGCCCGAACGCGAGAGTTTGGTGATGTCGCTGTATTACGACGATGAACTGAATCTGCGGGAAATTGGGGAGATATTGGGCGTCAGTGAATCCCGTGTCTGCCAGATACACGGTCAAGCGATGGTCCGGCTGCGTGCCAGACTTGCCGAATGGACGCGGCGCGACTGATAGCTGTAAGACGTTCACCATGAGGGTGAACTAATCTGTCACTAGTGACAACAAAGCCCGGACTGGAATCTGGGTTTTTTTGTGCCTGCAATAAAGTCAGCGGGAGAAAGATCGAGTGTTTCTCCCTGGCAGTTCGGACTGATCTCTTCGACTTTGTAGCGCTAGGGCGAGGAGCTCGGCGGAAGCTGTGTTCAGCTGAGCAGCTGCCGCCGCGACAAGGTCTGAAAAGTAGAGTGGCGCTCTTCACACCACCTACTCTACTTGTCTTCGAGGAACTGCCACGTTGAATCCGGCAACTGCTCGTCCATCGCAGAGCCGGGAGTGCAGTTTGGCGAGAAGTAGGGGTGGCGTGGGTAGCGCTCCCTGAAGTTTCTAACGCTGTCTTCGCGGGCGATCTTTTCCGGCAAACCCATCAACAGGCCGGTGCGGTAGTGACGCTGAATCGCCTGGCACTCGGTCTTTTGCTCATTGTGCTCGCCGCGCACGTGCATCGCCTCGTGTGCCAATAACAGCAGGCTGTAGCGCTCACGGTCTGTCGCGCCAGCTGGGTCACTCAGGTAGTCGCGCAAATTTGAGCACCAGCCCGCCTTGAACACGACATCACCGGTCTCAAAGTAGGTGTAACCGGCCCACTGCATGCGGGTGCGATCGAAGAGTGATGCCCACAATGATTGGCACTGCACCTGGGTGGGTCGGAATTCGGCCAGCTCGTGTGTCACGGCGGTCAATTTACGCTCCAGCGACCAGACATTGAAAGGGCGCGACAGGGCAAGCACCGCTAATATGAGGCACACAGCCATATACCAAAAACTGAAACTGTCTTTTGGTTTTTTGCAGCGGATTTCGCGCGCGATTAACCAGAAGAAAAAAGCGGCGATGGCGATAAAAAGCACAGGCGATCCCGGCGGCAAGTAGGGGGGGGCTCTGCTGTGGTTAGCGGACTGATGTGGGCATTGTTGAGCGGCGGTCGTTGAGTTCAACTATTTTGGTGCCACAAGACGGTGTGAACAGCATGAGATGCCTTTGACGCTGAATGTATGTGCGTATTATAAGGGCTGTATTTCCAACTGAATTCAGCCATGAAGCTGGTACTGCCATCAACAATATATCAAGATTCATACATCGAAATGGTGCAGGAATTTCGCTGCCATCGTGAAGCACTCGTGCCGTTCACTTTGGAGGAGGACTGCAGCGACTTCACCGCTTTAGTGCAGCGCTTGGCGCTTTACGCCAAGGGCGTCGGGCTGCCAGATGGCTTTGTCGCGCACCAATCATTTTGGTGTGTCGATGCCGACTCCCGTGTCGTGGGTGCCGCAAATTTTCGGCCCCAGCTAAACCGGCAATTACTGCGATCCGGTGGGCACATTGGCTACGGCGTAATGCCCTCAGAGCGCGGCAAGGGTTACGCCAGCAAAATCCTTTCAGAGACCTTGATCAAAGCGAAAACACAAGGCCTAGAAAAAGTCCTGCTGAGCTGCAAAAAGAACAATTTTGCATCAGTCAGGGTCATTGAGAAAAATGCCGGTGTTTTCCATTCCGAAGCTTCGTTGTTTGAAGGAGGCGACATTGTTCAGCGCTACTGGGTACGGTTGTGATCGCCGCGGTGCTGCTAAGAGCTGGCAGATAATAACAATCGCGAAAAAAAGCATGGCTGAGGTAGCGGCGATCTGGCTGTAGAAGTGCGCTGTTACTCATGAGCGGTATTCGCCGCTTTATCCGATAGTTCGGGCGCTGTGGCCAGGCGACGGGCAATCATTGCTATAGGCGCAGCTCGATTCGACGCAAGTGCAGTATATTGATGGCATATCAGCGAATAGGCATAGTTGCTGCGTGAAATACCTGGCGCGTTTTAATCAGATGAACCCCACTCAGGAATAGACTATGCCCACTTCATTCGTACGCCCTGCCATTTTGCTGTGTCTTGGCACCGCCGCTTTTTCCACCCATGCCGCCGGCACTCGAACGCTGGCGATGGGAGGAGCGAGTGTGACGGCAGGTGTCTCGGCGGAGGGTGCATTTGCCAACCCCGCGCTGCTGATGCGCGAGCAGCGGGCGGGTCGGAAATTCGGTTTCAGTCTCGGCATGGGCATGGAACTTCGGGACAGCGGCGCTATTCTGGATGGTCTTGATGATAACCAAGACCTCGCCGAAGATCTGGAAACAGAAATTGACAACATTGTTGAACAAGCTTTGGTGTGTGATATTTCGAACCCCGATCAGACGCAGACGTGTCTCACGGGGACCGGCGAGTTGGGCCGTTTGGCGGGCGATCTGGACAAGTTTTTGCGAGATGTGGATTCAGAGCCGCTGGATTTGCGCATGTCGCTGGGCCTGGGCGCTGTTTGGCCCGCGGCGCCAATTCCTTTCGGCGTGCAGTTCAGCGTCAAGGGCACGGTCTCCGGGCTCGCCGATGTGGGTGATGGAGATCTTGCCTACACCGGCGATCTCAGTTCAGCGCTAACGGATGGCAATCTGTCCTTGCAAGAGATCACTGACTACGCGGCAATCACTCTCAATACAGCCAATGGCACCATCGACATTGGCGCGCCGGATGAGGAGCTGGATTCGGAAGTACGCAGCACCGTGGTGCTTCGCGCCGAGCTGGCGCTTAGTCTCGCGCATCAGCTGAACATCGCCGGCCACGACATTGACGTGGGCATTACCCCTCGCTTCTCAAAATTGGCCGCCAGCACGGTGGACGAGAAGGTCTCGGGCGATTCCGACGCGAACAACGACGACGATGATTTTGACGCGAACAAGAACGAAGAAAACAGTTTCACAGTGGATGTGGGTGCACTGTATGCTGTGCCACAGAAAGCTGGTTTGACGGTGGGCGGGGTGATCAGAAATTTGATACCCGAGAGCATCAAAACCAAAACAGGCCTCAAGGTGGAATCCAAGCCGCAGCTGATCCTCAGTGCGCTCTTTCAAAAAGAGTTCTACCTCTTGACTGTCGATGCCGCTATCAATGAAGGCACCTATGACAACTACGAGACGCAGGCTGTCAATTTTGGGGCTGAGTTGAACAAGAGTATGTTCAGCCTGCGTGGCGGTGTGCACGCCGATCTCGCCATTGATGAGCCGCTGGCTTTCACCGCTGGCCTGGGTGTGGGCGTATTTGATCTGGGGCTCAGAGTGTCTGAATCCAACGTTGAATTTGGTCTGCAAATAGCGTATTGATTTTTGAAATGGCAAGTCCGGGCTGATACTTTGTCTGGACTGAGTGGCAGTCGCGTGTAAATTGGCGCGCGGCTGTTGAGCCCTATCTTATAATCGTTGCAGTTTTAGATCGGCACATCCCTGTGCAGGCTTCGCTGCAATTCGGTCAAGCGCGCTGCGCAGACTTTGATGTTGGCGGATCACTGTCCACTGGCTGTACAGGCCAAGTCCCCTCTACCTGTCGTATTCACTGTTCTGCCCAGCGCATCCGTCTTGCGTTTTGATCGTGGCGGAGCTTTGTTTTCATCACTGATATCGTCCTCGATTGACAGCTCTGTGCATCGCCGTGTACGGACGATCCAAGAGGCGCAGAAATCGAGTGTTCCGCGCCTCGCTCTTCCTTTCCCGTGTATCGGCTTATTGTGCGGCCGGTCTATCACAAACAACCTACGCGGCGATCTACGCAACCAAGCTGAGCAGATTGCCTGTGTCGCTTTGATCGTTGGCGCTGAGCTGCTCGCGCAGTGCGGTGACCAGTGCGTCCATGTCGTAGCTGCCGTCTGCCTCGGTGAGCTCTTCCAGTTCCTCTTCGCTGAGGATCTCTGTCAACAGCTCATCGATGCTGGACTCTTCGCTGCTTTCACCACTGGGAGGTGGTCCGCCAGGAGGAGGTCCACCGGGCGGCGGCCCGCTGGGACCACCAGGGCCACCCGGCCCGCCTGCGGGCATGTTTTGCTCCAGCAGTTCTGCCAGGGCAGCGCCGTTGACCTGGCCGTCCTCCGCCACGATCGAGCTGGTGTCTTCGACCCCGAGGCGTTCGCTCAGGTTGGCTTGCAGTTGCTCGATGTCGATGTCGCCGTTTTCAACCGCGTTGGCCATGCGAGCGGCCATTTGATCGCTGCTCGGTGGGGCCTGACTCTGCATATTGCCCTGAACAGCTGTGTTCATGCTGACGTTCATTGTCTGCTTTCCTTGTGTGTGCGCGAGGTGCGCAACACCCTTGACGGCAGTATCAGCGCCAGTCGCAGCGGCGTTTACATTGATTTACACAACTGTGCAGGCCGCTGGACAGTGTCTGCGCGTCCGTCTTTTGGCAGTGCGAACCGATCGTAAAAATGCGCGCCGAGTCGGTGGCTGAATGCCGTCGAGTTCGCGCTGCTGTGGCGTTGTGGCTGTGTCGTTGGCGAGGGCGGCAGGGGCTTTTCCGCTGAGGGCGCATGTATTCCGCACGGAGGCGTTGTTCAGGCGCGCCTGAAATCCGGCAGTCCCGCCAGCCGAGCAATCAGTTCGGTGGCGTTTTTGGCCTGGAATTTTCGCAGCAAGCGAGCGCGGTGTGCGTCCACTGTGCGTGGCGATATGCCAAGTTGTAGGCCCAGCTCCTTGCTGGTTTTCCCCTCCAGCAATAACATCGCGACCTGCCGTTCGCGTGCGCTCAATACCTCGGTGGGCCGCTGTGTTGACAGCTCCGCCATGCTCCACACCGTGTGCGCAAAGGGCTCTTGCTGGTCCAGCGATTGGCCGCGCACGCGACACCAAAAGAGCTCGCCGCCACGCTTGCGCATGATGCGCTCGTCGTTGTAGCTGCCGTGCTCTCGCATGCGCTGCATGCCGCGGTCACCAATGGCTTCAAATTCGTTCGCCGAGGGGTACAACATCGACAGCGATTGGCCCTCGAGCTGGGCTTTGCTGAAATCGAACATGGTGCAGAATCGCGCATTGCAGCGCTCGATCACGCGGTGTCTGGCGACAATTAGCCCGATGGGGGCGTGCTCAAAGCCAATGTCTTCCGGGCTTGCAGGGGTCATTAGGTAAATCTACGAGTTGTAGGCGCTGGTGTAGCAGTTCATCATAAATGCACCTTGAACTACAAGTGGACAGGCAGATGAGCATTGAAGCGCAGATAGTGGCATGGGGGCATACGCCGTTTGGGCGGCATCACGACACCTCACTGGAGCAGCTGATTCTGCAGGCCGCCACCGAGGCGATTGAGCATGCGCGGGTGGACCCGCGCGACATCGACAGCGTATGGCTCGGTCATTTCAATTCGGGTCTGGTGCCCGATGGATTTCCCGCCTCCTTGGTGCTGCACGTGGACGAGGGCCTGCGCTTTAAACCCGCCACTCGGCTGGAGAACGCCTGCGCCTCGGGGTCGGCTGCTGTCTACGCCGCGCGCGATTCAATTCGCTGCGGCGACAGCAAAATCGCGCTGGTGGTCGGCGCGGAGAAGATGACATCTCTGGACACGGCGGGCGTGACGCGCGCACTGGCGGGGGCTTCCTATCAGCTCGAGGAGTCGGAGCTGTCATTCCCCAAAATATTTGCACAAATTGCAAACTCTTACTTTGCAGCGAACGGCGATCAGTCCGAGGCGCTAGCGAAAATATCGGTAAAAAACCACAAGAACGCCTTGAAGAACCCCCTGGCGCAGATGCGCCGCGAGATGAGCTTGGAATTTTGCCGAGAGGTCAGCGAGAAAAATCCGCTGATTGCGGATCCGCTGAAGCTCAGTGATTGCTCGTTGATCTCTGACGGCGCCGCGGCTTTGGTGCTGGCGGCCGACGATGTGGCCGATGCTTTTCCGCGCGCCGTGCGTTTTAGGGCGGCGCAGCAGGTGAACGATTACCTGCCGATGTCGCGGCGTGACATGCTGGCTTTTGAAGGGCCCGCGACCTGTTTTAGCCGAGCCTTTACGCAGGCCGGTATTCAGCCTCTGGACCTGAGTTTTGCCGAGGTGCACGACTGCTTCACCATGGCTGAGTTGCTGCTCTACGAAGCGATGGGGCTGGCGCCGCGCGGCCAGGGCGCACGCGCGCTGGAAGAGGGCTTGGTGATGCCCGACGGCGCTCTGCCGATTAATTTGTCCGGTGGGCTCAAGGCCAAAGGCCACCCGGTGGGGGCCACGGGGGTGTCCATGCACGCGCTTGCAGCCATGCAGCTGATGGGCGCGGCGGGCGACATGCAGCTGCCCGGCGCGGAGCTCGGCTGTGTGTTCAACATGGGCGGATCCGGAGTTGCTAATTATTGCTCCGTGCTCGAGCCCGTGCGGGGCGCGCGGTGAACCCGGCCAATTGGTTGCTGCGCGCCGCACGGCAAAACCCGCAGTCTCCCGCACTCTACGAAGGCACGCGTCTGGAGGCCACTTACCAGCAGTGGAAGCAGCGCGCAGCATCGCTGGCGACAGCGCTGCAAGAGCAGGGCGTGGTGGCGGGGGATCGGGTGGTGATCTGCATGAAAAACCACACGCGCTATCTCGAACTGCTCTACGCGGTGTGGTATTTGGGGGCGGTGATTGTGCCGGTGAACGCCAAGTTGCACCCGCGTGAAGTGGCCTGGGTGGTGGCGGATTGCGGCGCACGTGTGCTGCTGTGCAGCGAGGTGTTCCGTGCGGGGCTGGAGGCCGAGGTGGGCGCGGACTGCCGTGTGTTGGGCGCAGACACAGAGGTCCTCAGTGAACTCTATCAACGGCCTGAGTTCCCTGCGCCCCTGACCGTGTCGGGCGATGATCTGCTGTGGATATTTTACACCTCCGGCACTACTGGAAAGCCCAAAGGCGTGATGCTCAGCAGCGCCAATATACAAGCCATGTGCGGCAGCTACCACACGGATGTCGACGCGGTCAGTGCGCAGGACGCGATGTTGTACGCGGCACCTCTGTCACACGGGGCGGGCTTGTACCACTTCATGCACGTCTTGAGCGGCGCTCGTCACGTGGTGCCAGCCAGCGGTGGTTTTGAGGCGCGGGAGATATTCGAGCTGGCAGAGCTGATCGGCTCCGTGTCGATGTTCGCCGCGCCGACCATGGTGCGGCGTCTGGTGGACCACGCCAAGAGCGCCGACGTACAGGGGGCGGGCATCAAGACCATCGTCTACGGCGGTGGCCCCATGTACAGGGCGGACATCGAGGACGCGGTGACCCAGCTGGGGCCGAAGCTGGTGCAGATCTACGGCCTGGGCGAGTGCCCCATGGCAATCACCTCCCTCAACCGGGCGCTGGTGGCCGACCGCGAGCACCCGCGCTGGCGGGAGCGACTGGCCTCGGTGGGCATGGCGCAGAGCAGCGCCGAGGTGCGCATTGTCGACGCGGAGGGCGTGCCACTGGGCTGTGGCGAGACGGGGGAGATCATCGTCACGGGTGCGGCGGTGATGAGCGGCTACTGGAACAACGCCGCGGCCACCGCCGCTACCCTGCGCGATGGCTGGCTGTGGACCGGCGACATGGGGCGGCTTGACGAGGACGGATTCCTCACCCTACAGGACCGCAGCAAGGATGTGATCATATCCGGCGGCAGCAACATCTACCCACGCGAGGTGGAAGAAGTGCTGCTGATGCACCCGGCGGTGCACGAGGTGTCCGTGGTGGGGCGGGCGAGCCGCGAGTGGGGCGAAGAGCTGGTCGCCTTTGTGGTGCTGGGAGAAGGCCATGCGGCCTGCAGCGACGCCCTCGATGCCTTCTGCCTGGAGCACATTGCGCGTTTTAAGCGCCCCAAGGCGTATTTCTACGAGGGCGAACTGCCGAAGAGTAACTACGGCAAGGTGCTGAAAACCGTGCTGCGCAAGCGATTGGCAGAGGCTTGATTGCATCGGGGTCGCTGTGTACGGCCCCGACACGGTCAGCCTGCTAGCCCAGGTGAAAAGCCTGCTGCAGGCCGTCTATGATCAGCTGGATCGACAAGGCGGCGAGCAGGATACCCAGGATGCGCGTGGTGACGTTGATTAGCCCAGCCGGCAGGTGGGGCGCCAGGCGGGCGCTGGCCATGAACAGGGCCCAAGTGATCAGCACAGTGACGGTCATGGCGCCGATCACACCCGCCTGCCAAGTCCAATCGGTGTCTGCCCTGCCCATCAGCAGGATGACAGTAGCGATGGCGCCCGGCCCGGCGATAAAGGGGATGGCGATCGGGAAGGCGGCGATGTCTTCGTCTTGGTGCTCGGCGGGCGGTGATGTGTCGGCGCCCTTGTTGCCGTCCTCGCCGTCGTTTTGCAGCTGCTCGGCGCGTTGATTGCGGCGCTTGGTGCGCTGCTCAAACACCATCTCCAGCGCGATCAGGAACAGCAAGATCCCCCCAGCGAGTCTAAAGGCGGGCAGGGTAATGCCCATGGCGCCCAACAATTTGTCACCCACCAAAGCGAACAGCAACAGCACGGCGAAACCGATGGCGCAGCCGTGGATGGCCATGCGGCGGCGGTGCGCGGGGCTGTGCTCGGCGGTGAGCGCGATAAATATGGGCACCAGACCGATGGGGTCGATGATGACAAAGAGAGTGACAAAAGCGGGGATCAGGTCGTTTAACATCGTAATAGCACCAAACAACGGAGGGGTCGGATCGAGCGCGCAGTCTACATCGCCATGCGCACTTTCGCCACGAGTTGCTGCGCCCTATGCAAGCGGGGACAATGAATTCCCGAACGAAGCAGGAGTCCCTTGGTGATACTCAATCTTTTAGTGATCGTCGCGCCCGTTTTCTTGATGTTGGGCAGCGGTTACTGGGCGGCACGCAGCGGTCTGATGACGCGCGAAGCCATCGACGGCCTGATGCGCTTTGCACAGAATTTCGCCATTCCCTGTCTGCTGTTCAACGCCGTCGCCCAGCTGGACTTGCACGGCGCTTTTGAGCTGGATTTGCTGCTCGCGTTTTACATCGGTTCTATTTTTTGTTTTGTGCTCGGCATTGTGCTCGCCCGGGTGGTGTTTGGGCGCCGGCCCGGCGAGGCGGTGGTGGTGGGCTTCGGAGCGCTCTTCTCCAACTCGGTATTGCTTGGCCTGCCGATCAGCGAACGCGCCTTTGGCGGCGACAGCCTGGCCGGCAATTACGCCATCGTCGCCCTGCACGCACCCATTTGTTATTTGCTGGGCGTGCTGGTGATGGAATTCTCCAGGGCCGACGGACGGCCATTAAAAGATACCTTGCTCGATGCCTTTAGCTCGCTGGGCAAGAACCCGGTGGTGATCGGCATAGCGCTGGGTTTCGCCACCAATCTCTTGGACGTGGCGCTGTGGCAGCCGGTGCAGGCCTGGCTTGATATGGCAGCGCGCGCCGCACTGCCCGTGGCGCTGTTCGGTCTGGGGGCGGTGCTGACCCGTTACAAGCTCAGTCATCGGGTGCAAGAGCCGCTGATGGTGGTCTCTCTGTCATTGCTGGTGCACCCGCTGATCACCTGGTTGCTGTGTACCCAGGTGTTCGAGTTGTCACTGGCATTGACCCGTTCAGCGGTGGTCACGGCGGCTATGGCGCCGGGCATCAACGCCTATATGTTTGCTCATATGTATAACCGCGCCGAAGACGTGGCTGCCAACGCCATACTGATCGGCACGGTGTTGACGGTGTTCACCGCCAGTGGCTGGCTGCTGGTGCTGGGGATTTAAGGCCCGCTCCCGTCTATTGCTGCGGTCGCTGGCTCGCTCTCTGCGCCGCGTGAGGCGAGGTAGGCAACACTCGCCAGCAACAACATCA
>JAWSVD010000595.1:0-1496 GCA_033852095.1 Granulosicoccaceae bacterium | reverse complement strand
GATTGAACAAGCGGCCATCCCCTTGCAGCAGGATCATGTTTGAGCCCTTGTTGCCGAAGTTGATCCAGGTCGCCCTGTCGGTCAGCACGTAGGCCCCCATGCCAGTGCCTACATTCAACGTGGCCCCCATGCCTGAACCCGTCTCGCGGTACCAGCCGCCGCTGTCGATTTGTGGGTCAATGCCGGCCTCTTTCCAGAGTTTAAGCTCCTTTTTATGGGTGCCCGAATCATCGCCCCTGGAGGCAAAGGCCGCACCGCTGCGCGCTATTTTCTGCAGCGCCTGCAGCACATCATCGCCACCCTTGATAGCCGCGGGATCAGCGGCCGGGCCGATGAGGACAAAATCGTTGTACATCACGTCGCTGCGGCTGTCGGCATAACCCTGCGCGACAAACGCCTCTTCAGCGTCTGTGGCATGCACCCACAACACATCGCCATCACAGTTCTTGGCATTCTTTATCGCCTGCCCAGTACCGACGGCAACAACCCGCACTTCCAGCCCACTCTGTTGCTCAAAGATCGGCAAAAGGTGATCGTAGAGGCCGGAGCTCTGGGTCGAGGTGGTGGATTGCAGCACAATAAATCCACTTGCCTGACTGGCCACGCTGAGCAAACAAAACACCAGACTGACAGTGCTAACAAAGGCTTTTTTCACAAAGAGTTCCTGTTCAAAAGAGTAATTCACCGGCCAAATACGCGCGTGCTTCAGCACTTTGGGGGGCATTGAAAAAATCAGTTCTAGCGGTGTCCTCCACCAACTCGCCCCTGTGCAGCAGCACCACCCGGGTGGCGAGGCGGCGCGCCTGATTCAAATCATGGGTCACCATCACCACGCTCAAACCCTGCTGATGCGCCGTCTGCAGCTGCTGTTCAAACCAGGCGGTGGAGGCTGGGTCTAGACTCGCCGTGGGTTCGTCAAGCAGCAGGACTTCGGGTTCATTGATCAATGCGCGCAGCAGCGCGAGGCGCTGTTTCTCACCGCCGGACAAGAGCCGGGCTGAATTGCTGGACAGGTGTTGCATGCCGGCCGCGTCAAGTGACTTTTGTGCCTTGTCTCGACGCGCCCGCAACCCCAAACTGCTCAGGGATTTCAGCGCGTATTCTAGATTCGCGCGCACCGAGCGGCGCAACAGCACGGGCTGTTGCAGCAGCATGGCGAGCCTTCGGTAGCCAGCGCGAGAGGGCTGAGATCGCCCCCAGCTGATGCTGCCACTGGCCGCGCCGTTGAGACCTGCAAGTGCCTTGAGAAACAGAGATTTCCCCGCGCCATTGGGGCCCACCACACAGACGAACTCGCCCTTAGCCACCGATAAGGAGTCAATACTTAACAACACCCTGCCCCCGTGCTCCATGCGCAGAGCATCCGCCTGTAGCGGCAGCACACTGGCCACTGGTTCAGACATAGGCGGCACGCTGTGCCGAGTGGCGCAACACGGCGACCAGAGCATTGACACTGAAGGCGATGGTGATCAGAACAATGCCCAGTGCGAGTGCCA
>JAWSVD010000121.1:14456-19824 GCA_033852095.1 Granulosicoccaceae bacterium | reverse complement strand
GAGCATCCGCCGAGGCGGTTCTGCTCGTTGGCTTCGAAAGCTACCACACCAACAGTGAGGTGCACTTCTTCTTCCACTTCGGCCTGGCTGGAGGCGATGGAGTAGAGCCGTGGCTGCACTTTGCGCAGGCAGTCGATCAGCGCTTGCGCGTCGATCTGTGCGGGGTGCTCGTGGATCACGTCGAAGATCTGGCGATCCATGATGTATTCGCGCAGAGCTGCTTTGTCTTCGCCGAGCTTTTTCAGCGTGGCGTTGGCGGTGGCGTCCGCGAACTTCTGCACAAAACCCGGGTAGCCCTGGGTCAGCTCGAAGTCTTCGATCAGGGCATCGCGCAGCTTTTTGCCTTCGCTACCAACCTTGATCTCGCTGCTGCCGTCGAGCTTGAGCAGGGCCAGCGCGCGGTCGACTTCTTCGCCGTCGTTGTTGAAGTACACGCCGAGGGCGTCGCCAGCACGGTAGTGCAGGCCCGATTCCTCGAGGGATATCTCCACGTGGCGCACGTCTTTTGTGGAGTCACGGCCGGTGATTTTTTGCACCACGGCGACTTCTGCGACAAAGGGGTTCTTCTTGTTGTAGGGCGATTCCTCGGCGGAGGAGACCAAGCTCAGGCCCGGAGCCGCAGCAGGTGCCGCTGCTTGATTGGCCGCTTTGAGCAGGGGCTCGTAGGCGTCAACGGCGCCGTCTACCCAAGTGGCGGCAGCGTCGTCGTAGTCCACGTCCAGCAGGGCGCGCTCGACGATGACTTCGGCGCCCAGGGCGCTGAGTCGCTCCTCGAAATCCGTCGCCGTCTGGCAGAAAAACTCGTAACTGCTGTCACCCAGGCCGATGACCGCCACTTGGGTGCCGTTCAGTTTGGGCGCTTTTTTGCCGCTCAAAAAGGCGTGCAGTTTTTCGGCGTTCTCGGGCGGTTCGCCCTCGCCGTAGGTGGAGACCACAATGGCGAGGAACTTCTCGTCCTTGAGCTGCTTGGGCTTGTAGTCACCCATGTCCAGCAGTTTGACGTCCAGGCCACGGGCTTTCGCCTTGGCCGCGAGATCGCTGGCGACGGACTTGGCATTGCCAGTCTGCGAACCGTAGAGGATGGTCAGTGGGGAGGGCTCGACGGCGGGCGCTGCAGGGGCCGCGACGGTGCCGGAAACAGCGTTTGAACCGGCACCATTGGCGGAGGCGGCTAGGTAGCCGCTGATCCAAGCTTGCTGTACTGGGGTCAAGCTGCCGAGCAGCAGGTCGACCTGCTGGGTCTGTTCGGGGGAGAGCGGGCTCACCCCTTGGGGTATTTGCGACAGAAACATCTGCTTACCTGTGTTTTTTTAGCTGCGTAGCAACGGTGTTTGTGTACTTGATAGACAAGGCAATCAGGCGTGAAAGTCGGTCACGGAGACTTTGACTTCTGCGACCACGCCTTGGCGTATAACAAAATCACCAAAGCCTTCGTCTTCCGTGCGTTCAGTGGCCCAGCGTGCTATCAGCGTATCGAGCTCGCCGAGGATGACATCTTCGCCCACGTTCTCTTGGTAGAGCTTGGGGACGCGGGTACCGACGCGGTTGCCGCCGAGGTAGACGTTGTATTTGCCCGGCCCTTTGCCGACCAATCCGACCTCGGCCAGCAGGGCGCGGCCGCAGCCGTTGGGGCAGCCGACCACGCGCAATACGATGCTCTCGTCGCTCATGTCGTGCTTGCTCAGCAGGGCATCGACCTTGGCCACCAGGCTGGGCAGGTAGCGCTCGGATTCAGCCATCGCCAGCGGGCAGGTGGGCAGGGCCACACAGGCCATGGACTGCCTGAGCTGCGGGGTGTCGTTGTCGTCGATCAAACCGTGCTCGCGCGCGATTTTCTCGATCTTGTTGCGCTGTCGGGCGGGCACACCGGCGATCACCAAGTTCTGGTTGGCGGTGATGCGCATGTCGCCCTTGTGCACTTCAGCTATCATGCGCAGGCCCGTTTTGAGTGGCTTGCCGGGGTAGTCGAGGATGCGGCCGTTCAACAAGTACAAG
Source organism: Granulosicoccaceae bacterium (assembly GCA_033852095.1). GTDB lineage: Bacteria > Pseudomonadota > Gammaproteobacteria > CALCKW01 > CALCKW01 > CALCKW01. Next base: position 17,829 of record JAWSVD010000121.1, on the reverse strand, counting down.
GTCAAGTGGTGTTTCTTGTCGATGCCTTCGATCCAGCCAAAGCGGTCGCCGCGGCTGGTGAATTCGTAGGGGCGGCTGGGCTTGAACTTCACGCCCGCGCGCTTTTCGACTTCTTCCTTGAAGACGTCGATGCCGACGCGGTCCAGGGTGTATTTGGTCTTGGCGTTCTTGCGGTTGCTGCGGTTGCCCCAATCGCGCTGCACCGAGACCACGTGTTCGGCGATGATCAGCGTGTCTTCTACCGCGATAAAACCGAAATCGTCGGCTTTGCGCGGGTAGGTGGCAGTGTCGCCGTGTGTCATGGCCAGGCCACCGCCGACCAGCACATTAAAGCCGATCAGCTTGCCTTCTTCGGCAATGGCGATGAAGTTCAAGTCGTTGGCGTGCACGTCCATTTCGTTGTTGGGCGGCACGGTGACGGTGGTTTTGAACTTGCGCGGCAAATAGGTTGTGCCAAGGATGGGCTCTTCGGTTGTCTTGGCTTTCTCGCCGTCCAACCAAATCTCCATGTAGGCCTTGGTGTGCGGCAGCAGGTGTTCGGATATTTTCACCGACCACTCGTAGGCCTCTTGGTGTAACGAGGACTCGACCGGGTTAGTGCTGCAGAGCACGTTGCGGTTGACGTCGCCAGCGGTGGCGATGGAGTCCAGACCGGTGCTGTTGAGCACCTGGTGCATGTGTTTGATGTTGGGTTTGAGCACGCCGTGAAACTGGAAAGTCTGACGGGTGGTCAACCGAATGGAGCCGTACATGGTGTGTTCGGCGGCAAAGGCGTCGATGGCCAGCCATTGCGCGGGGGTGATGACACCGCCGGGCAGGCGCGCGCGCAACATGACGTTGTGCAGTGGCTCGAGCTTTTGTTTTGTGCGCTCGCCGCGGATGTCGCGGTCGTCCTGCTGATACATGCCGTGAAAGCGAATCAACTGGAAGTTGTCAGCGGTGAAACCACCGGTGATTGGATCTTGCAGATCTTCGGTGATGGTGCCGCGCAGGAAATTGCTCTCGCGCTTCAGACGTTCATTGTCAGAGAGTTTGATGGCTTCCGCTTCCGGCTGGGTTGAGGCTTTGTTCAGCATGGTTCAGTGGCTACAGGCAAGTTGAAAGAGGGGAGCGGCAGTTGGGCCGCTCCCGCCGGGCATTAGCTCGGTGCTTTAGTCGTGCGCAGGTAAGGCAGTACAGTCGTGAACTCACCGAACTTGGCTTTGGCGTCGTCGTTGCTGACAGTTGGCGGGATGATCACGTCCTCACCTACCTGCCAGTTGGCAGGCGTCGCGACGCCTTTGGCAGCTGTCTGCAGGGCGTCGAGCGCGCGCAGGATTTCAGCGAAGTTGCGGCCAACAGCCATGGGGTAGGTCATGGACAGCTTGAGCTGCTTGTCGGGGCCGATGATGAACACAGAGCGCACAGTGGCGCTGTCGGCTGCGGTGCGGCCGTCGGGCATGTAAGCTTCGGCTGGCAGCATGTCAAAGGCTTTGGAGACAGCCAGGTCAACGTCGGCAACGATGGGGAAGCCGGCAGTGGCGCCGCTGACTTTCTCGATGTCTGCTTTCCACTTCTTGTGCTCTTCAGCGCCGTCGACGGAGACGCCGATTACCTTGGTATTGCGCTTGGCCCACTCGTCAGCCAGCTGTGCAGCTGCGCCGAACTCGGTGGTGCACACAGGTGTGAAATCTTTGGGGTGGCTGAACAAGATCGCCCAGCTGTCGCCGATCCAATCGTGGAACGTCAACTCGCCGAGGTCGGTCTCAGCGGTGAAATTAGGGACAGTGTCGTTGATGCGAAGAGACATAATATTTGATCCTTAAGTGTTTGCTGGGTCTTGTGCCGGAGATCCGCTTGTACAAGGGGGAGTCCGGTGCTGTGTCTTGGCGGACGGTTTTACGCAGATCGTCCCGTACCACACGGCGTCCAATATTACATGGAGCAGGACAGGCATTCTAGACGGCTGCGAGTCGACGAGCTAGATCGCTTGGTCATTAGGATATGCATTTGGCAGATGCCGCCCACTAAGGGGTGATTGTGATTGTAAGTGCTTGAAAAAAAGCAGTATTAACCAATGCGGTGATTGCGGCTTCCCCCGCGCCTGTTGCGGGGGCGGTGGTCAACGGCAAAAATGGCTGCCTCTGTGTTGTGTAACACGCGGCGGCACCGTTGGTGTTGATGTGTTTCGGCCGCGGCACACCGCTCCTTGAGCCTCGGCTAGACTGACAGGTGGATGTCAGGTCACGCCACGCAGCTTCTTACATTGTTTCAGCGCGCAGCGGCACTGGCCTTTTTTCAGGGCGGGACAGTTGTTGCAGAGGCTCTTCTTATAAGGGGGTGCGCAGGCACAGTGTGGTGGTCGAGGCCATGTGCAGTAAGGTGGCCTGTAAGTTGCGGCTCTGCTTGCCACTGGCGCCGGGGCTCAGCGCGCGGCATGCGCCGCAGATTGGCGTCTCGAGACAGGGAGTCTGCCGAGGCGCTGGCCAGCAGCATCGCCACTTGCTCCAGTGGCACGCTGTGTTCGCGCAGGTGCTCCTGTGCCTTGTTGCTGGGCGGAGCAAGGCAGCGTTTGCTGAGTTTGTGTTTTTTCCTCGTCGGTTCGGGTCATCGGGTCGTTGATTGCGAATGAGAGTGATATCGAATAAAAATGGCCAGTGTTTGCGATTGGCGACGGCGTTGGGTGTGTTTTGCGGGCGTTCTGAGACTGGGCGGCCTCGACAAAAGCCGTCCGCGGTCCGACCGAACGCGGCCCAGGCCCACCCACAACCGGGCGCCGAAGCTACAGAAAAACGCCGGACTCTGTGGGTTTGGCTTTAGCCGGAAGCATGCCTCAGGTGAAGCACCGAGCCGTCCGGCTAAAGCCGAACCTACAAAAACTCCGAGCCCTGTGGGTTCGGATTCATCCGTACGCATGCCTTGATTGAAACGCGGAGCCATGGGCCCCAACATCGGTCCGCTACAGGTTACCGCGCGCTTCGCAGATTTTCTCGCCGCTGAAGTTGCAGACCAGCACCGTGATGCTGAACTGTTGGGGGTAGCGGCCGGCGAGGGTGGTGATGACGCGATTGGCCAGCGTGGTGTGGAACAGCTCGCCCTTGCCCTGCTCGATCATGCGGTCGCCGGCGTAACGCGCGGTCTGGTTGCCGCGGATATCATCGCAGACATCGCCGGTGGCGCCGCACTCGGCGGCAATCTCTGCCAGCAGGCCGGTGTCCACCTCGGCGCGGTTGGCGTGGGTGATGGTCTCGCCCTGCGCCATCTTGGTCAGCTTGCCGATCATGCCGCCGATCACCACGTGCTCGGTGCCGGTGCTGACGGCGGTGTCCAGGGCGTAGCGCAGGAAGTCACCCATCTGCACGAAGGCGCTGCTGGGCAGCTCGGTCAGCTCGGC
>JAWSVD010000121.1:0-14412 GCA_033852095.1 Granulosicoccaceae bacterium | reverse complement strand
GTGGTGCCGAGGATGGAGATGCCGTCGACAATGCCGAGGCGGGCGTTGTGGGTCTTGCGTGCCATGGCTTGGCCGCCGGGCACGGAGATGGTCACGCGCAGGCTGTACTCCTCCAGCAGATCGGCCGCCACGGCGCGCACGTTGGCCTCGATGTTCTGTCGTGGCACCGGGTTGATCGCCGGGGCATTTACGGGTAAGCCAAGCCCGGGCTGGGTGATGGTGCCGACCCCGTCGCCGCCCGCCAATACCACCTCGCCGGGGCGACCGGGCATCAACTCCACGGTGGCTGTCATGTGGGCGCCGTGCGTGCAGTCCGGGTCGTCCCCGGCGTCCTTGACCACCACCACGGTGGCTGCCTTTTCAGACAGTTCGGCGCAGTGCAGCGCAAAGCTCACCATCTGCTGATTGGGCAGCTCGCAGTCCACGGCGGCCGGTATCTCGCGGTTGAGCAGGCCAAGGGTGGCCGCGCGCGCCGCCGCCGCCGAGCAGGCACCGGTGGTGAAGCCCGAGCGGGTGCCTTTCTTCTTGGTCTTGCTCATCATGCCCATGGGACTGTCCTTGATGGGTGTTGCCGGCATCGCGAAAGTGCGCATGCTGCTCAAATTGTGGCTTCAAATTAATTCGGATTTCACCGGAGTTTGCCATTTCCAATTTGTGTGACATGGGGCGCTGTGGAAAGTACAGATTCGGAGCGTCGGTTACCACCGTTGTACGAATAAATTCGAACCCACATAATTAGCGCTGAAGTGGGCGGTATCTTGTGGATTCGAATCCCAATGGCGTGCAGCGCTCGGAGCAATGATTAACTGCTTTTCTGCCGAGCTTCAGCGACTGCAAGTATCGCGTGTATCGCGGAAACCACCAGCGTAGAGCCGCCTTTGCGACCGCGGGTGATGACCCAGGGTGTGATGGCATTGGCGGCGGTGGCGTCTTTGGATTCCTCCGCGGAGACAAAGCCCACCGGCATGCCCACCAACAGCGCCGGGCGCAGGCCGTCTTCTTCGATCATGCGCAGCACTTCCAGCAGCGCGGTGGGGGCGTTGCCGACGGCGATGATGGCGCCGTCCAGCAAACCTATGGCGCGGGCTTTGCGCATGGCTTGCACGGCGCGGGTGGTGCCCTGCGCCTTGGCATCACGGATCACATCCTCGTCACTGATGAACTGGTGCAGGCCGACACCAAAGTGCGCCAGGCGGGGTTTGGACACACCGACGCAGATCATCTCCACATCCGAGACGATCGGCTTGCCGGCCAATATGGCCTGCACGCCCGATTCTATCGCGTTGTCGTGGAATTCGGTCAGGCCGTTGAACTCAAAATCGGCGGTGGCGTGGATCATGCGGCGCACCAGCGGCCACTGCTCAGGGCCGTAGTTGTGCTCTCCCACTTCGGCGTCGACGATGGAGAAAGAATCGTGCTCGATCTTCTGACCGGCCGTGGTCATCTGTTCCGTGTGAATGTTGCTGCTCATGCGGCTGACTCCGTGTGCTCGTGCTGATGACCATGATCGTGGTGATGATGCTCGTGGCTGTGCGCCAGGCTCTCGTCGATTTCCAGCGAGACACCGCCATCAGCCGTTTCCTCGATGCGCTGCTCCAGCACCGCCAGCACCTCGGGCTCAAAGCCGATGTAGTCGGTGCAGGCAAATCGCTGCTGCGGGTATTGCTGACGCAGGTGTTGCATCTGGCGGCCGATGCGGGTGATGAGCGTGCCGGCAAAGAGGTAGTAGGGCAGCACGATGATCTGCCGCATGCCGAGCATCTCCTGGCGCTGCACCACGCGCTCCAGGCGCGGGTGGGTGACGCCGGTAAAAGCGATGTCCACCAGCTCGTGCTCGCTCTCTTCCAAAATCCAACGCGCCATCTTGGCCACTTCGCCGTTGGCGCCGCGATGCGATGATCCGCGTCCCAGCAAGATCACGCCGGTATTGCGCGGGTCGGGGAAGTCGAGCTCAGCCACTGCGCTCTTGAGGCGGCGTTTGAGCACATCTAAGAAAGCTTCGCAGGCGCCCAGGTGTGCGGCGTAGACAAACTCGGTGTTCGGGTGGCGCACATTGGCTTTGTTGATGTGGGCGGGAATTTCATAGCGCACGTGCGCCGCGGCGTTGAGGATCAGCGGCACCACGATCACGCGTGATGAACCATTGGCCGCCAGATCCATGCCCGCGTCTAGGGTGATGTCGGCGAATTCAATAAAACAGAGTTCGATACGCCAGTCGGGCCGCGCTGCACGCCATTTGGCGGTGAATTCTTCGATCTCGCGATTGCCGTCGGGGTTGCGTGAGCCGTGGCCCACCAGCAGTACTGTGTCTTTCAAGGTATTCTCCGGTGACACCGCCCGTGGGGCTGGCGTCTGGTTGCGCCTGCGGGCGTGTATCCGTTCAGGCAGGTGTCTTGCTCGATTGCTCGTTAATGCAGGTGCGGTGTGCGCCGTGCGGCACCTTCAAGTCAATCGCTCGCGGTGTCTGTTTTGCTCTTGCTGGCGCGCCTAAAACGGTGGCTGAACTCCGCGTCGTAGAGTTTTGATTTCGCCAGTGTCGGCCACTCGCGCGCACCGAGGGTGGGACTGGCGACAATCATGGCCTGGCTGGTGATGCCAGCGTCCAGACAGTCTTGGCGCAGATCGCGCAGGGTGGTGCGCACAATCTTCTGCTCGTCCTTCCAGGTGGCCTTGTGCACCACCAGCACGGGCGAGTCCTCGTGCCAACCGGCGCTGGCCAGCTCGGCCTGAATCTTCTTGATCAGGGTGATCGAGAGGAACATGCACAGGGTGGACTTGTGCTTGGCGAGATCCGCCAGCGACTCGCCCTCGGGCATGGGGGTGCGGCCCTGCACGCGGGTCAGTATCACCGTCTGGGTGATCTCCGGCAAGGTCATGCTCTCGCAGGCCACCGCCATCGACGCCATCGCAGACGACACACCGGGTGTCACGCCCACCTCAATACCCGCCTTGTCCAGCGGCTGCACCATCTCGATCAGCGCACCGTACAAGCCCGGGTCGCCGGTCTGCAGGCGGATCACCGTTTGATGTTTGGCCGCCATCTCGATCAGCCAGTCGGTGATCTGCTCCAGGGTCATGCCCTTGGAATCGGCGATCTCGCAGCCCGCCGGTGCCCAGCGGATGGCGGCCTGCTGCACCAGTGATCCGGCGAACATGACCGCGCCGGCGGCGGCGATCTGATCACGGCCGCGCACGGTGATCAGTTCCGGGTCGCCGGGGCCTGCGCCCACAAACCATACCTTGCCCATGTCAGTTCAATACTCCGGTGTGAGCGGTGCGGAGCGCCACGGAGGGAGAGAGCGCTACAGCGATGTGGGGGATTTGCATGCGTGTTCCTTAGGTCTGGGGTGCCAGCGGTGTGCGCGGGGAAAACAGCGCCGCCACCGCTTGGGGATTCGAGGGGAAATACAAGTGCAGGTACGAGGCCTGCAGCGAGCCCAGCCGGTACACCGCCTCGCCACGACGCCCCTTTCGCACGCCCACGCTGGTGGCGATGGGTGGCAGGGGGCTCTCGTAGTGGGAGTAGTGAAAAGTGTGACCGCGCAGCTCACCCTCGGGCAGCACAACGCTGTGCATGCCCAAGTTACCCAGCCGCTTTTGCATGCGCGCGTGGCCGGGCAGGATCGCGATCATCTCCTCTGCTTGGCCGTCCTTATCTGTCAAAGATTCTGACAAATAGAGCATGCCACCGCATTCCGCGACGATAGGCTTGTCTGCGGCGTGGAAGTCGCGAATGGATTTCTGCATGGCTTTGTTGTCCGCCAGCATTTCAAAATGCAACTCTGGATATCCGCCGGGAAGGTAGAGCGCATCGGCGGTGGGCAGTCGGCTGTCCCGCAGCGGTGAGAAATAACACAACTGTGCGCCCATCGATTCCAAGGTCTCTAGGTTGGCGCAGTATAAAAAGGCAAAGGCGCTGTCGCGGGCCACGGCGATGCGGCGCCCGGCGAGCAGCGGCGGCAGTGCCACTGTGGCGTCTGGCGGATGAAACTCCACCGCGGGTGGCAGCTCGGTGCCGCTGCCCTGCAGGGCAGCGGCGGCGCGCGCGATGCGCTCATCCAAATCACCGATTTCCTCAGCCTGCAACAGGCCCAGGTGGCGTTCGGGCAAGACCAGACTCTCGTCCTTGGGCAGGCGGCCGTAGCAGCGCATGCCGTCGGGCAGGCTCTCGGTGAGCATGCTGTAGTGGCTGTCACTGGATACTCTGTTCGCCAACACACCGGCAAAGGGCAGGTCGGGGCGGTAAGTCGCCAACCCGTGCGCCAGCGCGCCGAAGGTCTGTGCCATGGACGCGCCGTTGATCACGGCCAGTATCGGCACGCCCAGCAGCGTGGCCAGGTCGGCGCTGGAAGGGTCGCCGTCAAACAGCCCCATCACCCCTTCGATCAGAATCAGGTCCGCGTCAGCCGCTGCATCAAACAACAGCTGGCGGCAGTGCGCCTCGCCGCCCATCCACAGGTCCAGCTGATACACGGGCGCGGCCGATGCCTGCGCCAGAATCATGGGGTCGAGGAAGTCGGGGCCGGTCTTGAACACCCGCACCCGACGGCCCTGCTGGCGGTGGTGGTAGGCCAGGGCTGCAGTGACGGTCGTCTTGCCCTGGCCCGAGGCGGGGGCTGCGATAAACATCGCCGGGCAGTGGCGCGTTTCGCTCACTGGTCAATGCCGCGCTGGGCGCGAATACCCGCTTTGAAGGCGTGTTTGACATCGCGCAGTTCGCTGACTGTGTCGGCGGCGTCGATCAGCGCTTGTGGGGCCCCGCGGCCGGTGATCACCACGTGCTGCATCGCTGGGCGAGCAGCCAAATCTGCCAGTACGTCGTCCAGCTGCAGCCAGCCGTATTTAAACGTGTAGGTGAGTTCGTCCAGAACAATCAGATCGATGCTCGGGTCTTGCAGCATCGGCCGCACGGTTTGCCAGCCCTGTTGTGCGGTGGCGATGTCGCGCTCCAGGTCTTGAGTCTTCCAGGTGAAGCCCTCGCCGAGCACGTGCCACTGCACGTTGGGTTGGCTGCGAAAGAAGCTCTCTTCGCCGGTGTCTGAGCGGCCCTTGATGAACTGCGCCACGCCCACGTTCATGCCGTGACCGAGGGCACGCGCCAACATGCCAAAGGCGGAGCTGGATTTTCCCTTGCCGTTGCCGGTCAGCACCAGCAGCAGGCCCTTGTCTCGATCGGCGCGCTCGATGGCGGCGTCCACCACCGCTTCTTTGCGCTGCATGCGGGTCTTGTGACGTTGTGATTTTTCGGTGTCGCTCATGCCGCGGCGCCTCCTGCTGTGTGTATTGAATACGGGGCAGAGGCATGGGGAAGGGCAGAGTGAAAGCCTGAACAGGGGGGATTCACCGTCCCGACCTTGCCCTCCGCAATGTCAAACGAGCAACTTCGGGCCGGTCTCCGGGCTGATGAGTGGCGCTGGCGCCGCGCAGATCGCCTTCCCATGCTGAGCACAGTGGCTTGTTGATCGTCGCTTCTCACTTACCGTTGCGGGGGCAGCGCCGGCCTTGCACCATCGAAAATGAATGCGCACCGGCTTCCCGTTTAATCCCGTGGCCGTGAAAGCCTTAGGACACCAGAAGTTATTGGGGAACCATAAGTGCTGCACCGCTGATGCGTCAAGCCCTAAATAACGGGTCACGGCAACCGGCGCACTTCATTGTAGGGTCGAATTCATTCGACTTTCTCTCGGCCGGTAGACGCGTCGTACCCCCAAGGCTGCAAAACGATGGAAACTGCGGGGCGGCCCAATGGCCCTATAGGTACAGCCTGAGCGTGCCGGGGGCAATACGGGATCTCTCGCGAGAAGGCACGCACGGTTGCGGGCTGCGCCCGCTTTGGTTTGGCGTCCGTGCTGACTATGGGTCTGCTAACCGCGCCGTCAGCAGGGGATAATCACTCTCATCAAAAGCGCACAGAGGCAGGACCATGAGCAGCACCCTAGATGATGCCAAGCAGGAAGTCGGTGAGCCGGTGGTGGACTGGACCCCGCGTGAACGGCCGTCTACTCAAGAGATGCTCGGTCGTTTTTGCCGGCTAAGAGCGCTGGACGCGGACCGAGACGCTGCAGATCTCTGGGCGGCCTTCGCGCAGAACAGCAGCGGCAGCAATTGGACCTATCTGCCCTACGGCCCCTTTGACCGTGCGGACTCGCTGAAGAGCTGGCTGGCGCAACACGCGGGTTGTGATGACCCGGTGTTCTACACCGTCGTCGACAGTGCTACGGGCAGAGCCGTCGGCGTGGCGAGCTACCTGCGCATCGAGCCCGCAGTAGGCGTGATAGAAGTCGGACACATTCACTTCGCTGATTGCCTGCAGCGCACCCCGCTGGCTACCGAAGCCATGTACCTGATGATGCGGCACGTCTTTGCTGAACTGGGCTACCGGCGTTACGAGTGGAAGTGCAACGCGCTCAACGAGCCCTCGTGCAGGGCCGCGCTGCGCTTGGGTTTTCAGTTCGAAGGGATCTTCCGTCAGGCCACAATCGTGAAAAACCGCAACCGCGACACCGCCTGGTACGCGGCGATTGACAGCGACTGGCCCGAGATAGAGCGGGGCTTTAAACGCTGGTTGGCCGCGGACAACTTCGACGCCCAGGGCCAGCAGCTGCGGCGACTGCTGGATTGCAGCACTTTGGCGGAGTAAGAGGCTGTTAAATCAAACCCCGGAACACGTTGTGCAGCACCCACGCAGCCTGCTAGTCATTTAGTCCAGTATCTATTGGATCGAAATCAAATTGATTGACACGGGCCTGTCCGTTTTCTAAGTGGCAACAACAAGTGGCGTTTGATTAGCAGATTGGCGTTGAGCTGTTATGACAGAGTGTTTTCGTGGTTGGCTGAAAATGCAAGAATTGCGACCGAAAGTGGCTACGCAACCACAGCGAGTTTTGAAATGGTCAAGAATTTGAGGATTGGCCTGCCCTCGACTCCACTCGTGGTCTATGAAAAGGTGACGTTGGCCCCTGCGGAAAAATTAGAATCTGTGACTTTATTAAAAGCACCGAGGACACTGATTGCGTGCCCTCGGTTCAGCACGAATTAATCTACATCGATGGTGTTATTCTGCATATCGAGATATTCATCGACAGTAAGCTCTTCCATCTCATAGTCTAAATCAGTGATCGGAATTTGCGATGGAATGCCGGAGCCAATGACTCCGCCGGCATCGTACACAATGTTCTGCCATTCGTTATAGCCTCCCGGCAGCACCGATTTCCCATAGTTTTGATTAATATCTTGTGACACGTTTTCGTCGGTCCGAGTGCCATTTCTGTTCCAGTCCACAAAACTGTTGATATTCGCCCGTTTCCGGTATAGAGGTCCATTAGGGGAGTTTCGCCAAATCATGCCGTATCGTTTTAGAATGTCGTCGCTGCCCGTTTTACTCAATCCGTCTGCTTCATCGAGTTTGTTTTCATCAAGTTCAGACATCCTAAAACGCTGATAGTCCATGAGAGGTTCCCCATCCTTCTCAAGTAGGTTGAACTGGTAGAGGTAGCTCATGACGCTCAAATGGCTGGTTTTGTAAGGATCGTGATCAATTCCGCCATGGCGGAGGCCAATGTTGTGGCCTAATTCATGAGCAATTGTGCCAGTGATCATATTGTCTGTTGCGTCGTAGAAGCCCAGCGATACGATAAAATCAGCCGCAGGAATTCCTCGTGATAATCCGCTGCTTCGCCCGCCGCTGTATTTGTTGGCCATTAGCATCCGGTGGTATATTCGGCGCTCCGCATCACTCAACAGAGGGTCCATCAATCCATCGAATTGAGTCCAAACAGGCGATAGATTGCTATCAGCCGCTACTTTTGATAACCGTTTCCAATGGATGTTTATACCTTTGGCGCCATCGGGGTTAGTAACTGGGGATTTCCTGAACATCTCTGTCACAGCGTGTAGCTGTGCATTGGTAGGCACCAGTAGTTTTCCAATTGAGGACGCTGATCGCGGCATCCATGCATAGGCGATCGCGATGTCTTTATGATTGGGGTCAAATCCTAATTCATGCAGAGGGACATCAATCACGCCGTCTAAATCATGGTCGTAACCGTTGCGCTCCCAGTCATCCAGTAGGCCATCTCCATCTGAGTCTCGGTTTATGCGCGCAGCAGCTGATAGCTCAAACCAAGCAAAGAAAATGTTGTCGTCGTTTGATGGATTGTTGCTGTCGACGACTATTTTTTTACTATGAGGTATTAAGAACGGTTTTAGGTTATAGCGCTCATCATCTGTGAAATTGTTTGCGGGTAGCGCATAGGGGTTTGAAGGATTACCAAAAGCATCACCGTGACCACCTGCAGTTATGAGTGCTCCATTCGCGCCTTCACCATCGTCATTCCCTCCCGCGGAGGTGCTGAGGCGTTTTCCGTTAACGTCAATTGTGCTGTATTGGACGCCTGCACACCCGGTAGGGCCTTGGCAGCCATAAGAAATACCTAGGCCCATGTGCGCTAAACTTCGATTTTTCGTGGGATCAATACTCTCGCTTAAAGACAGCTCGAATCGATCTCCCGCCAATCTTTGTCCGCCGAACAGTAATGAAACAGTATGCTTCTCGTCGTCGCTTAAACTCGGGACATGGTAAATGACCGCTAGAACTTCGCCGTCAATCTTTGTGTTGTCAGCTAGTTCTTTTAGTGTGAATTTAACCGTTCGATGAGCCGAACCTTGGGATTTTGGTTTTACGATGTGCGTGACATCTGCGAGGACTGTATGGAAAAATCTTGAGTAGCTGCCAATGCTATTGTACACACCGGAGCTCCAATTTATGACGTTGTCATCGAGTGTAATATCACCACTGTTTATTTCTCCTGAATTGCTTGCTGCAGCCATCAAGAAGGCTTTTACTACCACCGCATCGTGTGCTGGTTTCCTGCTGATAATTTCGTGCGAGGCACTGTTGCTTCCTGCCGCGTCTACGCTCAACCGGTATTTTCCATATTTTGTAATGAAAACAGATAGCCCATTCGCCTGCTGTGTAAATTCAGCGTCTAAGTGGCTGGATTCACCTGGAAGCACTTCCACGCTGATGCTTGGGTCGAATCCACCCACAATCGCGTTGGCTTGAAACGGTAAGGAGAAAATTAATAATATTGAAAATGATAAAAAACGGATGATTTCTTTTTTAAGATAACTTGGCACGTAACGGCTCCTTGTTTGAGCGGATTTGTCCGTGAATTCAGGTGGAAACGCTCGTGTACACTGTATTGTATTTTATTCCAATATGAAATAGAAAAATGAAATAGCAATGTAAATCGATGAGAGTGTAAGTGTTTGTGAACACATTGAGTGAGGGAGTAATCGATATGTATTCCCTGAATAGAATATGTTGTCAATGTTATTCTTCGTTATCCTCTCAATGCACACTCTGTAAACAGCAGACTCTGTAATCCCTATCTTTGAGAGCGCACATGCTGTAATTCGGCATAGGTGGTCAAGTCGCTTCTATGATTTTCTACGTGATTACCAGCTAGCTTTTTGTTCAGACTATTTTGTTTGATTTCAGTGCTGTGATTGTCAGGTGTAATTTACAGTGTAGTTTAGTCAGTAGTGTTTCATCCTTCATATCTAGAACTTGAACACATGACATTGTTCGGATTTTCCAGTTAACTCAGAATACTATTAGGATATCTATGGTCGTAAATATCTCGCTGTCGGACAGTTATTGAGTTGAATTGACGGTGTTTAGTGGGGGATTTATCACAAAGTTGCTGGCTACCGTGAGCTTGTAAATAGACTCAACCACACGCAACAGATGTCGAGTCGCGTGGGTGTACGCAGTTTGTTGGCGGTACTGAACCTTGTGATTATCGTCGGGCTATTAATTATTTTTCCTGGTCGGAGCGGATATGTTCGGTTCAGCACAGAGAGTGCTGAAAGGGCGTGTTGTTGTGTAAGGGCGGGTATTCGCTCTTCGGGGAAGGCCTTTCATGCTGGGCATGTGTAATAACTGGATTGAGCTGGGGGCATTTCTGAGCGCAGGGCGCCGCGGTGCGCGCCATTAGCCACTGACGCTGTGTACCTAACTATACGCCCAGTATGTCTTGAAGCTTGCTCCGCTACTTTTCCGCTTTCCGTCGTGCCCCTTGGCAGGTTGCGGGTTCAGTTAATTCACGGGAGATCAGTGATCTTTGGTCAGGTGTTGCCCGGAAGTAGCGCTGCGGTATCCGGGATTGCGAAGAAATATTGGCCTTGGATCCTGTACCGGGCCTAAGCGCAGGAAAATGGTCTCTACGTTGTGCACCGTTGGGTGTGCAGGGCGTCCTCTAGCTCCAGAGAAAGTCGAATGAATTCGACCCTGCAATTTCTGGACAGGCTTACTGCTGCACCTACCGCGTACCCTTTGCAGTTGTTCAGGGCAGCTGTTCTGCTCGCTTGTTATTTCAACGACCCTGTCGCTTACGCCAGTTACATTTTCTAGCGGTTTCTCTAGGCTTGGACCATCGCATTGACGCGTGGTCCGGCACAGGAAATCTGCATGAAAACCCGTTGCGCACAAGCAATCTTCTTGTCATCAGTTCTCAGCGCCTGTGGTGGTGGCGGGGGCGGTGACTCCGCTGCCGGTGGCGGGAGCATCAGTGGTCGTGTGGGCGACGGCTACATCGAGGGTGCTTATGTGTGCCACGACAGCGACGCCGACATGGACTGCCTGGACGAGAGCTACAGCATCAGCGCGGGCGATGGCAGTTTCAGTCTGTCAGGGTTCGACCCGGCGCAGGATCTGATGGTGTTTATCCCCGCAGGCGCCACTGACCACGGGCCCTTTGTGGGTGGCAGCACGGCCGCGCAGTCCATCGTCGATCCGCTCTGGTATTACCTGCCAGCGGGTGCCAGTGATGGTACATCTGAGGTGTTCATCAGCCCGCTGAGCACACTGGTGCAGCAGCAACGCGCGCTGATGCCGTCGATGTCACTGGCGCAGGCGCACGACGCTGTGCTTGTTAACCTGGGCGAGACCAAGGGCGGCGATAGCAGCCTGTTTGATAACTTTATCGACGGTGCCGCGCAGAACAACGAGCTGCAGGCGATGGCGCAGAGTGTGCACCTGGCGCTGGCCGCAAACATCTCAGTTGCGCCAGCGGCGGACAGCGCACAGCAAAAGCTGTGGTTTGCCTCTGCGCGGGTGCTGGATAAGTTGCCGCAGGCACGTGCGCAATTGCCTGCGGATTTGACGGGTTTTTCAGCGGCGTCGCTGCTGCCGTTGATGGCCCTGAACACATCCGACTACGCCACGCAGATTGCGCAGTTGACGCCTTTTTTGCCCTACTTGAGTGTGCCGCCCGATCTCTGCGCCGATCTGGCGAGCGGGTATTTTGCCTTTGAGGGTTGGGACGATAACGACAACGAATACAAGAAAATGTACTTGGCGGATGACGGTTCGGGGGCCAATCACCTGAACATTTTGTCCCAGCAATACAACGGCAGTGTGATGATGCCCAATGATGGCAACAGCACCGCCACTGCCGCGTATCGAAACAATGTGCAGGGCACCTTGATCGACATGGCGGCGGTGAACCATGCCAGCGATCCCTACGCGAAGTTGCAATACGATATTCCGATGCCAGCGGCGCAGCTGAGTTGCGACGGGGATTCGGCACGCTTTGATGCCAATGGCTTTGCCTATGATCTGTTTGTTGCAGGGGTGGATCTCAGTGTGGTGCCGCCCAGTTTGATGTCCAGTATTGCCGATCGCTCTTCGACCTTGTTCAGCACGCCAGTTAGCTTCAGCGCCGGGGATACCCTGTACGCTGCTGCAATGCTCAAAGCCGGCGACAGCTACGTAGTCTATAACGGTATTCGCGATGGGGTGGCAAAGCCGGACGGCGATTTTCTTACCTACAAATACAGCTCTGGTCCACCCAAGGGTGTGCTCTTGTCCAACTCGCTAGTTGGTAGCTCCTTGCTGAACGACGATTTGGTGATTGAATACACCGATGACAACTATTTCAAAAAGCTTGAGCGTGTGAGCGCAACACAGGTGCACGTCACCTTGACCGAGAATGGTGTGCAAGAGGCCGCACAAAGTTATGCCTACAGCTACGAGCAGCACAATGGCCACGCCTATTTGATACTGGAAGACTACGATGGCCTGAACGTGGATTTGTTCATGGGCCGGGTGGACGCGGTGGACGGCAATTCGATGGTCTGGGGCTTGGTGTACCGCGACGGTGCGGCGGGCTGGGTGTCGCATCCGGGGGGCATGATGGACGACCTGATGGTCAATCAATCGGCGGCGGATAAGATCATCCAGAGCAACAGTATCAATCCCTAGCGCCATCATCTGGTAATCAATGCTCTACCGCACACAACGATTTTTCTGCTTGAATAGGGAGTTGGGCCAGCAGCGGAGCTGAGGCGCCAAGGAATGGCGCCTCAGCAGGGGCTATTGAATCTGAGCGCGTAACTCACCCGCGGCAAAAGTGCTGGTGTGCACGTTCAGGTAACTACCGCCATTGCTGATGGCCGTGATATCCGCCGCACTGATGGCAGTGTCAACCACCTGCCATATCGTCGCATCGCCCGTGTCCTGCGTAAGCTGTGTAATCACCGAGCCGTTCACGCCAGTCGCGCCTGCGTGCACATGAGCGAGTTGAGCTGTGCCGGCCAAACCGCTCGTATTGATGACCGCCGTGAGGCTGTTACTGTTGCGGTTCACAGTGACTGCACCCCTTGCAGTGGCGGCGGTGGTGACAGCGGGCACCTGCTGATCGCCAGTCAGGTCATTGATGTAGAGATCGATCCCCGCCGGCAGGACCTGGCCGCGCAGCTCACCCGCTGGGACGCCTTGAGTATGCACATTCAAGTAGGTGCCGCCCGCGAGCAGTTGATCGCGCTGCGCCGTGCTGAGCGCAAAGCTGTCACCCCCATCAAATGCCGTCATGTTGACGATCACTCCGCCGTTGCGGCCCGCGTGTTCCCCATGCAGGTGCGCGGCCGACACCGTTGTGGACAGACCATTGGTGGACAGCGCGATAAACAGCTCGCCACTCGCTTGGTTCAGCGTCAGGTAGCCTGTACCCGTGCCAGTGCTCGCATTGGCGGGCACTTCCTGCGCACCGCTGAGCGCAGTGGTGATCAGCGAGATATCACCTGCGATCAGCTGTGCGCGCAACTCGCCGGCGGGGGTCGCCGCGGAGTGGATGTTGAGGTAATAACGTCCCGCTGCCAGGGCACTCATTTGAGCGCTGTTGAGCAGGGTGCCGTCGGGCACCGAGATCTGATCGCCTGCGATGTCCAGGGTGACGATCACGTCGCCGTTGCCACCGGCAAAAGCCTCGTGTATGTGTGCCGCTGTTGCGTTAATGCCCGTGGATGTCAGGCTGCCACTGAACGCGCCGTCGTCTGGGTTGAGGGTTAAGCTGCCCTGGGCTGTGGCGGTCGAGCTGTTGCTGGGGATTTCCGCCGAGCCGCTTGCCTGCAGTGCGTATGCATCCAATGTGGGGTCGCCACCGCCACCGCCACCGCCGTCGTCATCGTCGCTGCTGCAGGCGATGGCCAAAAAGGGGAGCAGGGTGACAAACATGAGCTTGCCGAGGCGGGGGAGTCGTAGCTGGGTAGCGTTCATGGTGTGCATCTCTTTTGCTGTTTGGGTTTGTTTTAGGCTTTAAAACGTCCTTCGCAAAATCATGGCAAGCGATTTTTGTGGATGTTTTCTTGGCGCCGGATGCGGTGTTAATGGGCTAAAAGCGCGAGGTTAAACCGCGCTCTGAGCTCAAGTCAGTCGATAACGGCTTGCATGAAGCATTCTGATAATACAAATCCGCGCTGCAGGGCAATCCTGCTTGCCATCTTCGGAACAATAATGACTATGGCTGCGGCCGTCGATACGGGAGGACGCGTACGCCAGCGTTTGGGGCGCCAGTAAGCGCAGGGTTCAGGTCTCGCCATGTGCCGAGCAGCTCGAGGGTGTTTCCACGAAATCGCACCTACCATCCCCCTTTCGCTAGAGTCGAGCATCGCAGCAGACAGCACCCAAATGAGCATTGGGTGCTTGAGGCAAATTAGAGCAGGCGCTTGCGACGAGCTTCCAATGCTCCCTCTGTCCGTGAGAAGCGCAATCCCGGATACCGCTGCGCAACGAACGCGCTACACCGGCCTCAATTTCGTGGCCGCCGTAATATCACCGCCCCTGTAGCCCGGCATAGAGCGCAACGCAACGCGGGGGAGTCTCAGGCAGCTGAGATCGGTACTGCAGCTGGGATTCTGGTGTTTGCCCAGATTGCTAACTGTAGATGACCTCGTAGAGCAACTTGCACGAGACCGCCGCCAACGCGATTTCTATGATCAGAAAAAAGACGCGCTCTGGCATGATGCGCGAGAGTGTCGCGCCGCTCCAGGCTCCCACTAAGACAATAGGCGCAAGCCAGATGGCCTGCCAAAAGCTCTCAGTGGTGACTTGCCCGGCGAGCAGGAAGG
>JAWSVD010000594.1:0-676 GCA_033852095.1 Granulosicoccaceae bacterium | reverse complement strand
TGAAGTGGCAAGAGTTTCTGTTGAGCTAGCATCTTTTGTGGCCTTTGATGTTTGAGTTACATTTTCTAATTAGAAATGGGTAAACCCCCGGCCACGCCGGGGGGACTCGCATAGGTTTGACCGTTCCAACGGTATTGCTCACTTTCAAGTTTCGACCAAGAAATTTGAAGGGAAGATCTATGAGAGACCACAGAAGTTTGGCGCACACAAGATGGGACTGCAAATATCATCTGGTATTTGTACCAAAGCGCCGCCGTTCGATCATTTATGGGAGCTTGCGGTCTGAGCTGGGCGAGATATTTCACGAGCTTGCCAAGCGAAGAGGTATAGAGATTTTGGAAGGGCATCTGATGCGGGACCATGTGCACATGTGTGTCAGGATTCCACCCAAATTTGCGGTGTCAGGAATGGTGGGGTATCTGAAGGGGAAAAGCGCGATAGCCATAGCGCGGAAATTTAAGGGGCGGCAGAGGAATTTCACGGGAGAGCATTTCTGGGCAAGAGGCTACTACGTATCAACGGTAGGATTGGATGAAGAAATAGTACGCAACTATATCCGAGATCAAGAAAAGAACGACACGGCGTCGGAGCAGGGGGTGTTAAAAGTGTAGAGCGCCTTGGGCGCCTTCTTGAGCCCTTAGAGGGCGTCCTCCAATAAGCCCCCAGCTATGCTGGT
>JAWSVD010000120.1:9207-58172 GCA_033852095.1 Granulosicoccaceae bacterium | reverse complement strand
CCGCCCTGCGCGATTCACATTCGCTGGTGACGGCCCGCACGGTGGATAAACTGGTGGGTATTGGCAACGCGATTTCGGACGGCCATCTGGTCGTCTACTACCCGCACATGCTGGTGCACCCCGATCACCACGGTCAGGGCATTGGCCGCCAAATGATGGCGGCGATGCAAACGGTGTACGGTGGATTTCATCAGCAGATGCTGACTGCCGATGGCGAAGCTGTGGCTTTTTACCAAGCGCTGGGATTTGAGCGGGCGGGCGGGACAACATCGATGTGGATTTACGCGGGGACTGAGCATTGAACTCTAGCGCTTTTGTGGGTGTGATATTGGGGCGCCCGGCCAGGGGCACCCGGCCAGGGGCGCGCAGTTCGGGGCGCGCAGCTGCACATCTGGCGCACCAAATTCCGGCTAAAGCCGAACCTACAGCTTAATTTGTGGAAGCTGATTTTTACCGAAGGTTGATGGAACATCCAAGATGAAGATTAGGGACGACGTGCAGCCCGCGCTGGAAACAAAAACTCTGTTGCTGAGGCCCTTTTCAATTGACGACTGCGCGCGGGTGACGGAACTGCTGGGCGACAGCCGAGTTTCCTGCACCACCTTGAGTATCCCCAACCCCTACACGACTGACATGGCGGAGTCATGGATCAGTGACCATGAAAAGACTTGGCGAGAGCGATCAAAAATCGCCTTTGCCATCTGCCTTAAGAAACCAGAGCAAGTGGTGGGCGCGATCACGTTGATGGACGCCAAATGCGAAAAGGCATCGCTGGGTTACTGGATAGAACATGATCACTGGGGCCAGGGCTACTGCACACAAGCGCTTGAGGCGATGCTGCGTTTCGCCTTTGAAGATCTCGAATTGCCGCGCGTCAATGCGGAGCATCTTCAGTCGAACCCAGCTTTGGCCACGTGATGAAAAATTGCGGCATGCAATATCTTAAAACTGTTATTCGGAATGATCGAAACAAGCAGCGGGTGAAGGTGGATCAATACAGTAAAATCAGAAAAAGCTAAAACCTCCGAATAAATTCGAACCCACAATGTGGCATTAAATTCTTCGGACCATGGGGAGAAATCGGTTGATCCGTGAAGCGATAGTTGAAGACGCGGAAGATCTTTTGGATTTGTTTGAGTTGCTCGACAGGGAAACCGAGTTTCTGCTTTTCGAGCCGGGCGAACGGCAGACGACGCTTGAGCAACAGCGGCGGCGGCTTGAGCACTTCAGGGATTCTTCAGCGCAGGTGATGTTTGTCTGTCTGGATGGGGAGGCCGATGGGGTCAACGTTGTGGGTTTTTGCGTGGGCAGCAGCGATGTTTTGGCGCGGACCCAACACACGGTGCACTGTGTGATTGCGTTGGCACAGGCGCACACAGGGAAAGGCAATGGCAGCGCGTTGATGTTGTCGCTGCAGGCATGGGCTGTTGAGCGCGGCTTTCACCGCTTAGAGCTCACGGTGGTGGCGCACAATCACATCGCAATTCGGCTCTACAAGTCGCTCGGTTTTGCGAGCGAAGGTGTGAAAAGAGATGCCGTGAAACTGGATGACGAGTTTGTGGACGAGCTGATGATGGCGAAGATTATCTAACCGTAAATGACTCGAAGTCCGCCCAGAGCAGCCCTGCGTTCAACGGCCCACACGCTTCGCTGCGATGACGGCACTCTTGGTCTGCAACTTCTGACACAATAGAGTCTACTTTCACCGTTTTGCCTGAGCCACACATGTCACTGAAGAAAACCATCCGCCTGAACAAGTTCATCAGCGAGAGCGGCATTTGCTCGCGGCGCGACGCCGACCGTTTTATTGAGCAGGGCAATGTGCGCATCAACGGCAAGTGCGCCGCGATTGGCGATCAGGTCTCGCCCCGCGATCGGGTGAAGGTGAACGGCCAGGAGATCGAGCCCTGGGACGAAGAGGCGATGGTGCTGATTGCGCTGAACAAGCCGGTGGGTATTGTCAGCACCACTGAGCACAGCGAACGCGACAACATTGTCGACTTCGTCAATCACAGCAAGCGCATCTTCCCCATCGGGCGGCTGGACAAGGATTCGCAGGGGCTGATCCTGCTGACCAATGACGGCAACGTGGTCAACAAGATTTTGCGCGCAGGCAACCAGCACGCGAAGCGCTATCGGGTCACGGTGGACCGCCCCTTTGGCGACGACTTCATCGCGGGCATGGCGGGCGGCGTGCCCATGCTCGGCACGATGACCAAGAAATGCCCGGTCGAGCGCATTTCACCGCGGGTGTTCAGTATTACTTTGGTACAAGGCCTGAACCGCCAGATCCGGCGCATGGTGGAACATTTCTCTTACACTGTGCACAAGTTGGAGCGGGTAGAGATCATGGGCATCACCCTCAAAGGGCTGCCGCCCGGTGAGTGGCGTGACCTCACTGAGTCTGAGCTAAGCAATCTGTCCAAAGCCATCGAACACTCCTCATCGGAGGCGCCCCCTACTGCCAATAAGCCACGAAAAAAACCGGCGACTAAATCCGGCGGCAGATCCAGCGCCAAGCCCATGGCCAAATCCCGCAGCAGCCAAGGTGATACCCCGCGCGGCCGTGGCAAGCCCGCGGGCAACGCTCAAAACAAAGGCAAACAAAGCAGCGGCAGGCGCAAGTCACGGCGATAAGCCTGTAGACAGACCGAGCACGATAGGCGCTCGACGGAACAATACCGTCGGCAGCCATTGAATCAATCACCCTGCGTGCCTTTGTTTTAGCGATAGGGGTAGCCTGCCCTGAACTGCGCGTCGCGAACTGCGCGTCCCGAAACACATACCCCGGAAAGGAGCTGCACAAGCTGCAGGCGCGTCGAGTCGCTTCAGGTCAGGGCTCGTAGATGCATCCGAATACTACAACTGGCGCCCACTGCCCCGCAGCCCTCATTGGGCTTGCGCCCGTGTGATCAGCCTTTGCTCAGTTGAGGTACAATTGGCCCACTGATTTTAGAAGGCAAAGCGCATGAAGCTGGTGCTGCTCGATCGCGACGGCGTGATCAATCAAAACAACCCGGAACAAATCCGCAATCCCGATTCTTGGCTGCCCATTGAAGGCAGCCTTGAGGCGATCACGCGGCTCAATCAAAAGGGCTACCGGGTGGTGGTGATCACCAACCAATCGGGGATATCCCTGGGGCTGTTCAGTGTGGACGATCTGCACGCTATCCACCAAAAGATGCACCACGCGCTGAGCAAGCTCGGCGGCCACGTGGACGCGGTGCTCTACTGCCCGCACAGCAACGCCGACGAATGCGCCTGCCGCAAGCCCAAGCCGGGCATGCTGCACGACGTGGCCAAACGCCTGGGTGTGGATCTGGTCAACGTGCCGGTGGTGGGCGATTCCCTGCGCGACCTGCAGGCGGCCATGGCCGTTGGCGCACAGCCAGTGCTGGTGCGCACGGGCAAGGGCCAGGCCACACTGGACGAAAACCCCGCGCTTGCGCAGCAGGCAAAAATCGTCGATAACCTCGCCGAGTTCGTCGAGCATTATTTACAACCGGAGCAGGCTCCCTCGTGACAGATTCCACCGTTCCTTCGCGCAACATCACCTTGTTGCGCTCTTTGCTGTACCTGCTCTACCTGTCAGTTACCACCATATTTTACGCCACCATGATGCTGTTGACGTTGATCCTGCCGCTGAAGTGGCGCTACATGATCATCCGCGGCTACGCCTGGCTGCAGGTCACGGGGCTGCGCTACATCTGCGGCTTGCATTACCGCCTAGAGGGCATGGAGCGGCTGCCCGATGAGCCGTCCATCATTTTCAGCAAGCACCAGAGCACCTACGAAACTTTTGTCTTGCTGTACGAATTGCCCCATTCCGCCTTTGTCGCCAAGCGCGAACTGCTGTGGGTGCCATTTTTTGGCTGGGGTGTGTATGCGCTGCGTTACATCACCATCGACCGCAGTGCCGGCCGCAAAGTCATCTCGCAGATGATCGAGCAGGCAGAGGACCGTTTCTCAAAAGGGCTGTGGGTAACCATCTTCCCGGAAGGCACGCGAAAATCACCCGGCGAAGAACCAGACTACAAGCCCGGTGGTGCGCTGATGGCCGCCAAGACAGGCCGAAAGGTCGTGCCTATGGTGCATAACTCGGGCGAATTTTGGCCCCGCCACAGCTTGCTGAAATGGCCGGGCGTGGTGACATTTCGCGTGGGCCCTGCTATTGAGACAAAGGGCCGCTCGGCCAGCAAGATCCTTGCGGACGCCAAGGACTACATCGAGGGCGAGTACCCGAGCATGCATGAGGCCGATCGCTTTCCGTATTAGCTCTGTCTGAATAAACCCGTTCTGGGCTTATCAGCGCCGCGTTCAAATAAACGCGGCTTCCCCTCTGTAACAATCAAATTCAACATCCACCCACACTTGTTGCGCCTCCATGTCAGACTGAAGTCTGACCCACATTTTGCGCACGGACCCCAGCCTTGCCGGCGGCGCCGCAGTGCGCCTTGAGCAAGGCATTTGCACAATGGGTAGAATGGCCAATTCCACGCCTGACAGAGAACCCCCCGAGTGACTCCCGAAAGACTAGCTAAATTGCGCGCCACCCTCGACCGGCGTCAGCCCGACCTCACTGTGCTGGCGGACTATGTGCACAAACAACACAACATTGCCGCCATCATCCGCACCTGCGATGCCGTGGGCATTGGAGAGGTGCAATTGTCCATGGGTGAACGGGACCGACGTCGCTTCAAATCAGCCTCGGGCACCGCACTGGGCAGTGACCGCTGGGTTGAGGTGAGCCTGCACGACACCATCGATGACAGCGTGAAGAAGCTACAGGCCGAAGGCATGCAAGTGGTGGCGGCGCATCTCTCGCCGCACGCGGTGCACTACCGCGAAGTGGACTACTGCAAGCCCACTGCACTGTTGTTGGGGGCGGAGAAATTCGGCGTCAGCGAATCGGTCGCCGAGCTGGTCGATCAAC
This sequence comes from Granulosicoccaceae bacterium, assembly GCA_033852095.1. Lineage (GTDB taxonomy): Bacteria > Pseudomonadota > Gammaproteobacteria > CALCKW01 > CALCKW01 > CALCKW01. The sequence continues at coordinate 53,239 of JAWSVD010000120.1, read as the reverse complement.
CGATCATCATCCCCATGATGGGCATGGTGCAGTCCTTCAATGTCTCGGTGGCGGCGGCGATTATCCTCAGTGAGGCGCAGTGCCAGCGCGAACGCGCCGGGCTGTACCAGAGCCAGCGGCTCGATCAACAGAGCTACGACAGCACCCTGTTCCGCTGGTCGCAGCCGCGCATCGCCGCCTACTGTGAGCACAATGATCTCCCCTACCCCGAGATGGATGAAAACGGCAACATAGACCCCGAATTTCTGGCGAAGCACCGCTGAGCAGCCGTCCTGAAATACCGCATTTTCGACTAAATAACCGCGCAATAGCGGCACATTTAGCGCTCAATACAACAGCCGAGGTGATTGAATCAAGCGGTAGAGAGCGATAAAGTGCAGGGTTAACCCCACCGAGATCTACACATGCAATCTTCTATACAGAAAGTAGCCGTTGTTGGCGCCGGCACGATGGGCGCGGGCATCGCGGGACTGTGCGCCGCCGCCGGCTGCGACGTCACGCTGATCGACATGAAAGAGGAGATTGCTGTCGCCGCCATTGAAAGGCTGCAATCGGGGAAATACCCCGCCATCACCGCCGAACACGCCATGCGCATCACGTCTGCACCGCTCGACGATCTCGAAGCCGCGGTAGCGGATGCGGACTGGATCTGCGAAGTCATCATCGAGAAACTGCAGCCCAAGCGCGATTTGTTCACCCGCGTAGAGGCCGCGCGTAAAGACGGCTCGCTGGTGACGTCCAACACCTCGGGCATCCCGTTGCATGACATCAGCGCGGGCATGCCCCAGCGCCTGCGCGAAGACATTGCGGTGACGCATTTTTTCAACCCCGTGCACATCATGCGCCTGCTCGAGCTGGTGCCCGGCGAGGACACCCGCCCCGAAGTGATCGAACAGCTGGCGCAGTTTTCCAGCAACACCCTGGACAAGGGTGTGGTTTACGCCAAAGACACCGTTAACTTTATCGGCAACCGCATCGGTTGTTTCTGGATGCTCGCCGGCCTACACCTAGGCACTGATGCGCGCGCCAACGGCCTCAGCTTCGAGCTCGCCGATGCGATCTTGTCCAAACCCATGGGCCTGCCGCCCACCGGCCTCTACGGCCTGATCGATCTGGTCGGCTTGGACATCATGGATTCGGTGGCTAAAAACCTGGCGGCGAACTTGCCCGCCGGCGATCCCGGAGAGGGCTACGCCAAACTGCCGAGCAAAGAGCAGGCATTGTTTGAGGCCGGCCAGCTGGGCCGCAAAACCGGCGGCGGTTTTTACCGGGTCAGCAAGAACGAAGACGGCAGCAAAAACCGCGAGACCTACGACATGGAGAGCGGCAGCTGGCGCGCCAGTGCCGTGGTGGAGCTGAGCGAAGAAGAGAAGGACTTCAGCACGGCCTTGTTTGCCGACACAGTGGCGGGCCGTTTTGCCTGGGATCTGATGAGCGGCACGCTTAGCTATGCCGCCGATCTGGTGCCTGAGATTGCCGACGACATTGTCAACGTGGACCGCGCCATGCGCTGGGGATTTAACTGGGCACAGGGCCCCTTTGAAATGCTCGACGTGATCGGCCCACAGCGCTTTGCCGAGCGGCTGCAAGCTGAGGGCAAAACCGTGCCGCTGCGCGTGTCGCAATTGCTGGAGAGTGGCAACAGCCACTTTTACCGCAAGGGTGGCGAAGAGTTTTTCGCCGTGGACGGTACCTATCAGGCCGTGCCTGCGGCTTGATTTTCCGCTGATTTAGGCGCGAAATATCACGGGAGCACTTGGCCACAGCTCTAAGCGCTGTGGCCAAATTCCGCCTGATGAGACCTTTCCCTGCCAATATAGAGGCTGAAAATCCCGTCAGCCCTTACAGGCATTGGCACTATTGGTAGTGCTCAACCATGCCGTTGACGATGCGGTGCAACGTCGATTGCCAGGCGGATTCAATGCGCTCATCCCATTCGGGGTCGGTGTCGGCCACGGTGGAGATCAGCGCCTTTTGCCAGAATTCAGAGTATTCGGGTTGGATGTTCAACTGCTGGCGGCAATGCACCGCTGCGCGCTCGCGCAGCTCAGCCAGTACCGCCGGATCATCGCTGTTAAGCCCCGCCAACCAGCGCAAGCTGCTGAGCGTCTCTTCGTTCAGCTGCTCAAAATCCGTGCTATCAAAGGTTGCACGGGCGACGGGCGATGAAGAACAGAGCCGCGCGTAAAAGGTGGGCATAAACCCCTCGCTTTTTTCGCATCGGCTCAGGCTCTGCAGGTAATTCTCATTGATTGATGGTGTGTCCATCGACGGCCCTCTCCTTGGCTCTTTTAAGACTGGCGACAGCGCAGGAGCTGATGCTGCAAGCACGTTTGTCGCGGCCGGCATCCTCGCCCTGGCTGCTTAAAACTGAAGCACAGTAAGTGCCCATCTGGTGCAATTGGCACAAAAGAGCCAGACAAAGGGGATTTTCCGCGGCGCTGTTTTGTAGGCCCACTGTGCGCACTGACAATATCTGCCGCGTGCGGACTGTTCGCGCTCAAACGGGCAATACACTGCAAAGCATGGCACCGTTGGTAAGCAATGTTTCGACACGGCCACTCGACGCCGGCAAACCCCTGAAAGAACCGCCTAGTTGACGCCGAACTCGTCCTCTCTGGCCTGCTCTAAGAGGGCGTTATAGGCCTTCAAAATATCCGCCTGATAGACCACGCCAAGCACCCGCTGCGGCCCCGCGGGATCGGGCTCCAGCACCGGCAAATAGTGGGTTTGATGCGACGCCATGACATCCAGCGCACCGCTCAAGCTGCTGCCCTTGCGCAGGGACACGGACTGATCGTGCGCATAGGCGGAAAACTGACCGGGCTGTTGCTCGTCATCGTCCACCAGAGACACCAGCTCCAGCACTGTCATGCTGCCCACCAGTGCACCCTGCTCGTCGATGGCCACCATCACGTCCTGGCGCTCCAGTGCGCAGCGGCTCAGCACCTGCTGCACCGGATCCCCCGCAGCGACCGTCGTAAAACGCTGGCTGATAATAGAGTCGACAGTCTCGGTGCGCATCAGGCTCTGGTCGCGACCGGCAACAATGTTGACCCCGCGGGTGCTGAGCTGCCAGCGAAAATACGAGGAATACGGCTGATACATCATGGCCGTGCTTGCCATGGCCGAGGCCAACATCACGGCGGCGATCGCGTTGTAGTCGGAGGTCAATTCAAACACGATCAAAACCGTGCTGATGGGCGCGCCCAGCATGGCCGAAGCGGAGGCAGCCATGCCGGCTATTGCATAGACCGTCGGCGATGACACCGCGCCCGGGAATACCAGCTCAGCCGCCTGCCCAAGCGCCGCGCCCGTGAGCGCACCCAATACCAATGACGGGCTGAACACGCCCCCGCAAAAGCCACTGCCCAGGCACAGGCCGGTGGCGAAAACCTTGGCCAATAAAATCCCCAGCAACACTGACAGAGGGAAGGCGTCGTTGAGGCTCAAGCTGATGGTTTGATAGCCCACACCGAGGGCGTAGGGGGTGTAGAGTGCGATCGCGCCCACCACCACACCGGCCAGTGCCGGCCGCAACCACAGTGGCACCTTGCAGCGTTCGTGCACCCACTGCGCCGCGCGCACACTGCGAATGGTGTAGATCACCACCCGCGCCGCGACCACCCCCAGCAGCGCAAACAGCGGCAGCTCCCAGAGGGATTCCACCGCGTGCGGCGGCAAGACAAACGCCGGCGCGTCGCCGTGCACAAAACGAGTAACGGTCAAAGCCCCCATGGCGGACAAGACTATGGGCGCAAAAACACGCAGCGTGTAGTAGCCGACCACGACTTCCAGTGCGAACAACACCCCTGATATGGGTGCGTTAAAAGAGGCGGTCACCGCGGCGGAGGCACCGCAGCCGAGCAAGATGAGCGAGTGGCGGCGGTTCAAACCCAGTTTTTCTGCAACCCAGGCGCACAGGGATGCGCCAATGTGCACGGCTGGCCCCTCGCGCCCCACCGATGCGCCAGAACCGATGGACACCGCAGCGGCCGCGGCCGCCCCCAAGCTCGAGCGAGCGTCCATGCGGCCGCCGCGCATGGCACAGGCCTCCATCACATCGGCCACACCGTGATAGCGCTTGCCGGGCAGGTAGCTGATCAACGCCCCGAGCACGAGCCCGCCGATAACCGGCGCCAGCATCACCCGCCAGGCAGGGGTTTCTTCGATCAGGTTGGCCAGGTGCCGCTCAGACGCCGCGCCCAGCAACACCCGCTGCACGACGGCAATCGCCTCCAGCAGTAGCAGCGTCGAGATACTCACAACAACGCCCATCAGCAGCGCCACGGCAAACAAACGCAGATTAGGTTTGGGCCGCTGACCGCGGTGCGGCGACTCGTCAGATTGTGAAATGAATTGCAACATCGACACCTATTAAATTCAAACGGCTGCGCGCAAGAACAGCAAGCATTAAGCGCCTAGATTAATGAAGCTGGAGGAAAAAAACACGCCCCTTCTGTCGCTGTGTTCTCTCCGCTGATATTTAAGCTTGCTTAAACCCTGCTTAAACCTTGCCTAAACGCCTTAAAACAAGCACTTTTTTTATAGCTGCAGCACAATAGTGATCCAATTGCAGCAATACATAGACGAGCCATTGTGCACCGCAGCAATGCTTGCCATAATGCAATTTCTAACGAGATCGCTTAAGCGACCATAGAACCAAAAGGATGAAGTTGAAATGCAAAAAGAGATTGTTATTCTCAGTGCAGTACGGACCGCTATCGGAACCTACGGTGGTGGCCTCAAAGACATGCCAACTGTCGACATGGCAGCCCTGGTGGTCAAAGAATCACTCGCGCGTTCAGGCGCTGCTGCCGCGGACATCGAACACGTCGTCTTCGGCAACGTCGTTCACGGCGATGCACGCGATATGTACCTCTCACGTTATGCGGCCATCAGAGGCGGCCTGCCCGTCGAGACCCCTGCCTTTACCCTGAACCGACTCTGCGGCAGTGGCTTGCAAGCCATTATCTCAGCGGCCCAGCAGCTAGAGCTCGGCCACAGCGAGATGGCTATCGCCGGTGGCGCAGAGAGCATGAGCCGCGCGGCCTACTGGGCGCCCGCTGCCCGCTGGGGCGCCCGCATGGGCGACGCCGCCATGGTCGATGCCATGACCGCCGCTCTGCACGACCCTTTTGACAATATGCACATGGGCATCACGGCGGAGAACATCGCCGAGAAATGGGGCATCAGCCGCGAAGAGCAGGACGCACTGGCGGTCGAGAGCCACCACCGCGCCGCAGCCGCCTGGCAGGACAACCGCTTCGCCGGCCAGATAGTCCCAGTCGAGATGAAAACCCGCAAAGGCGTGAAAGTCTTTGACCGTGACGAGCATTTCCGCGGCGACGTGGATGCCGCCGGCATGGCGAAGCTGCGCGCGGTGTTTAAAAAGGACGGCACCGTCACGGCGGGCAATGCATCGGGTCTGAACGACGCCGCCTCCGCATTGGTGCTGGCCACGGCTGAAGCCGCCGAGTCACGCGGCCTGAAACCCATCGCGCGTTTGATCGGTTACTCCCATGCGGGCTGCGAGCCCGAATACATGGGCATAGGCCCTGTGCCGGCGGTTAAAAAGCTGCTGGCGCAGACGGGATTGAGCATCGCGGACTTCGACACCTTTGAAGTCAACGAGGCTTTCGCCGCCCAGGCAATTGCCGTCTGTCGCGATCTCGGCCTGCCCGCCGACAAAACTAACCCAAATGGCAGCGGCATCTCTCTGGGCCACCCGATTGGCGCAACCGGTGCAGTGATCACCACCAAGGCGATTCACGAGCTGCAGCGCACGGGCGGGAAACGCGCGCTGGTCACCATGTGCATCGGCGGCGGACAGGGTATCGCCGCGGCTTTCGAGCGCCTCTAGGCAATACTGCAGAGCGGGCAACAGCCCGCTCTGTTCAGCGATGTCGCACAGACATCGCCGGCCGCAGGCGCTTTATTAGCACCTGATAAATAATACAACAAACGGCACCTCCTCTTTCTCACGAGGGCTTTCGCTTGCGCGAAGAAAGAGTAATTAAGGCGATGTTTAAATCGCCACCCCGATGGTTTAGGGGATTTTGACAACACATACATCAATTTCAAAAGGAATTTTAAAATGGGAAGAGTTGCACTCGTCACCGGCGGCACACGCGGGATCGGAGAAGCTATTTGTATAGCATTGAAAGATGCAGGCTATCAGCCTATCGCCAACTACGGCGGAAACGATGAAGCTGCGCAGGCATTCAGCCAGCGCACCGGCATCCCTTCGGTAAAATTCGATGTCTCTGATTTCGAAGCTTGCCAGATGGCGATCAATGGCATACAAGAAGAGCATGGCCCCATCGATATTCTGGTCAACAACGCCGGTATCACCCGCGATGGCACCATGCACCGCATGGATTTCGAGCAGTGGAATCAAGTCATGCAGACCAACTTGTCCTCCTGTTTCAACACCTCCAAAGCTGTCATTGAAGGCATGCGCACGCGTGGATTTGGTCGCATCGTCAACATCGGCTCAGTCAACGGCCAAGCGGGCCAGTACGGCCAGGTGAACTACGCCGCTGCCAAGTCCGGCATCCACGGTTTCACCAAAGCACTGGCACAAGAAGGCGCAGGCAAAGGCATCACTGTTAACGCAGTCGCCCCAGGCTACGTCGAGACTGACATGGTTCGCGCCGTGCCTGAGAACGTTCTTGAGAAGATCATTCGCACCATCCCCGTAGGCCGCCTGGGCCAGCCAGAAGACATCGCGCGCAGCGTGTTGTTTCTGGTGGCTGATGAAGCCGGTTTTGTCACTGGCTCCACCCTGTCCATAAACGGCGGACAGCACATGTACTGATCCCTCGGGATCAGCACAGAGAAAAGGCCGCATTCGCGGCCTTTTTTTATGCTCAGACAAACGCCCTTATCAAGGAGTGCAAGGCTTGTAACTTGGAAGCTCCACGACGTAGGTATCAACGGAATCCCCGCCATGCCAATCACTGCCAAAAATCATGCGCGTGCCGCTGGGGCTGATGGAAACATGCGGTTCGGCGTAATAAGGCACTGTCAGCTTTGTATTGTCCCGACCGCTGGAGCGGTGGTGCGCCACCCGACAGATCTGCGGTCTTTCAGGGTCAGCGTAAGCGAGGAAAATTTCGGAATTGAAGAGTTTCTGCACCCTGCCCGCCACAGCCACTTCACTGTCCCCCACTGAAGAGAGTGCTACCCAGCCAGGGTTGCGATAGGCGAGCGCCGATATGTGCGTGCCTGTGGGCGGATAACCGTGCCCCTTGCTCGGGCCGATCACCACATTGCAGGTCCCGTCATTGAGGTCATGCGCGACCAATGCGCCTATGCTCTGATCACAGCGCTTGGGGTGCCTGCCCGGGTCAAAGCCCACTGCGTAGAGCGCGTCGTGCCCGTTGGGCAGTTTGCCCAGCGAGGAGTGCTCTGCAGAGCTGTAGACCGCAAGCTCTCGCTGGCGCTCGAATTTCAGCGTGCTGACATCGCCTTGGAACAGCATGCGATCGCCACTGGGCGCCACCGCAGGGGCCGTCCAGGCGTTGTAACGGTCCTCGCCGCCGTCGCCCTTACCGGTGAGACCACGGGCGACAATCTCGCGCTTTTCCAGATCAAAGGTCAGCACCAGTGCACGTGTGTCGCTGCTGCCACCGCAGCGCAGACCCATGTAGCGCGAATCCCAGCTGGGCATCTGCGTGTCGGTGCCGGTCGTCAAGGCGCTGTCGCAGACTTTGTTGAAGTCATACAGCAGTTTGGCGCGGCGGCTCTTGATGGAATAACGCATCAGGCGCCGCATGTTCTTTTCTATATAAAATAAGGTGTCTGGGTCCTGAGCATGCCAAAACACTTCCTCGATATCGCTCGGATTGATGTCCAGCGTCTGCCGCCATTCATAACTGCGGCCGTCGTAGAGTTCGTGACTGCGCTCGCCGTTGATGTCTGCGAACAGCAACAACAGGGATTCATCCGCGTTCCAGGCCTGCACCGTGCTATACATCGGCTTCACCACCGCGCGCGGCCCCGCATCGGAGATACGGATGATGTTGCTGCCGAAGCTGCGGTCCCGCACTGGCTTTCTCAGCGCCGGCTTGTTCATGCGGTTCATCTGCTCGTAGGCGGTTGAACTGCTCAGGCCAGCGCACAAATTGGTGTAGCCTTCAGGCGCGACTGCCCCGCATTTCTCCGCATTCACTGCAGAGCAAGCCGTGAGCGCTAGTAACAGCAGCACCGGCCTTATCGTTTTCAACAACATCGGGAACAAGCCTTTGTATCGGCACATCAGTAGCGATCCACCCCAAAGCATCAAACCTGCAAGAAAGAGGCCGCAGACAAACAAATAAAAGGCCCGCATTGCTGCGGGCCCGACAAAGCTTTGAGGGCGAATGGGCGGCCAGCTGTTGCGCTGCAAGCCCCCTTTCGCCATGGCTTGGCCTTACTTCTTAGCCTTCGTCTTTTTCTTTTTGTCTTTTGAACTGCCCGTGCTGGTTTTTGTTTTTTTAGCCGGCTTTGCCGTAGAGGATTTCTTCTTGGCAGAGCTCGCGGCCTTTTTTACCTTCGAAATCGCCTTCACTGCCCCCTTGCTCAAGGACAGCTGGCCCTTGTTCTTTTTTAAGGTTTTTTCGCCGATGCCCTTGATGTTCAGCAACTCATCCAGTGATTTAAAGGACCCGTTTTTACGGCGATAACTCACTATCGCCGCTGCCTTTTTGGGGCCTATGCCCTCCAGATTTTCCACCAGTGCGGCAGCATCAGCTTTGTTGATATTGACGACCGCCGCTTGGCTCATCGGGGCCAGTAACAGACAAACCAACAAGAATGCCGCGTGTAAAAATCGCTTGCTCATTTTTATTCCTTGGGTTGGATGGAGCATCAAGAATGCGCCGAGACCGAATGCACAAAGTGTGCGCTGGTTCACAATATAGCCGTGTTTGGGCCGCTGTTCATGTGGCGAATTGGAAAATGTGAAAGTCACGCAAAAGCGCTTATTCGGGCGTTTCAGTCAGGCGCCAAATCCCGCCTTCGGGCAGCTGCGCGAGCTGTTCGCTGACACTGACGCCCTGCGTGTTTATCGCCAGATCAGGGTACAGCTCCGCCAGAGGCATCAAGACAAAGCTGCGCTCCGCCAGACACACATGGGGCACCGTGAGGCGCTCATCTTGTACTGTTCGCTGGCCAAACAACGCGATATCGAGATCCAAGGTGCGCGCGCCCCAACGCAGCTCACGCACCCGCTGGTGCAGCTGCTCTATTGCCTGCAGCCGATCGAGCAAGGCGTGCGGTTCGAGTGTTGTGTGCAGATGCGCGACGGCGTTGATGTAGTCCGGCTGCTCAGGGCCCACGGGTGTGCTGCCGTACAAAGAAGAGCGGGCGATGAGCCGACACTGCGGCAGCTGCGCCAATTCGTCGAAGGCCCGCAGCAATTGAGCACGGGGCTGATCGAGGTTCGATCCGAGCGCGACAATGACTTCCTGCGCTGCGAGCTGACGCATCAGGGGAAGGCTCCTCTGCTAAGGGATAGGTACATAGAGGAGAGGGAACCACGACCACAGGCGTGACGTGCAAAATACAAAGCCACCAAAACACAGTGACAAGCCGATCGAGATGTACCGCACTGAGGCTGCGATACCATCCCGATCAGAACCGACCTAGCTCTCGGGCTGATCGCGCCGAGGGCCACGTCGTCGGCCGCCGCGGCGGCGCGGTCCACGCCGCACCTCCGAGTTCTTCTGCCGGGCCATTGCCATTTGCTCTGCCACTTCAGGGGATTCCTGAATCTCGGTCCACCAGTCAGCCATCTCTTGCAGCGGCTCGCCGGCACCGGCGCGCAATACAAGCAGATCATAACCCGCTCTAAAACGTGGGTGCTCCAAGTTCTTCAGCGCGCGCTTGCCGGTATACTGCTCGAGCCGAGGCTGCATCGCCCAGATCTCACGGGCAGGCATGGAGAAGCGCTTCGGCAACGCCGTCTGGCGAACCTGCTCTGCCAGTATCTCGTCTGCAGCCGCGTGGATAGCGGGCACAGGCGGCAGGTTGTCTTGCACGCCAATCTCCGCAGCACGCTGCTGGATATCAGGCCAGAGCAAGGCCGCGTACAAGAACGCTGGGGTGATGGGCTTTTCCTGAGAGACGCGCAGATCGGTGTTTTTCAGTGCCAAGGCTGTCAAATTCGTCGCCAGATCGTCGCCGTCTTTTAGGCGCTCGTCCAGTGAGCGGAACAGGAATCGCAGCAAATCGAAACGCTGCAGCTCTTCCATGCTGCGCACCGCGTGCCCACTCTGAAACAATTTCAGTACTTCTTCGAAAAGACGCGCGGCGGGTATCTGTTCCAGCCACTCGCCGACGCGCGGCAGCGGCTCGGCGGTCGCTGGATCCAGCTCAAAATCGAGCTTGGCCGCAAAACGTACGGCGCGCAAAGCACGTACCGCGTCTTCGCGATAACGTGTTTCAGGATCACCCAACAGTCGGATCACCTTGTCGTCGAGGTCTTTCATGCCGCCGACAAAATCGACCACGGAGAAGTCATCGATGCTGTAGTAGAGCGCGTTGATCGTAAAGTCGCGCCGCAACACATCCTCTTCCAATGTGCCGTAGACGTTGTCGCGCAGGATTCTGCCCTGCTCGTCAGTGTGCGCATCGGTTTTGCCCGCTTCATCGTGGCCACCCCTGAAGGTGGCCACCTCGATGATCTCGCGACCAAAGACGATGTGCGCAAGCCGGAAACGGCGCCCAATGAGGCGACAGTTGCGGAAGGCTTTTTTGATTTGCTCAGGGCTGGCGTTGGTGGCGACGTCGAAATCTTTGGGTTCGTGACCCAAGACGATATCGCGTATGCAACCGCCGACTAGATAAGCTTCGTAACCGCTATCGCGCAGGCGATACAACACCTTCAGCGCGTTTTTGCTCACGGCTTTGCGGGAGATAGGGTGATCTGGGCGAGGGATCAGGACAGGCTCAACGACATTGGATTTAGCGTCGGAACCGCCAAAGAATCTCTGGATAATTCGATTCAGCACGGTGTGATTTCTTCGGGCGTGAGGGAATGGACCCGAGTCGCTTTTCGCGCCGGGCGATGAATCCTAACAGTCTAACAGAAATACAAGAGGGAAATGGAATGGGATCGACAGTAAGCACCGCACAAGAAGTGGTAGCGCTGCGGAGAACGGCATTCATCTGGGTGAAATACCGCTGCATCGCGTGCACCACTCAGGCCAGCGAGACCTGAGCGACCCACACCGCGCCCATCATTTAGAGCGCTTCTGGCCCTTCTTCGCCGGTGCGGATGCGGATCACGCGCTCCAGGGATTCGACGAAAATCTTGCCGTCGCCAATCTTTCCGGTCTGAGAAGCCTTTAAAATCGCCTCTATGCAAATTTCAACCATGTCGTCTGAAATGGCGATTTCCAGCTTTACTTTTGGTAGAAAATCAACGACGTACTCTGCGCCGCGGTAGAGCTCGGTGTGCCCTTTCTGCCGGCCGAAACCTTTGACTTCGATAACAGTCATGCCCTTCACGCCAACTTTCGACAGCTCTTCGCGAACGTCTTCCAATTTGAAGGGTTTAATAATCGCCGTAATGCGTTGCATCTTGTGCTCCTTTGTCGCCCACTATCGAGGCGTTGCGCTTATCTTGTGGATACTCAGGTCAGCACCCTCATATTCTTCTTCATCGCTGAGGCGAAGCCCCAACACGGCTTTAATGACACCATACACCAAGAAACCAGAACCCAGCGCGTAGAGCGCACCGACAACGGTGCCGATCAGCTGCGCTGTGAAACTCACGCCACCCAATCCGCCGAATGATTCCAAGCCGAAGATCCCGGCGGCAATGCCGCCCCAAGCACCGCAGAGGCCGTGCAATGGCCACACACCCAAGACATCATCAATTTTAAGTTTGTTTTGAGTAAAGGTAAAAGCCCAGACAAACAAAGCACCAGCTGTGCCACCGACAAACAATGACGCCACTGGGTGCATGATGTCCGAACCGGCACACACGGCAACCAGCCCCGCCAGTGGACCGTTGTGCAAAAAGCCGGGGTCGTTGCGGCCGATAACCAGCGCTGCCAACAGGCCCCCCACCATTGCCATCAGAGAATTGAGCGCAACCAGGCCATTGACGCCAGCGGTAGCTTGCGCGGACATGACGTTAAAGCCAAACCAACCGACGGTCAGCACCCAAGAGCCCAGCGCCAAAAAGGGGATGCTGGAGGGCGGGTGCGCCAGCAGCGCTCGCCCGTCCGCCGTGTAGCGACCGCGGCGCGCACCGAGCAGCAACACGGCTGCCAGTGCGATCCACCCGCCGAAGGCGTGCACCACCACGGAGCCAGCGAAATCGTGGAAAGTAGCACCGGTCAGCGATTCTATCGCCGCCTGAAAGCCCAGGCGATCACCCCACACCATGCCTTCGAACAGCGGGTAGAAAATGCCCACGATAAGCCCCGAAGCGATCAGTTGAGGAGCAAAACGCGCCCGCTCAGCGATACCGCCAGAGACTATGGCCGGGATCGCCGCGGCAAAGGTCGCCAAAAAGAAGAACTTCATCAGCTCGTAGCCGTTCTTCATGGCCAGGGTCTCAGCGGGCACCAAAAAGCTACCACCGTAGGCAACCGTGTAGCCGATAAAGAAGTACGCCAGCGTGCTCACACCGAAATCACTGAAAATCTTGGACAAGGCATTGACCTGATTCTTCTCTCTGACCGTGCCCACCTCCAGAAAGGCGAAGCCCGCGTGCATGGCCAGCACCATACAAGCCCCCACCAACAGAAACAGCGAATCCACCGCTGACGCATCAAGCTCAGACATATTGCACCTTTATCAAACCGGAATAAGCACCATATTAGCGCTTTTATCGGCGCGAACACCGCGCAAAACTACGAATTGTTAGAAATAGCCCTAAAACCGTGCCAGTGCCGGCAGGGACACGGCGCTCGGAAAAGCACGCTCACGAACACCACAACACTCCACATTAGCTGATATTTATCAATCAGATAACGGCGATCCGCGGCACTAACCAACTGCTCCAAGAACACGGCAAGCAGCCGAAATCTCATCACTTAGTGCGCTAGACAGCGGCAGCGAGAGACCTCATGCACCATCATCGCGCACTTGACGAAAGCGGTGCAGCAGCCGCCGCTGGCGCTTGTCTGGCCGGCCCTCAGGTGCGACTGATACACCCAGCGCACGCTGAAACCGACTCTCTTCTTGTTGTTTCTCACGCCGCGCAACGCTGTCGTCTGTTTCACCGTAAAGCGCCTGCGCCAGCGGGGCCGACAAACGCCTGGGCGAAAGTGCGAGCACATCGACCTCAAAAGCGAATTCACCCTTGCGAATCTCCAGCCGATCACCAATAGTGACGCCTTTGGCGGGCTTCACACGCTGCCCGCCCAACTGGATATGCCCGGCTTTGATTGATTCCGTAGCCAGCGCACGTGTTTTGAAGAAGCGCGCCGCCCAGAGCCAGCGGTCGAGTCGCAGCGACTCAGCAGACAGGTCTTGCTGTGCCACATTTTTTTGTTTGTTTTTTGCCATCATTTCCCAGGAGATCGACATGGAACTTGTGAGCTTTGAGCTCTGCCCTTTTGTGCAGCGCTCTGTCATCACCCTCAAGTGTAAAGGCGTGCCGCACAAAGTCACGTTTATCGACCTCGAAAGCCCGCCTGATTGGTTTAAAGAGATATCCCCGCTCGGCAAGGTTCCCCTGCTCAAGATCGCCGGAGAGGTGCTGTTCGAGTCGGCCGCGATCAACGAATACATCGATGAAACCAACGGCGAACCACTGCACCCGGAAGACCCCCTGCGCCGCGCGCACAACCGCGCTTGGATAGAGTTTGCCTCCAACCTCTTTTCCGCCCAGTACAAATGCATGCTCGCCAACGATGAAAGCAGCTACCTCGGCGCGGCCGATGAGCGCGATGCGCTGCTCGGCACGCTCGAGAACCAGCTGCGCGGCGGCCCTTACTTCAACGGCTCTGTCTTTGCCTTGGTCGACGCCGCTTTCGCGCCCTTTTTCACCCGCCAAGCCATTTGCGATGAGCTGCACACCCGAGAGACGCTCGAACGCTTCCCCAAGTGCCGACAGTGGCGCGATGCATTGCTGGCTCAATCTTATGTTTCAGAGTCTGTTATTGAAAACTTCAGCGATCGCTTCAGCCAGTATTTTGCTGCACGCGACAGCTTCCTCCACACCCCTTAGAACGCAGAGATCAAAGTTTCCATGCAGTGTTATGTCTACAAAGGATCGCGCAAAGAAGGCGCCTACCTGTATTTGACGCAAGAAAACCACTTCGACGACGTGCCCGAGCCCCTGCTAAAAAGCATGGGCAAGCTCACTCTGGCGCTGTCGTTTGAGCTGCATCCCGAGCGAAAGCTCGCGCAAGCGGACCCAAAAACAGTGATAGCAAGCTTAGAAAAACAGGGCTTTCACCTACAGGTACCCCCCACGCAGCAGTCTCTGATCAAACAACTGCCGGGCGCCAAACCACTCGAGTAGCGCTGCCACGGGCGGCCATAACACCGCCCGTGACCACCCCATCAATCAGGGCTTCGGCACAACCGCCATCAGCGGATCTTGGGCCGCAAAATACGCCGCCAAATCAGCGATGTCTTCGTCGCTGAGACTGGCTGCCTGCGCCCCCATGATGGGGTTCTTACGGCTGCCATCACGGTAGCTGCGCAGGGCGTGCTCGAGATAACTCGCGTACTGCCCCGCCAACTTCGGGTTCATCGGCAAAGCGCTGTTGCCGCCGACACCGTGACAGGCAGCACACACTTGCGATTTGCCCTCACCCGCCGCCGAATCCCCCGCCATTGCGGGAGTGCCCACCAGTAATGCAACCGCCACCGCGGTGTTCATCAAGTATTTCATGGTGCCTTCCACGCTAGGGTTTTAGAGCAGCTAAATAGGCTGCGATGTTGGCGATGTCGCCGTCACTGAGCAACGCAGCATTTGCTCGCATGGTCGGGTGGGCGCGGTCGCCCTCTCGATACGCGGTGAGCGCTGCGACCAGATACTGCTCGTGCTGGCCAGCCAACAGTGGCACGTGGTAACTCGGGTATACGTTTACATAATGCGGATTGCCGTGGCAGCCCAGACAAGTCTCAAAACTCACCCGACCCGCGGCGGGGTCAGCTGCTTGAGATGCACTTGACATGAGGGCGCAGACCGCCGCTCCAAGCGCAAGCATGGTTCTAGTCATCTTGTTCCTTCCAATTGGTCAAAAAACCGAAAGAGCGAGCATCATTAATATTGTTTTAAACTCCTACATTGAGGTGCCCCTGACCCCACGAATGAGATACTCTGGTGACCAATGCAGGCGCCCGCCCTAGCGCCCATTATAGACAAATCGCCTGAAACGACCAGATAAGTGTTGATGTGGCGCCAAGGACCCGGCGCGGGGGCCGCTCGGAGCAGCGGCGTTAGCCTCCGCGTCAGCAGGATGCACAGGGCCAGCGAACGCGTTCGCCGACCGCACGAAGGAACGACGCGAGCGCAGCACAACGCGTATACATCAACATTTATGACTCTGTGGACATGAGCCACAGGCAGGAACACACTTGACTGATTCCGCAGGCCGCACGTCCTCCCCCCTCAGGCGCAGCTTCGCCGCCACCGTCGTGGCAGCCGCGCTGCCATTGCAACAAGCGCACGCCCTGACGCTGGAAAACCTGCCCAGCCCAGAAAACTGGTTGATGCTGCAGATCCCCGCCACCCTCGCCGCCGCCCTGCTCGGCGCCGCGTGTTATGCCGTGATTCGCCGCCCCAAACGCCAAACAGACCCGGCCCGACTGCACAAAGCGCTCAACCGCTCTCGCCCTGCGGGCTCGCTGTGGCGCGGACTCTGCCACTACGCGGCCCAGGAGAGCGGCGCATCCCTGGTCACCATCCACCAGCCCGCGGATGCCATGAGCACACAGTGGCCACTGCGCGAGCAATGGAGCCACAGCAACTGCGAGCATGTACACATCGCGCAGCTGCAGGCACTGCGGGACACCGAAGCCCGCCACTACGGCCTGGGCGGCGACAAACTCCCGGTGGGGGTTGCGGCCAACAGCGCCATCATCTCCGGCATCAGCGTGCCCATGCTCGGCGACAACGGCCGCATCGTCGGCGTGTTCAGTGCCTTTTTTGATAGCCCACTGAGCACCACCACACCGCCGCCCGCAATGGAACATACGGCCAATTTGCTGGCCAGCCTGCACAGCCTACAGAACATCTCCCCACTCGACTTCGAGCAGAACGCCTGGAGCGCGAACGGCATCGACAAGGTGCCAGCCGCCATCAGCATTAACGCCGCCGACGGCTCCACCCTGCGCATGAACGACCGCTACTTGGCGATGTTTGGCGAGGGGGACCTGGAGAGCGACGAGACCCACACCCTAGACTGCACGTTGAGTGATCTGGAGCGCCCAGACGCCATTGAGAACCTCTACAAAGCGGAGTCCGAGCTGCACCGCCGCAAGGCTTGCGTGGTGCGCGAGCTGGTGCTCGGCGGCGAAGGACAGCCCCGCACCCTGTGTTATGTGGGCGTGCCGCTGGTCGAGAACAACCGGCTGCAGGGCTACTTCAATATGGTGCTGGACCCTACCGAGACAAGCGACGCGCTCGCCCTGCCCGGCAGCCTAGAACAACGCGCGCTGGCCACCCTGCAATGCCTTGAAGACGCCCTGATCAGCGTTGATAACCGCGGTTTAATTCGCTACATCAACCCCGCTGCTCAATCGCTGCTGAACATCGACCTGTCGCAGAGCGCCGGCCTGCGACTCGGCGATGTCTGCCACCTGCTGCAGGCCGACAGTCGCGAAGAAATCGACCTCAACAACCTGTTGAGCGAGGATTTCAGCCTCGGCTCGATCGATCTGGATAATTCCCTGCTACTGACCTCAGACGGGCGCGAGACACCGCTGCACGTCAGCTGCTCACCGGTCAGAAACAACGACGGCATCCGCCAGGGCTCCACCTTTTTGCTGCAGGACATCACGCAGCAGCGGCGCATGTCGGAGACCCTGCTGCGCCAAGCCAACATCGACCAGCTGACCGGACTGGAAAACCGACAGCGCTTTACCCAACACTTGGAAAAAGCGCTGCGAGAAGTACGCCGCACAGAAGTCCCGCAGGTCTTGCTCTACATAGACCTGGACAAATTCAAACTGGTGAACGACAGCGCCGGCCACATCGCCGGAGACGCGCTGTTGCAGCAGCTCGCCACACTGATCAGCACGCGCTTGCGCGAAGGTGACAGGCTGGGCCGATTGGGCGGTGACGAGTTCGGTGTGTTGATCACCCAAAACGCCGAAAACCGCGCGCAGCTGCTGGCCAAACAATTCGTTGACGATTTGAAGAGCTTCCGCTTTGTCTGGCAAGACCGCAGTTACGACATAGGCGCCAGCATTGGCATTGCCACTGTCACGCCCGAGGTCACCACAGCCCTGGAGCTGCTACAGCGCGCCGTCGTCGCCTGCCAGACAGCCAAGGAATCGGGCCACTGGAACTTCCTGGTGTACGGCTCCAGCAACTCCATGCCCGCGCAGCGCCGCCAAGAGATGCGCGCCGTGTCACTGGTGCGAGAAGCGCTGGACAATAACCGCTTTAGGCTCTTCGCCCAGCCCATTGTCGCCATTTCTGACCGCGCCCTGGCGCACGGCGTGCAGCGCTACGAACTGCTGCTGCGCATGCTCGGTGAAAACAACGAAGTGATGTCACCGGCCGCGTTTATGCCCGCTGCCGAGCGCTACGGTCTGATGACCACGCTGGACCGCTGGGTCATTCTCTACGCGCTGGAAGCCTGCGCCGAGCTGCACCACAACGCCAGCGCCTGTTACGAGCTGGGCATCAACCTCTCCGGCGCCTCGATGAGCGACCCGGAGCTACTGAGCTTTGTGCAGAAGGAATTTGCACGCCACGGCCTGCAGGGCAACCGCATCTGCTTTGAGATCACCGAGACAGAAGAGATCACCGACATCAAAGTGGCGCAGCATTTCATCAGCGAAATGCGCAACGAAGGCTGCACCTTCGCCCTGGATGATTTTGGCAGCGGCCTGTCCTCCTTCACTTACCTGAAAGAGCTCTCGGTGGACTACTTGAAGATCGACGGCAGCTTTGTGCGCGACATCACCCGCAACAGCATCGATCGCAGCATTGTGGAAGGCGTGGTCACCGTGGGCGACAAAATAGGGCTGCCCACCATCGCTGAATTCGTGGAGGACGAAGAGACATTACAACTACTGAAACGCATCGGGGTTGATTATGCGCAGGGCTGGCACCTGGGGAAACCGCGCCCCCTGACCGAACTCATGGGCGCTGTGCAACAGAGCTAAGCCAACCGCCGCCGATTCTGGCGACAAAAAATCGCCGGCACCCGGAGGTGGCGGCGATATAACAGACCCTAGAACGACCCTATAATGGGCCTCGGACCAGGCCTGCACAAGCAACAAAAACGCAGCAAATGCTGCGGCAGTCAGGGCGCCGAGCAGGCACCCTGACAATCGCCATCAAGAATCGCTGAGCAACATCTCGTTCAAGCGACGCACAAAACCAGCGCCGTCTTCCAAGGTGCCGCCCTCGGCCAGCATGGCCTGATCGTAGAGCAAGCTCACCCAGTCACCAAAGCGGTCTTCATCGACCTCTTGGTCCATGCGCTTGAGCATGGCGTGATCGGGGTTGACCTCCAGCACAGGCTTGCTGGTCGGCACGTCGTGACCGGCCTGCTTCATCAGCTGCTGCATGTGCAGCGCCATGTCCTGAGTACCCAGCACCAAACACGCTGGCGAGCTGGTCAAACGATTCGACACTTTGACTTCCTCCACGCGATCACTCAGCACTGCCTTGATGCGCTCGACCAGACCTTCAGACTCTTTGGCACTCTCTTCCAAGGCCTTTTTGTCTTCTTCACTGTCTTCCAGGCCGAGATCGCCCTTGGCCGCCGAGACGAAGCTTTTGCCGTCGAATTCCTGCAGGTGCGACATCAGCCACTCATCCACACGGTCAGACATCAATAAGACTTCAATGCCTTTTTTGCGCAACAGCTCCAGGTGCGGGCTGCCCTTGGCAGCGGCAAAGCTGTCGGCCGTGATGAAGTAGATCTTGTCTTGACCTTCCTGCAGTCGTCCCACGTATTCGTCCAGCGACACGCTTTGCTTGTCGGTGTCACCTTGCGTGGAGGCAAAACGCAGCAGCTTGGCGACCTGCTCACGATTGGAGAAATCCTCCCCTGGCCCTTCTTTGAGGACCTGGCCAAATTGCTCCCAAAACTCCGTGTACTTCTCAGCTTCGTCGTCCGCCATGTTCTGCAGCAAGCCAAGAATCTTCTTCACCGAACCACTGCGGATAGCGTCGAGCACCTTGTTGCTCTGCAGGATCTCGCGGGAGACGTTCAGCGGCAGGTCAGCCGAATCCACCACGCCGCGCACAAAGCGCAGGTAGCGCGGCATCAATTTCTCTGCGTCATCCATGATGAAAACACGCTGAACATACAGTCGGACACCGCTGGTCTGCTCTCGCTCGTAGAGATCAAAGGGCGCGCGCTTGGGCAGGTAGAGCAGGCTTGTGTATTCGTACTTGCCCTCGACACGGTTGTGCGACCAGGCGAGCGGGTCCTCAAAATCATGGCAAACCGCTTTATAGAATTCTTTGTATTCTTCTTCTTCAATCTCGCTTTTAGAGCGCGCCCAGAGCGCAGAAGCCGCGTTGACCACTTCCCACTCAGGCGCCTTCAGCTCTTCGATCTCCTCGCCTTCCTCAGGCGCTGGCGGGGCAAACTGTTGCTCGAGCATGCGCACTGGGAAAGTGATGTGATCGCTGTACTTCTTGATGATGCCGCGCAGTCGGTAGCCCGTGGCGAATTCTTTTTCCTCTTCGCGCAGGTGCAGCACCACTTCGGTACCGCGTGGCGCGTCACTCACTTCTTCCAAGGTAAAGCTGCCGGAGCCATCGGACTCCCAGCGGACTGCACTGTCTGCGGCATCGCCCGCACGGCGCGTTGTCAGGGTGACTCGATCCGCCACAACAAACGCCGAATAAAAGCCCACGCCAAACTGACCGATCAGCTGGCTGTCGGACTTTTCATCACCGGTCATGGAATCCACGAACTGCTTGGTGCCCGAACGCGCGATAGTGCCGATGTTAGCGATCACTTCCTCACGGTTCATGCCGATGCCGTTGTCGCGGATCGTGACGGTGCCCGCCTCTTCGTCACAGCCTACATCCACGCGAAGCTCGGTATCACCGGTCAGCAAATCGCCGTTTGATACCGCTTCAAAACGCAACTTGTCACAGGCATCGGATGCGTTTGAGATCAGCTCGCGCAGGAATATCTCTTTGTTCGAGTAGAGCGAGTGGATCATCAGGTGCAGCAGCTGCTGCACCTCAGTTTGAAACTCGTGGGTTTCGACTTGAGCGGTTGAGGTCATTGAACTCTCCAGTATTGAGTGTTTGCGCCAGGCCCGATAAGGCGGCGATAAACGTGATTTCACCGAGCTTATATGGGGCGGCCACCCTGGATTTCAAGGGATCGGGACCGTTGCGCTCTAGAAAAATCGGACTTTTGTACGCCGCGGAGAAAGCACGGCGCAAGCGCTAAAACGCACGCACAAAAAAGGCGGCCACGAGGGCCGCCTTAAGGTCAAGAGCCGCTGGCTCTTAGCCCAGCTTTTCTTTGATACGTGCTGAGCGACCTTGGCGATCACGCAGGTAGTAGAGCTTCGCCTGACGAACAGCACCGCGACGCTTGACAGTGATGCTGTCAACCATGGGGCTGTGGGTCTGGAAAACACGCTCTACGCCTTCGCCGTGCGAAATTTTGCGCACGGTGAAAGCCGAGTTCAGGCCGCGGTTCTTCTTGGCGATTACAACGCCTTCATAGGCCTGGAGACGCTCGCGCGTTCCCTCTTTCACTTTCACCTGGACAATGACTGTGTCGCCGGGTGAAAACGCAGGGACGTCCTGCTTCATTTGTTCTTGATTGATCTGATCAATGATGTTGCTCATGAGCTCTGCTCCAATTTCATGTTGCGCTCACGCGCCAATTTAGTCGATCTTAATCAGCGTCAGTCGGGCTGCTATAACCGTCGAGTAAACGCTGATCCTGCTTATTCAGTTCGAGTTGATCTAGCAACTCTGGGCGCCGCTCTTGGGTACGCCCCAAGGACTGCTGCCTGCGCCACGCCGCTATCGCCTTGTGGTCACCACTCTTGAGCACGGCCGGTATAGCCTGCCCTTCCCACACCTCAGGTCGAGTGAAATGCGGACAATCCAACAAACCCGCTGAAAAGGAATCCTGAGCCGCGGAATCCGCGTGCCCCAAAGCCCCTTCCAACAAACGAGCCACCGCATCGATCATCACCATCGCCGCCGGCTCTCCGCCACTGAGCACATAATCCCCAATGGATACCTCAGCGTCAACTTCCCGAGCGAGCAAACGCTCATCGACACCTTCGTAGCGACCGCAGAGCAAGATCAACTCCGGCTGCTGCGCCAATTCTGCCGCATAAGCCTGATCAAATGTTCGCCCTTGCGGACTCAAATACAACACCTTCGCCTGCGGCAAAGACTCACGTGCCTCGCGGATACAGGCCGCCAATGGCTCCGGCCGCATCACCATGCCAGGACCACCCCCGTAAGGGCGATCATCGACGGTTCGGTGTACATCCTGAGCAAAGGCTCTCGGATTGCGCGTGTTCAGTTCGAGCAAACCGTTTCTGGCCGCCCTCCCCACCACGCCCCATGCAACTATCTGCTCCACCAGTTCGGGGAACAAAGTGATCACATCGAGCTTCACAGCGCCTTCAAAATTCCGGATCCCAATCGACGCGAATAAACCCGCCCTCAAGATCCACTTCTTTGATCACCTCGTCTCGAACCCAGGGGATCAAACGCTCGCGATCACCGCGCACCGCCACCACATCGTTGGCGCCGGTTTCAAACAGGTGGTCGACAGTGCCAAGCAACACCCCTTCGACGGTCTCTACCCGCAGCCCAACTAAATCGGACCAGTAAAAACCATCGCCTTCGGGCAGAGCGTCGCGGCTAACCGCTATCTCGGCCTTCAAGTATTGCTCCGCCTGCTCCCGGCTGTGCACATCGTCAAAACGAACGACAACACCTTTGCCATGAAGCCGACCTTCAGCTACTTCGATCTCCTGCCAGTCGCCGCGCAAGCGCAACCACCAACGAGGGTAATCGAGAATATTCTCCAACGGTCGCGTGTGGGAGTAGATTTTCAACCACCCCCGTACGCCGTAGTGGGCCGAAACCGCACCCAACACAACGGGATTAACAGGTTCAACCACGACGCTATACCGCCAAATTAAGCGGCAACTGCCGCTTTGTTGTGCTCTTTCACCAAGCTAGCAACACGATCAGACAACTGCGCGCCAAGACCAACCCAATGATCGAGACGGCCCTTATCCAAGCGCAGACGCTCAGCAGTGCCACTGGCAACAGGGTTAAAAAAGCCGACACGTTCGATATAACGACCGTCACGACGGTTGCGGCTATCGGTGACAACTACTTGATAAAACGGCTTCTTTTTAGAGCCGTGTCGGGCCAAACGTATGGTGACCATAAAATCTTTGATTCCTGCACGCGCCCAAATGGGCAGACGAAGAAAGTGAACAGCCGATGATAGCGCAGTGAGCACCAAGAAGGAAAGTTTTTTTGAGTTTTTTTAAAAGAGAACGGCATTGCAGCGCTCTGCCCTCTTTCAGCGGAGAGGCCACACCAAGTATCAATCACTGCCAGCGGAACCAACAAGTCTGGCAGGAAATGGAAACATGCCACAAGCCGCTCAAAATCAATACTATAAATACTTCAGATCAGCCGGCACGTCCCTGTGCCGCCCAAGCAGCATGCGCTACTCGGATATATCATTGAGACGACGGCACCACCAGCGGCGCCAGTCCGTCGCTACTGGCCCAGAGCCATGCGGTAGCCAACACCAAAAGAAATACCATCCAATAATTCAATCAAGGCAAAACCTTCGCCTTTGCCCAGCGGCATCAACGCTCCGCCACCCAGCACAATCTCGGTATTCGAGTTGGAGTATGAATAGGAATCACCGAAAAAATCATTTCCCGAGTAACTGCTCTTCAACATGTGCATGCCTGCGTAGCCGTACACTTGCGCACCCTGTATGACGGTCTGCTCGACTGGGCTCACCACCACTTCAAAGCCAAATTCGGTGAAATCAACAATACCTGCATCCCACATATTGAAGAGACCGCGAACGGCCATGTCCATGTTCGGCAATGGGCTGTTAGCCAGCTGATGCATGACGCCGCCGCCAAAGACAATGTCGTCCCCGCCACCGTCCAAATCCAAGTTCCCAATCGTGCCCGTCAACAATGTACTGGGTGAAAATTTGTAAGCCGCTAACGCGCCGATAACAGTGGCGTCATCACCAAAATTCAGGCCCGCGTCAACCGTGAGCTGCGGCTGCGAATTCAAATCCGCCGTACGAGCCGTCGTCAGCCCCAAATAATCCGCACTTGCTGTCATCGACGCCAATAACAACGCACCACTTACTATCAATCGCTTCATCGGAATCCCTGCCCCTAAAATTTGTAATCTGTTAAACCGGCCGGAACCCAGCCAACAACTGCACACACCTGTGTACATTCAGTTACATTCTATCTCAAATATCTGCATCAATTACACTAATCCGTTCAATGTAATTTACAGATTTGCCAGCTATCCAGACGACCGGTATAACAGCACCGGTCGCCACCTGGCACACTCCACTTTTCTGCAAGCAGGAGGCGGCCACACAATTAACTACGCCTTCGACGGCCCGCAGCAGCGATTGATCAGACAAGCGCCCTGCACAGCAGCTCTGACCCTACGCTGCACGCAGAGCCAAGCAGTCAGGACTGCCCATGTCAGTCAACCCGCCTGGATGCAGCACGGGACGCGCGGAAAGAACGGAATCCTCTGCAGCGACACCTCCCGCGCCACCCTGATCAATCGACCGCCTGAACACAGCCGCGCGTCGCAACTTTGAACAACCGAGCACCACACGCATTCACACGAAATCAATGTCTTGCGGAATGCATCCACACAAGAGAGTCAATAATGGTTAATCTGTCGGTTTTAGCCACAGGCACCCCATGATCCGCTTGCTGAGATACCTGTCGCTGGGCTTTCATTTTGTCTTTGGCACGCTTGCGGGCATATTGATTGGCTTGGCGCGCCCCTTTGACCCCACCAACAGCCGCCGCTGCGCCCAGCTTTACGGCCTCTTTGGGCTGCCCATCATCGGCCTCAAAGTGAAGGTCACTGGCACCCGGAACTTCCCCGCAGACAGAGCATTTGTGGCAATCGCCAACCACCAGAGCAACTGGGATTTGTTCGTGGTCGGCCAAGCCGTGCCCGAACGCACGGTCAGCGTGGGGAAAAAATCGCTGAAGTGGATCCCGCTCTTTGGGCAACTGTACTGGCTGGCTGGCAATATACTGGTCGACCGCAGCAACCACAAAAAAGCCATGGAGGCGATGGAGAGCACCAAGCGCGCGCTGCGGGAGCAGCAAACCAATATGTGGTTTTTTGCCGAGGGGACACGCAACCACGGCAAGAACATGCTGCCTTTCAAGAAGGGCGCCTTTCTCACCGCTTTGCACGCGGGCGCGCCCATCGTGCCCGTGTGCGTTGGCCCTTACCTGGATGGCTTCAGCCTCGACAGGCGAGACAACGGCACGGTCGAGATCAAAATACTGCCGGCGATCGAAACCAGCGACCTAAACGAAGCCGATGTTGCGGAACTTATGCAGGCCTGTCACGACACCATGCTGCGGGAGATCACCGCCCTTGGCGGCAAGCTAGACAAGCAGCCTGCCCGCTAAATGTGCGGAACTGCCTCAGCCCAGGCCCTGCCACATCGCCAGCAAAGCCGATGCGACAAAAAGCTAGGCGTCTGGCGCACTCACGTACTTCCGCCAGCTGTGCTGCTCCACGAAGCCCAGTAGCTCGCGAATTTTTCGATTTGAAAACAGCGCCTCGTGCTCACCCAGCTCGCGGCTGATAGGCACGCCGGGGAAAAACCGCTCGCACAGCTGCGCACTGGGAATAACAGCCCCGTTGCTGTCATTGCCCGCATTGAACACCTGATAGCCCAGACCGTGCTTTTGCAGGCAGAGGTCCACTATCTGCCCGAGATCGCGCGCATCGATATAACAAAAAGCATTGCGCCGCCGCATGTCCGGGTTTTCAAAATACGCTGGGAAACGTTCCGCGTACTCGTGTGGCTCGACCACATTGCCGATGCGAAGCGCATAAATATCGCAGCCAGAACGGCGCTGAAAACTGCGCGCGGTCTGCTCGTTGAGCACCTTGGAGAGCCCGTAGCTATCCATCGGATCGACGTCGTAATCTTCCTCCAAGGGAAGAACGTGGGGATTGACCTGCCCTTGGGAGAAACAGATGCCGTAGGTAGTCTCGGACGACGCAATCACGATTTTTTTGATGCCCAGCTTAACCGCGGCCTCTATCACATTGTAGGTGCCGATGGTGTTCACCCTGAAAGTCTCGTTATCAGGGTTGATCAAAATGCGCGGAACGGCGGCAAAGTGCACCACTGCGTCAAAGGCCGGCGCGCCCTCACCTTGCTCCAGCTCATCGAAACCCGCGTAACTGCTCATGGCATTGAACATCTGCCCAGAGTCGGTGATGTCGGCAATCAGATTATCCACCCCCGGGTGATGCAAGGGCTTCAAATCAATGTTCAGCACGCGATAACCTTGCCCCAGTAAATAGGCCACCACGTGCTTGCCGGCTTTTCCCGACCCGCCGGTAAATAATATCCTCTTCACTGGTCTTTCCCCTTGTGTTATCTGGCTTGTTTAGTGCGATCTTCACACAATTATTTCAATAGCCGCAGGACGAGAAAAACACCGCCTAACGCGGGTTCTCACTCACGATGATAAAAACCGTGTTAGCGGAAAGTGACTCGTAAAAATGCGCCACATCGGCGGGGTAGCGATAATAATCTCCCGGCCCCAGTTGCTCCGCAGCTTGCTCAGGCCCGGCCCGCAGTTGACCCGAAATTACCACCAAATGCTCCAAGGTGCCTGCAGGATGCGGCTTGGACTTCCGTGACGCACCCTTGCTCAACTGCACGCGATATAGATCTCGACGACTGCCAGCCGGACAATCGGCCAACAACGTGGTGGTGAGATCGGAACTGTCCGAGCAAACAGCCGCGCCCTCGTTTGCGCGCACCAAGGCAACTGCCGAGACCTGCGCTTCAAACAAAAAGCTGAATGGCACCGCCAGAGCATTGGCGATCGCCCACAGCGTCTCCACACTGGGGTTGCCCTGGCCAGACTCCAATTGGGAGAGAGTGGACTTTGCCAGCCCAGCTTGCACAGCAAGCGCCGAGAGGCTCAAGCCGGCGCGGCTACGCTCGCGCCGAATAGCGCTTGCAATCAACGTAATTGGCGTCGCGGTGGCTTCTGCTCTGTTCATTATATAATTACCATCGACTGATTTGACGAACGAAAGGTCTCTGTCTATTATATAACTCATCTGATCGCCATAGCGAACGGCCGTCACTGGCACAGCCCGGGACTCAAGACCCACTGCCGCGACAATAGAGACCAACTAAGCCCATGCACACAGAAACAGCCAACCCAAGCCAGCAACAATCCGCCCAGGCAGTGGACGGGATCAAAGACGCCTTGCCTATCATGATGGCGGTGATTCCATTCGCTGCAGTATTTGGTGCAGTCGCCATGGAAAAAGGGCTCAGCTTTGCAGAGATGCTGCTTGCATCGGCCACCATTTTTGCGGGCGCAAGCCAATATGTCATGGTGGAGCTACTGAGCAAAGAAGTCCCCGCTTGGTCCATCGTCCTGTCGGTGTTCGCGATCAACTTTCGCCACCTGCTCTACTCCGCGTCGCTTGGACGCTACATGAAGGCCTTCAGCTCACCGCAGAAAGCGGGCGCTTTTTTTCTGCTCACTGACCCACAATTCGCGGCCAGCGAAACGCGCGCGGCGCAACAAAATTTACGACCTTCCTACTATTTTGGCTATGCGGCGACAACGTACATCGTCTGGATAACAGCGAATGTCGCCGGAGCAATGTTTGGCTCGCTTATCTCGGAGCCCGAAGCCTTTGGCATGGACCTCATTCTACCCTTGTATTTTACAGGGCTGCTGATCAGCTCTCACAAACGCCCGAGTTTCTTCTCCGTGCTCGCCGCAAGTTGCTGCACATCGTGGCTGGTATATTATAGCTTGGGCAGCCCTTGGCATATCACTCTGGGCGGGCTAGCAGGTCTGGTCGTAGCGGCTATCCAGAGCAACCCACAGTCACTGGAATCTAGCCATGAATGAACCAGTGATGATCATCCTCTGCTGCGCCTTCGTCACCTACCTAACGCGCATCGGCGGCCACTTAATCCTCTCTCGCTTTGGCGAGATTCATCACCGAGTCGAATCGGCACTGCTGATGGTGCCCACTGCTGTGCTCAGCGCCCTAGTCGCCCCCGCACTGATCACGCACGGTCCTGCCGAAGCAATTGCAATCATCGCTGCCGCACTGATTGCGTTAAGAGGCTCGCTGGTTGCGACCGTCGCCACTGGGATGATCGTACTGGTGTTGCTCCGTCAACTTACCCCCTAAGACCTTGGCCTGATAACAAAGCGCGAGCCAAAAATAGAACCCCAATAACCGCGAGCACTGCGAAGCACGTCATCACCTAAGCATGACAAATCTATAGAGCGATACAGCATGTTTCTGCACATTCTCTGTTTAAAAAGAGCCTTCTACAGGTCCAAGACCGAGAAAAACATGAAACAAAGTCAACTTAAAACTACATTGATCGCAGCTTTCTTAAAAAGTAACGCCTTGCTGGGTACCCCAATGGCAAATGATTCTCAACGCCCCGATCGAAGAGGACCTCCTCCCAAGGCTATTGAAGCCTGCGCAGCTCCGAGCGAAAACGACGCTTGCATCTTCAGCTCTCCTCGCGGAGATGCCGAGGGCATGTGTGTGGTTGCGCCCAATGACGGCAGTCTGGCGTGTAAGCCGGAAGGCGGCCTTGGGATGAAGAAGCCTTAGGCCAATTTCTGGCCACAGCAATCGAAAAAGCCTACTTAGAGAGACGCTAGCAATCACTACAGTGCCGGCACTCACTAAGCGATGAGCGAAGCTGCTCACAAAAAAAGCCAGCGACGCAAACACGCGCCACTGGCTTTCTTCTAGACCACTCACCAGACCATCAACCGTGCGGCCGTGCTAAATCACTCAACCTTTGAGATGACGAGCGTGCCATGCAAGGTGATCACCGATAAAGCTGCTGATGAAGTGGTAGCTGTGATCGTAGCCTTCCTGCCCTCTGTACTCCAAGGCCACACCCTTGTCGTTGCAAGCGGCTTGAAAGTTCTGCGGGTAGAGCTGATCGGCCAAGAACTCATCGTCCAGTCCTTGATCAATCAACAACGGCGGAGCTTCAGCACCACCGGCAACCAGAGCGGTAGCATCGTAGCCAGGCCACGTTGCGCGGTCCTCACCCAAATAAGCACCAAAGCAACCCTCACCCCAAGCACAAATCTCCGGATTGCAGATCGGTGAGAAGGCCGAGGCGCTTTTGTACGCGCCCGGGTTCTTGAGTGCACATATCAGCGCACCGTGCCCGCCCATACTGTGACCCGTCACGCTCTTCAGACCAGCGATAACTGGGAAGTTGGACTCCACCAGCTTCACCAGCTCATCCGTCACGTAGCTGTACATCTGGTAGTGAGCGGCCCAAGGGGCCTGCGTGGCATCCACGTAGAAACCAGCGCCCTTGCCCAAATCATAGCGCTCGGACTCATCAGCGACCGCGTCGCCGCGCGGGCTGGTATCAGGCATCACCAGCGCCAGACCGTGCTCAGCCGCGTAGCGTTGCGCCCCGGCTTTGGTGCGCACGTTATCATCACTACAAGTCAGACCCGACAGCCAATAGACCGTAGGGACAGGACCATCAGCTGCTTGTGGCGGCAGGAAGATGGAGAAAGTCATCTCGCAATTGCAGCTGCTGGAAGCGTGGGTGTAGCGCTCCAGCCAGCCCCCCCACTCTTTGACGCGTTCAGTGCGCTGCATTACATGATCACCACTGAACGGATAGATTCACCAGCGTGCATCAAATCGAAGGCCTTGTTGATATCTTCCAACGGCATGTTATGAGTTACCATCATGTCGAGGTTGATTTCTCCATTCATGTAACGATCCACATAACCAGGCAGCTCTGTACGTCCTTTGACGCCACCGAAGGCGGTACCCTGCCAACGACGTCCTGTGACCAACTGGAAGGGACGCGTGGATATCTCTTGACCGGCACCCGCAACACCGATGACCGTCGAAACGCCCCATCCCATGTGGCAACACTCCAAAGCTTCGCGCATGACGTGCACGTTGCCGATACACTCAAAAGAGTAATCTACGCCGCCATCAGTCATTTCAACAATTGCTTCGGTTGTGGAGACGCTAAGATCTTTAGGATTAACAAAATCAGTGGCACCCAGCGCCTTAGCCATCTCAAATTTGTCTGGATTCATGTCCACTGCAATGATCCGACCTGCTTTAGCCATCACCGCACCCTGAATGACCGACAAGCCGATGCCACCCAAACCAAAGACAGCAACTGTAGCCCCAGGCTCTACTTTGGCCGTGTTGAGCACAGCACCAATGCCAGTAGTAACGCCACAACCTAAGAGGCAAACTTTATCCAGCGGCGCTGCTTTGTTGATTTTCGCCAAGGCAATCTCGGGCACAACAGTGTACTCACTGAATGTGGAGCAACCCATGTAGTGGAAGAGATCTTTACCGCCCGATTTAAAACGGCGCGTGCCGTCAGGCATATATCCCGTCCAAATGGTCGGTGCGATGGTTTGGCACAAATTGGTTTTTGTGCTGTTGCAATACTGGCAGTCACCGCATTCCGCGATGTACAGCGGAATCACATGATCACCCACTTCCAGACTTTTAACGCCTGCGCCCAACTCAACCACCTCGCAGCCACCTTCATGACCGAGAATACTGGGGAACACGCCCTCAGGATCCTCTCCCGACATGGTAAACGCATCCGTGTGACACACACCCGTGGCGTGTACTTTAAGCAGCACTTCACCCTCTTTAGGGCCAGCGACTTCTACCTCTTCGATCGACAAAGGCTGTTTAACTTCCCACGCGACAGCGGCTTTACATTTCATTGATACAACTCCTAAGTTACAAAAAAATCCCGAGCATTCCGTCCACTCGATTAAATTCACACGAGCTCCGGTCAAACACCGGAGCTACAGAAAACACATCACTGCGACTTCGCGGGGGCAAAGAAACGACCAAAAGCCCGCACCCCTTCACCCGCTTGAAAAACTTCCACCTCCTTGGCCTGCGAAACATCGACAACCGAGACGGTACTGTCCATCCAATTGCTGACGAATAAGCGCTTCGACGCCGGATCAACATCCAGCCCCTCGGGGTATCCCCCCACGTCAATCTCCGCAACCACTTCCAAGCTGTTCAGATCCACCACTGAAACCGTGTCATCCCCTTGATTGCTGACATAAAGCAAGGACTCGCCAGGGTGTACCAACACAGCGTAGGGCGACTCACCGACATCGATATCAGCGAGATGCTGCCACGACTTGGTATTGACCACACTGACTGATTGCGAAAGAACATTCGCTGAAAATAACAAATGGCGCGCGCGGTCCAAGGCCAAGCCAAAGGGATGCTGGCCCACGCCCACCGCCCCTGCCGACTTAAAACTGCCGAGGTCTATCGCGACCAGTTGGTTGGCATCTCTCTCGGCCACATAAAGTCGCCCATTTTCTCTGTCTATTACCAATCCTGCCGGCGCCATACCCAAGGCGACTCGGCGAAGCTCAACCATGCGCCGCATGTCCAACTCCACCACTTCCCCCGCGTACCACAGGGAGACATAGAGCCGGTTAGACACTTCATCCGCCACCACAACCGTCGGCCCGCCAGGCAGAGCAAACACCTCCGCCTCGAAGCCGCGCAGGGAAATACGCACTATCTCATTGCTGACTGGCGCCGTGACCCACGCGTGATCACTGCCGACCGCGACCCCCAGGGGATCGCCCCGCACAGCGATTGTCGCCAATGCGCTACCGCTGACGGCATCCAACACAGAAACCGTCCCGGCGCGCTGATTTGTCAGCACCAGCACATCTTGGGGCGGAGATGCCACCGCAAGCGAGGCGCACAACAGCAACCACGCAGCGCCCAGCGAAGAAACCCTGTTGATCAATGACGAGACAGCGACTATTTTTTTGCTTCCAACAATTTCTTCAGGGAATCCAAGCCCACATTATAAAGACCTGTCACAGCGGCAATTGCAGCAGCTTCATTCAGATTCTCTGGCGGATCGTTGTTGGGATAACCTCTGTAAAACGCGCCTTTCCACACCACCAAGCAGCCTTCACCTTCAGGCTTTACCTGCAACACGGCACTGTAGTTATTAACCGGCAGAACCTCGACGTCACTCTTACTCATTTTGTATTTTAGTTTATGTTTCTCATCGGAGCGAGATTTCAACGTCTCTTCTAGAATCTTCCCGCCCACCACCAGCCGCCGCACCGCCCCTGGGGAATCTGCTTCACCCGAGACAATTTCGCTCTGCTCAACCGGCGGCAGCCACGTGTGCAGCGCCGCAAAATCCCCCACCACCTGCCAACACGCAGCGGGGCTCGCATCGATGCTTCGCTGCACGACGATCTTCTGCCGAGTCGGGCCGTGGGCCTGCGCCACTGAGGCGAAAAGCCCCAACGCCGTGAGCCCAACAAAAAACCAACTGCGTAGATTAGAACGCGCCCTCATGCGTCACTCGCTGCCACTAAGGGGATTTTGTATTTCTGCAAAATAGCATCTATTTCCTCACGCTTTTCGACCAGCAACACGTCGAGCTGATCACGCAGCTCTTTGTCGGGGTGCCGCACACCCAGCGCGATGGAAAAGGCCATGCGCCGGCGCTTTGATGATTCAAATGGCACCACACGCAGCTCGCGACCCAGCGCCTCGGCACGGCGCGCCATGCGCCCGGCGACAGGACCCCAAACCACGGACATCTGTATTTTTCCGGCGAACAAATCCCGCTCTTCTAATTCGTTTGGCCCCACATCTGGATCACCCAGCTGAGCGACATAGGGGCTCAGGTTGTCCAACAGGTTCATGTCTGCGAGCCAGCGGGCACCGGGGTTTCGCTCGTGCACACCCACTTTCAAAGAGGACAGCACAGTGGCGTCCAAATTCGGGACATCGGCTGTCGAATTTACGGAATCCAAGCCATTTTCAGGAAAAAAAACAAGCGCATAACTGGAGGTATAAAGAGGCTTCGTCGTGATCGTGAGCTCGTAGCGGTACGGCACGCCCATCACCACATCACACAAATAACTGCCGTCCGGCTGTTGTTTGCGCAGTGTATTGCGAATAAAGCCCATGCGCTGCGGGAACCAGTAATACTCAACCGATTTATCCATCGCACCGGCTAGGAGCTCTGCAATTTCGTTTTCAAAACCCTGCTTCGATTTATTCGACATGGGCAGATAGTGCCCATCAGCGCACACACGAAAGGTCTCATCAGACGCCGCCGCCAATGCCGCGGGCGTGCTAAAACTCGCCGCCAACGCAAGCAGCCCCAGTAATTTGGTTGTTTTTTTCATTGTCTATTCTCCTGCAAGCTAAAGCAAAAATCTGCGCCGAATTACGTAGATACCTCGATAGTACCGATAACAAAGTAAATATCATGTACCCGAGCTAAACACCGTGCTCTCAACGCCTGAGCTAATTCCCTTATAACTTTCCTTCGGCAACCAGCATTTTCTTGAATTTCTTGATCAAGCCTTTTGCGGGTTTCAGTGCGCCTACAGTTTTGGATGTTTCCATATAGGCATCCAAGGTCCCAGCTAGATCATCAGGCTCTCCCACGAGAATCATGCCCCCCATTCTCGCGCCCCAGTGAGGCGTGCATTTATAGGTCACCACGCCTTCTACGGTAAAAGTAGTTGAGACCGTCTCACCCATTTTACTGAGAATTTTCTCCTGCCCCTCGGGCACCATCTCATCGATGGTCTCCACCAGGTGAGCCGGCATATTTGTCCAAGTGACAGTATCCCCTGGCTCAACCACTAAAAACATGGGATCGAATTTAACGCCAACTGCCTTAATGACATGGTCAGCGGCTTGTGCATACCCACTGCCGAGCACAAACACGATTGCGGCAATAATCTTTTTCAAACTTGTTCTCCAACATTCTATAAAACAAAGTAACTATCAACGCAAAGCCCATCCCCAATATCTAGGGACGGGCCTGCGAATACTTCAGTCTAAAGTTTCAATCTTCCGGATCTTAGTCCGGCAGAGAGAACACGGTCATAACGCCACCCAACTGGGTGTAGTCGCTGAGACTGCGGTATGCGCCAACTGCACCCAAACCGTCAGTGTCATTCTCAAGACCAGCGGCCATACCGATGCCAGCCCAACCACCAACACCACTCAGCACACCAATGTACTGCTTGCCACCGTGGCGCCATGTGTTGACGTTGCCGATGATTCCAGAAGGCGTTTTGAACTTGTAGAGTTCTTCACCCGTGTTGGCGTCGATCGCTTTAAGATAGCCTTCCAGTGTACCGTAGAAGACCACATCGCCCGCTGTTGCCAGAGCACCACTCCAGACAGAGAAGCGCTCGGGGATAGACCAGAGAATCTCACCCTTTTCGTTGTCCCATGCGATGAAGTTACCCAAGTTGGTGGTACCGTCACCGGTCACACGACCTGCGGGGAACATGCTGAGCGTTGCACCGACATAGGGCTGACCCGCGACATATTCAACTTCAAAGGGCTCGTAATCCATGCAGACATGGTTTGTAGGCACATAGAACATGTTGGTGCGAGGAGAATATGCAGCAGGCTGCTGATCCTTTGACCCCAGAGCTGCAGGACATACATTAGTGGTATTTTCGTCCTCGCCGTTCTGATCAGTACTGTAGGCAGCGACAACTTGTGGTCGACCTGTCTCCATGTCGACATGCGTTGCCCAGTTCACTGCCGGATCATACTTCTCAGCGACCAGCAGCTCACCAGTGACACGGTCGAGCGTGTAGCCAAAACCGTTGCGGTCAAAGTGCGTGAGCAATTTGCGGGGCTCGCCACCAAAATCTTGATCGGTCAGGATCATTTCATTGATGCCGTCAAAATCCCACTCATCGTGCGGGGTCATTTGATAGAACCACTTGGCCATGCCCGTGTCCGCGTCCCGCGCCATGATGGTCATTGACCAGCGGTTATCGCCAGGTCGCACCACTGGGTTCCAGGTAGAGGGGTTACCGGTACCGTAGTACACCAAGTTGAGCTCTTCGTCGTAGGAATACCATCCCCACGTGGTGCCGCCACCGATTTTCCACTGATCGCCTTTCCAAGTGTTCAGGCTGCTGTTTTCACCGATGGGCTCAAGCATGTGAGTCGTTGTTTCTGGGTCGACGAGCATATCCTCGTCAGGTCCCATGCTGTAAGCCTGCCAAGCCAAACTGCCGTCTGAAATATTGTAGGCAGCGAGCCAACCGCGCACACCGAACTCACCGCCAGAGATACCCGTGAACACCTTGTCGTTGATGACAATGGGTGCATTGGTATTGGTCTGCCCGAGCTTGGGGTCACCGTTCTTGATCGACCAAATTTTCTCACCCGTCTTTGCGTCCAGGGCCACCAAAGTGGTGTCTGCCTGTTGCAAAAATATCTTGCCATCAGCGTATGCAAGACCGCGATTCACGGTGTCGCAGCACATCACGGGGATAGTTTCATCACCGTCCTGGATCGGCTCGTAGCTCCAGTTGAGCGTCTTCTCGTCCAAATCCATGGAGAACACTTTATTAGGGAATGCTGTGTGCACATAAAGTGTCCCGTCGACGACAAGAGGACCGCCTTCGTGGCCGCGCAACACACCCGTTGAAAAGGTGTACGCGACTTGTAAATCTCCGGCGTTTTCCTTGGTTATCTCGTCCAGCTCACTGTAGCGCTGGCCGGCATAATTTCCGCCCCAAATGGCGAAGTTGTCAGGGTTTGCAATCGCATCCGTGACACTTTGGTTCGCGAACAGCGAGGTCGGTAACAATGCCGCTCCCACAAGAGGCCATAGAACTCTAGATCTCATATCATTTCTCCCAACTCTTGGCATGGATTTGGTCCTCAGCAAGACCGAATTATTATTGTTCTAACTTTTTACGCTGCTGACTTACGAACTAAAACTCGTGGACAAAACATAACACCTTCGAGAGGTGAAATAATTCCACATTCAGAGATGAGGATGCACGAATAGGCACTAAAGTGACGACTCGAGGAGCTTTGAGGCCGCAGGTACAAAACTTACAGCTCAGACATTTTCATACATATCATGCGCTTAGAGAACTACCGCCGAATCACCTTGCACAACGATCGACCAGCGACATAATGTTCACCAAAAATTCATGTACAAAAAAAAGGTGAATTTCGCAAGCCCGCCCTGCCCCACCGGCACAACAAAGTGTCCCAACTGGGTGACAAAGGCAATACTCGCTAATTTTACTTGTACCTAGTTTGCATTAAGACGCAGGATAAGCAGACAAATGCGGCAATGCGCCAAGGGACATAGCGCTGCAGCCACCCACTGGGTACAGGAAAATCAGGATGAAAAGCATCAGAAAACGTACACTTATCCCACTTTCTATTGCACTGCTTCTGCTGCTTAGCCCAAATGCATCAGGCGCGACACCCAGGCTTGTCATCAACAAATTGTCAGCCGGCCTGTACCAACGAGTCGGCAGCTTGGGCGTCGTTTTCGAAGGGCAGAACATTGCCAACACAGGCTTTGTGGTGGGCGGAAAGTGTATTGCCGTGATCGACACCGGCGGCAGCCCGGCTGAGGGCAAAGCCTTGAGAACAGCCATTGAGGCGATTTCAGATCGCCCGATTTGTTATGTGATCAACACTCACGGCCACCCGGATCACTTTCTGGGCAACAGCGCATTTGCCGACATCCCAGATCTGCAGATAGTGGCGCATCAGTCTTTTGCACAAGACACTGCAATGGCAAGGCAAACCTGGCTAGGTCGCCTGTCGGTACAGCACGGCGAGGCGGCAGCCGCAGGCGCGTGGCTGATGCCGAACACACCTGTACTTCACTCAATGCATCTGCAGCTCGGCGGACGTGAATTGCTGCTTCACACCACCAAGACAGCGCACAGTTCTTCCGATCTGACGGTGTTCGACACACAGTCGGGCAGCCTCTGGCTATCGGATTTGTTATTTGAGCAGCACACACCCGTGCTCGCTGGGTCGCTGCTGGGCTGGATAGACGTGCTCCAGACACTGCCCACAGCGGGGGTTCAGCTCGTTATCCCCGGGCACGGCCAGACAAGCGATGAATGGCCGAGCGCATCGCTGCGTTTACAAATGGAGTATTTGCAGCAGCTGAAACAGGACGTCAAACAGAGAATTGACGACGGCGACTCTTTATTCGAATCCCAGCAACAGGCTGTTGAGAGCAGCAGCGAGCACTGGCAACTCTACCCCCAATACCACCCCAGAAATGTCACGCGCGCCTGGCAAGAACTGGAATGGGAATAACACCGTTCGATTCACAGAACACTCCACAACAAGGTTATGCACATGCACAAGAGCACCGCTACACACGCTGTTTTACTGCTCATGACGCTCGCGCTCGCGGCCATTAGCTCCGTTGCAATTGCTGCGACACAACAAGCCTCAACGCCGGGCATCTGGGAGCAGACGCTAAAACAACACTATTTTGCGCAGAGCCCCATCACTGAGAACAGCGGCGTCATAACGCTCGACGCCCCGGTCAGAGCGGAGGATCCGGCGCTTGTCCCGATCCGAATTCGCGCTGCATTCCCGCAGACGGAGCAGCACTACATTGAAGAGATTACCGTCATCATCGATCGCAACCCAGACCCCAGAGCAGGCGTCTTCACGTTCAGCCCGCGCAGCGGCAGGGCCGATCTAGAGCTCAGACTGCGCATCGATCAGTACTCCCACGTGCGCGCAATCGCTCGCACCAACAACGGCGAGCTGCACATGGTGTCGCGTTATGTAAAAGCGAGCGGCGGATGCTCCGCCCCCAGCAGCGGCGACCTAGAGCAGGCCATGGCGAGACTCGGTAAAATGCGACTGCTGACCAAAGCAGCAGACGAGGACGATTCAAGCCTGCTCAGCACGCAGCTGCGCATAAGCCACCCCAACATCACCGGCATGCAGCGCAACCAAGAGACCCAACTGGTCTACCCCTCACACTTTGTGCGCAAAGTCCGCGTCACCCTCGACGGCGAGATCATTTTCAGCGCCGATGTGGGCATCTCCATCAGCGAAAACCCGAGCTTCAGATTCTACATCAAGACCCCGCCCCCAGAGGCACTGGGCAACGAAGGGGAATTGATCGCAGAGGTGTTTGATAGCAAAGAAAATCGCTTTGTCACAGCGGGCAAACTCGAACCTCAACGCTGAAAAAAAGCGCTTCTGAAGGTGGTTCGGCTGCAGCTACAAACGCCGAGCCGAACCTCTTCCTGCAAGCCAGGAATAACCCCGCAGAATTCAGTTCAATGCAGCACCTAACGGTGCGCAGCCAGAAGGGATTTTGCGCTGCAGAAGTTTGAAGACAATGACTTGATCAGTACAGGAGAAGAACGGTCTTTAGGAGCGGGGCGTAGGCCGCACTAATCAGACACTGCGAAGTCTGCTATTTCATGCATCATGGTGTTGATCTTTTGCACTAGTGCATCTGGAGCATTACCCAGCGTTGGCAGCAACCGCGCAGCAACCCAAATCCGCTCCTGCTCTTGCCACACCACAAGCCGACAGGGCATGTGCAACAAATACTCATCGCCCGCAGCCAGCAACTGTTTGGCCACTTCAACGCTGCAAAAATGAAAAATCCGTGCCACGCGTTTTTCTGCGGTTTTATCTCGGCCCGCGATCGCGTAGCCAACGTTGTTCACGCCAGTCAAGCGGTAGTTGTATTCCACGATCGAGAACTCAACATCCGCTATCACGTCGTCGACGTGCTTCTCAGCTGTGCTGACCGTGTAACGCCCTGCGCCTGCGTCCAGCGCCTCGAGCGCTGCTGAATCAATGCTTTGTTGCGCTGCCAAAACACCTTTAGCCGCAGCAAAACACCCCGCCCCGACCCCCAGGCGCAGCGCCATCCGGCGATTCAAGAATCCGCGCCCAATTGATGCTCGTGCACAAAGCGCTGCCCGCGCGTGTCCGTTATCACAGCCTTGACCGTTCCCTTGTCTTCGGGGGAAAAATTAAAGCGGAAGCTGGGGTTCTCACTCAAGGTAAAGCTGGTATCGGCCTGCAACAACAGCTCGTCGTCGTAGCTGACTTCAATGCTGTCCACGTAGTGCTGCGGGATAATGCGGGTCGACAGCTGGTCACGCTGCATGCCGGTACTGTTCGGGTGCGAGATCATCAATTGCAGCTTGGTGGGCTCATCGCCGCTGTGATCACCCAGCATGCGAAACCGCATATTGCCCATGTTTGATTTCGCGCTTTCTTGATCCGTGCCCGGCGGTGCGGAGCATCCGGCTCCCCGCGACTTAACCCACTGCTTGTCCATGAACAGGCGCCCGTCCTCCAGCTCCGCAACAGCGCGCACAAAGGTATAGCCGTTCACCCGCACGCGCGTCTCGATGCTTTCCAGAGGCCGCGTATCGGACAGGGTGAATCGCGCCGCCAGAGGGTCAGGGTTGATGTCTACCGTAAGATAAATCCGCCGCACCCGCACATCCAGCGGGCCCGTGCTCGCGGTACTCACTCGAATCGGCACCATCGCGTCATTTTCGGCGCGCTCGGGCGCCTCAATGCGGATGACCTTATGCTCGGGATCATCTTCAATCTCCCGCGCATCAAACCAGCGCCTGGCCAGCTGCTGCCAGAGGATCTCACCTGCTTCGGGCGTATTTGCCCCACCCCACTCGCTGTACAGATCATCGCCCACAGAGGCGGAATGTACACTGCCCGGCACAGCCAGCAACAGCGAACAAGACAGTGCCAACGCCGACCACAAGCGCCCCGGAGCGAGGCCTGAAAGCATCACTCTGACTTGGGTGCTGCTGCGACGCGGCAACTGGCAAGCAGGGCCTTCTGCCGCTTGGCGAATGACGACAGGTTCTTCCGAGCGTCGGGAATCTCTCTGAACGCCCCGCCCTTCTCGCCCGGCGTGAACACCAGCGTACTCAGTGAGGACAGCTCCACGAATTTGTCGTATTCAACTTCTGATGCCAACTTATCCAAAGTACAAACGCAGGCGTACATGTTGTCGTAATTTTGCGCGCCCAAGTTATTCATGCACCCAAAGACAAACTCCACCCGAGCCTGAGTGGGGTAATCATTGCCCCACGACAGCGCCGGCAGCAAGGCCAACAACACCACAACTGCGTTATGTCTGAACTTCACAATCCACCTCCGAACAATGTAATACGATTGAGCCGAGCAGCGATCGAATGCACGATCGAGACGGCGATCAACGGACAATCAACGGGTGCTAAGCCATGCCACCTCTGCCACTGAACCTACTCGATTTACTCTAATGACGCCAATCAGGGCATTTCACTTGGACCCGATGCCGCCACGCCCCACTTATGACACAAATCACACCATGCATGACACGACCTAGGACGGCGGCATTGCCAAGAAACAATACACAACAGAATCCTGAGAAGCCGACAAGGACTCCATGAGTTCGGCGTAGGGGCCCGCTTCAATCGATGCGCCATCAGGCTTTCCATTCACGGAATAGATCGCCACAAACGAGTTGTAATCCTGCTCACAGTCATGGCTTTTTTTAGCAGCGACCCAGGGCACGCCCACCGCAGTCTGCTCACTGTAGGAAGAGGAAAAAACGGCGTATTTAGTCTCACCTTCCGCTTCACTTACAGCACCAAGCAATTGATGAATAGAGACTTTTTGAATATTAAAGTGCTCATCACCCACTGACATATCGCCACCCACAACCTGCTCCCTGCTCTCCCCATGCAACTGGAACAACAGGGCTGACTCACCACCCGCAGCAATCGTGCCCTCAAGCAACAACACATCTTCCGCCACCAGTGCCTGGGAACCAAAGATCATCAAACTAAAAAAACAATATTTAATCCGCTTCATATCACAAGCCCTGTACTCCGATTAACGTGTTTAGCCGTTGCAATGCAGCTGAGACCAGTGAACAATCTCTTTTGCGGCATTGCAAGTGTGAAGACCGGTTGGTTTGTCAGCACACTCCATTTCCAGTAGTCTAGTATGTTAGATAAGCACCCAACAAGTCCGTTAGAGACTTGATACAAAACAGCGATGTGAAAAGCGCAATTTTCGCATCTAAGCTGGACGCGTGACACACCATCACCGCGCTAGCCGGAACTGCCATATTCCACAGGGAGCCACCATTTGCATGGACCTCCCCTCAAGATTTTTGTGTGCGCGTCACGGGTTTCGCTGTGGCCAGCACTGGTTTATTTTTATC
Organism: Granulosicoccaceae bacterium; assembly: GCA_033852095.1. GTDB lineage: Bacteria > Pseudomonadota > Gammaproteobacteria > CALCKW01 > CALCKW01 > CALCKW01. The sequence goes on along the minus strand of JAWSVD010000120.1, from coordinate 12,755 downwards.
TCTGATTTATAGAGAGCAGAGTTACAGAAATTAGGCACAGCCAAATCCATTGAGGTGGCGCTTGTACAGCTCCGCTCAAGTAGATTACAGGGAGGGTTTTGACAGGCGAATAACGCGGCATTTTGCAACTGAGCAAGCTGAACATGCTTCTTTGTCCCGCGTACCTGTCAGCAATCCCCACCGTATTTATTGAGCAGACTGTTGGGCGCCTATAAAGCTACGTAGGCTCACTATGCAAATTTCCCCATCAGTTGACAGTCTAGGGTCTCGCAAACGCGACATGCTAAAGGCAATCAACAGTCGCCAGCATTTCAGCAGTCCGAGACCGCTTGCACATCACGTCGCGAGGTCATGGGATCGCTGCCTCAATGAGTACGAACTGAACCCTGACAAACAGCACGAGCCACAGGAAGTAAGCCGCGCGGAACTCGAACGAAGACGCGCCAACAACGCAGAATTCCTCAGCATCGCCGCAACCGAAGTATCCAATCTTTACCAACAGATATCGGGCTCGGGCTCGGCGATACTGCTGACCGACAACGCCGGCGTCACCATGAACGTGGTGGGCGACAGCCGGTTTTTGGAGAAGACTCGACCCGAGGGATTCCACGAGGGCTTTCTCTGGAACGAACGCTCCCGTGGCACCAACGGCATGGGCACTTGCCTCGCGGAAAAAACACCGGTGCTAATCCACCACCACGACCATTTTTACTCCCATTTCTGCAATTTAACCTGCGCTGCCGCTCCTATATTTGACTACAAAGGCGAGCTGCTGGGCGCACTCAACGCCTCCTCTGATTCCCCGCTGGCACAGCAGTACTCCGTTGCGCTGGTGAAAATGTCAGCGCAGATGATAGAAAATCGGGTGTTCCTTTCAAGTTGTGCCTCGCACTACCTCATCCGTTTCCACAGCAGAGTGGAGTTTGTAGGCGCACTGGGTGAGGGCGTGATCGCCTTCGACGAAGAGGGCAACGTCAAAGCCATGAACGGCACCGCCCAATTTCAGTTCGATCAGGATTGGATACACGGTGTCAGTACGGCAACCATCGATGATTTCTTCGACATGTCCGTCCCGCAAATGCTGCACCTAGCACACCGCCACGAGCACGCAGTGACACAGCTTCGCTGCGCGCGCAGCGGCCGCCGATTTTATGCCAACAGCCACGCCCCCATGCAGAACAATATTGATCCAGCCCTGTATTTACAAAGACACATAGGCGGCTCTGGTCGAGATCGTTTTGATCACGAAATAGAATTTCAATCACTCTGCTCAAACAACGTCGCAAGCTACCCCATAGAGAGCTTCGAACACGGCGAACCAGAGCTGAAATCCTCCATCGAAATCGCCTCGAAAATGATCAGCAAGCACGCCTCTCCGCTGCTTATTTGCGGCGAAACAGGCACGGGGAAAAGCGCGCTTGCGCAGTCTCTGCACGATCTGCACTCCAGCAACAACCGGCCCTTTGTCAGAGTGAACTGCGCCTCGCTGCGAGCCTCAACGGTGGAATCACAGCTCTTCGGAAATAATGGCGTGCTGCTGAAAGCCAAAGGCGGCACCATGTTTCTGGACGAAATCGGCGACATGCCGCTCGATGTGCAGCCCGCTTTTTTGCATATTCTCGAACAACACACCGGAGACAGCGAGCAATCGACTGGCTCCACTGTGACCGACTTGCAAATCATCAGCGCAACCCAGCGAGATCTAGAGAAAAGCATCGACGAGGGGAAATTCCGCGCTGACTTGTATTACCGCATCAATGGCGTACAGATCAACATCCCCCGCCTGGAACACAGGAATGATCTGAGCGCGTTTATCGCTCAAATTTGCAAGACTCATAAAAGCACCCAACACCCCCTGAGCAAGCAAAGCTTAGCGGCACTCGCGCAATCCCCTTGGCCGGGAAACATCCGCGAGTTCCTCTCGGTGCTGACCAAAGCCGAGCTGCTTGCCGACGACAACAAACCCGAAACCCGCCACTATGTGCAGGCACTGGCGCAGCAGAACAGCAGACCCGCTCAGCAAAGCACGCCCACGGGAGCTCCCGCAGGTCTGGACTTGAGCAGTAAGGGCCTCTCGCCGCTCGAGGAGGCTGAACGCAGCACTCTGCTCACTGCGCTCTCCACCTACAACTGGTCTGTTTCGGACGTGGCAAAATCACTGGGGCTCAGCCGCAACACTGTCTACCGGAAAATGAGCAAATACGCCCTGCCGGCCAAACGCGCCAGCGCCGAAAATGCAGAAAACACCGAAAACTCGGAATGCAGCGACGAGCCAGCAGAAGACTGAAGCCCTTCACCGCAAACAGCGCGGCTCACTGCTGCTGAGCCGCCGCTTCGGCGAAAGCCACATAGCTGGACCTGCACGCCAAAAACTGTGAGGCCGACGCCCTCTCCTCAACGGTGGTCACTTGCAGCGGCGCCCCGCCACTCCTCACCGCGCGGGTGATGCACTGAAGACCCAGTCCACGACTGCTTGCCTGATGGCAACCGGCAATCACCGCCCCCGCGGTTTATACTGCCCGCATCTACAGCAGCCGAGTGAGAATGACATTGACCGAGCAAAGCACCTCAAATAAAGGCTGCCTCAGCGTCTTTGGCATCGTGCTCATCACCGTGGTAATCACCGTTGCTGGCACCGTGTGGCTGTTCAACAGCCAACTGTTTGCCAAATCCTTCACGCCGGTTGAATTGGCCGGGGATGAGAAGGTCGAGCTGCGGCAGAAGCTGGCGCTGGTGGGCCTCAATGACCTGAGTGTTGGTTTGAGCGATGAGCAGAACATGGACCCCGAGCCCTACACCGAAGATCCCAATAAAAGAGAGATCTCGCTCAACGAACGCGAAGTGAACGCGCTGCTGGACAAAAACAGCGAAATGGGCGAACGCCTGGTGCTGGATTTTTCGGATAATTTGATGAGCGCCAAGCTGTTGATGCCGCTGGACCCAGACCTGCCTTTCTTTGGCGGCAAAACGCTGCGCGCCAGCACCGGCGTCGCCATCAGCCTGGTGGACGGCAAACCCTCCGTGGTGCTCAAAGGTGTGAGTGTGTGGGGCGTGCCCGTGCCCAATGCCTGGCTTGGCGGCCTCAAAAACGTCGATCTGGTCAACGAATTTGGGGATGCAGGTTTTTGGAAGAATTTCTCCGACGGCATTGAACACATCGAAATCCGAGAGGGCGAACTCAAGCTCAGGCTGCGCGAGTAAACAGCCCCGCGATCCGCCGACAGCTGTCACTCGGGGCGCACTGACCGCAGGTGGCCAGCTGTCAGGGGCGCACTTGCGTCGCGTTCTGTGCAGGCAATTCAGTACAGCGCACCACCGTGATCAGGTGCCACCTCTCATGCGCTGCGACACAGGCAATCACCTGTTGCCACTGCAACTCGGTTGCACTGGGCGCATCGACCAATAAATCCGCACTGGCACGGCTAAAATGACTGCCGCGGCGATTGCAGGGCCGCAGCCACAGGGCATTCACTGCTGGCATCGCCATCAGTGCATCGAGCAGTGCGTCGCTTATTTCTGCCATGGAATAAAACCTGATCAACGAGAGG
>JAWSVD010000120.1:0-9162 GCA_033852095.1 Granulosicoccaceae bacterium | reverse complement strand
ATCCCAAACGACTTTGCCCTGTCAGCACGGCAGCCGCTACGACTCCCGCGCTTTGATGCGCGCCAAGTGCTCGTCCGCGTTGGTGATCAATCTGAAGGTGACCCGCCTCGAGCGCGCCTGATTCTCGCTGCCATCCGGGTTGCGCACCACGCGCGCGGAGGACATACCCACCGCCACGACACGCTGCCTGACCCAATCTTGATAGGGCGCGACACCCGGTAATGCGAAGAGATAGCGCAACACGGCGCGGGTACGCCCCTGCGACAGCGCCATGTTCTCAAACCAGGCGTCCGCCGCCCCCGAGCCCTCAGCCCAGCGGCTGCTGGCGTGACCTTCGATGCGCACTTCATCGATCAGCCCCTCGTGCGGCGCCAGTGCGGCCAAATAACGGGGGAAAAAATCTTTGAGCACGGCGCGGTAATGATCACTCAGCTGCGTGCCACCCGCCGAAAAATTCAGCTCCGGCGCGCCAAAATCGATGCTCAGCGTGGCCCCGTCGAGCTGCGCACCCCAGCTTGCCAACTGCTCGCCCAGTGCCTGCTGCAGCGAATCCGCAACCGCATCGCGCTCAGTAAAATACGCACTGGCGGCCCGCCCGGCCTCACTCGGTTCATCGCCCGCACCCTGATTGCGCAGCACCAGCACCGTGACCAAGACAAACACCATCATCAGTCCGGCCATCAAATCGGCTATCGGCAACCAGCCGTCCTCCTCAACGCGGCCGCGGCCAGCGCCCAGCACTGTGCTTAAGGACATGGTCGCTCCACCGCTCGACGCGCCGGAGCCGTGCCCTCTGCCGGCCCCACGCGCGCGGCCATCACTGCCCCCAAGGCACGGAAATCACGGCGATTGGGCATCGTCATCAACACCTGCTGTAAACCGTCCAAACGATTACGCAAATCACGCTCATTGATTTGCGCCGCATCCAGGCGTTGCTGCTGCTGTTGGTGCAACAACATCAAGGCATCGAGCGATGCGTCACCCTTTTCCCGCAGCTGCGAGACCTCCGACACCAGGGACACCAACCCCTGCTCAAAACTCTGGCGCTGCAGCGCCATATGACCCAACAGGCTGTTGCTGTCGCTGCTGTCGGCAACGGCATTGGTGATGTGTATCAGGTATTCGCTGTGCTCGCGGCTGCTCTGGTTGAGCTGGCGCAGCTGCTTGACGCTTTGCCGCGTCTCCATCAGCAGCTTCTCGCCGATGTCCTCCGCGGCATCGCTGTCGTCCGCCGAACGCAAGCGCTGCAATCCGTAAATCTGGATGACCTTAAATACTAGCGACAGCGCCATGGCAAACAAGCTGGTGTAGAACGCCGTGCTCAACCCCGCCAAAACACTGCCAATGCTGTCATCGATTTGATCGACGTTAAAACCGCTCAAACCCGACACCACGCCAGCAAAAGTGCCCAGCACCCCCATCGACAGCAGCGTTGAGGGGGCGGATTGCACCCACATATCCCCGGCTCCTCGCAGCGCCAATCGCGTGCAAAAAACCATAAAAGCTATCAATATCAGCCACATAAATTGACCACTGAGGTCAAAACGCAGCATTTCCACCAGCAGAGCGCTGATCAGCTCCGATATCATTATCGTCTACTCACAGATGTCCTTATCTGTCTTTATCAGAGCAAATTCAGCACCAATTTGGACCAACACCACCACCACAATCCGTTGATCCGCGAAAAAACAAGCACCGGCAAAAAAAGTGTTTATAATGGGCGATTCCCTGTGCCCTGCCTAAAATCAAGGCGAACCACCAAGGACCGGGAGATTTAGGCTGCGCTTGGCGCCTGCTATGAGAGACGGTGAGGGGCTTGCCCCAGCCGCTCACGACGAAGGGACTCTGTCCTTCGCGACTCAGGTTGCGACCTTGATCGTCACACTTTTAACGATATCCATTAATAATCTAATCGACTAGTTCCTATGACTGACTTAACACGCTATCGCAACATCGGCATCTTCGCGCACGTGGACGCGGGTAAGACCACCACCACTGAGCGCATCCTGAAACTGACCGGCAAGATCCACAAGATCGGTGAGGTGCACGACGGTGCAGCAACGACCGATTTCATGGAACAAGAACAAGAGCGCGGCATCACCATCCAGTCCGCTGCTACCACCGCGTTCTGGGACGATCACCGCCTGAACATCATCGACACCCCCGGACACGTTGACTTCACCATCGAAGTGTACCGTTCACTGAAAGTGCTGGACGGTGGTGTGGGTGTTTTCTGTGGCTCTGGCGGCGTTGAGCCCCAGTCAGAGACCAACTGGCGCTACGCGAACGAATCCAAAGTCGCGCGCATCATCTTCGTCAACAAGCTCGACCGCATGGGCGCCGACTTCTACCGCGTCATCAAGCAGGTTGAGGACGTACTGGCCGCCAAGCCCCTCGTCATGACCCTGCCCATCGGCATCGAAGACGATTTTGTCGGCATGGTTGACGTTCTGACCCGCAAGGCGTGGGTATGGGACAGCTCAGGCGACCCGCTCCAGTACGAGATCTCCGACGTGCCTGCCGACATGGTCGACAAGGTCGAAGAGTACCGCGAAGCCATGATCGAGACTGCTCTCGAGATGGACGACGAGCTGCTCGAGAAATACCTGGACGGCGAAGAGCCGACAGAAGAACAGATCAAAGCCTGCATCCGCAAGGGTACCCGCGAGCTGGTCTTCTTCCCCACTTTCTGTGGCTCTGCGTTCAAGAACAAAGGCGTGCAGCTGGTACTCAACGGCGTCGTTGACTACCTGCCCAACCCGCTCGAAGTGAACCCACAGCCCGAGGTTGACCTCGAAGGTGAGCCGACCGGCAATTTCGCCATCGTGGATCCCGACGGCCCTTTCCGTGCGCTTGCGTTCAAAATCATGGACGACCGCTACGGCGCGCTGACGTTTACCCGCATCTACTCGGGCAAACTGAAGAAAGGCGACAGCGTCCTCAACACCTTTACCGGAAAAACCGAGCGTATCGGCCGCATGGTAGAGATGCACGCGGACACCCGTGAAGAGATCGACAGCTGCCAGGCGGGCGACATCGTCGCTTTCGTTGGCCTGAAGAACGTACAGACGGGCCACACTTTGGCGGACATTAAAAACCCAGCCACTCTTGAGCCCATGGTCTTCCCCGATCCGGTCATCTCTATCGCCATCGCGCCTAAAGACAAGGCCGGTGCCGAGAAGATGGGCATCGCTATCGGCAAGATGGTGCAAGAAGATCCGTCTTTCCGCGTCGAAACCGATGAAGACTCCGGTGAGACCATCATCAAAGGCATGGGTGAGCTGCACCTCGACATCAAAGTTGACATCCTGCGTCGCACCCACGGTGTTGACGTTGAAGTCGGCAAGCCTCAGGTGGCTTACCGCGAGACTATCACCAAGACGGTCGAAGACAGCTACACCCACAAGAAGCAGACCGGTGGTTCAGGTCAGTTCGCAAAAATCGACTACAGAATCGACCCAGCCGAAAAAGGCGAAGGTTTTGTCTTCGAATCCAAAGTGACCGGCGGCAACGTGCCCCGCGAATTTTGGCCTGCGATCGAGAAAGGCTTCCGCACCAGCATGGTTGAAGGTGTGCTGGCAGGCTTCCCGTGCTTGGACGTCAAAGTGACCCTGCTCGACGGTGGATTCCACGCAGTTGACTCCTCGGCCATCGCCTACGAGATCGCAGCCCGCGCGGCCTACCGCACATCGTTGCCAAAGGCTGGCCCACAGCTGATCGAGCCCATCATGAAAGTCGACGTGTTCACGCCAGACGATCACGTCGGTGACGTCATCGGTGACTTGAACCGTCGTCGCGGCATGATCAGCGGCCAAGACTCAGGCGCCACTGGCGTTCGCGTCAAAGCCACTTGCCCACTGTCCGAGATGTTCGGCTACATCGGCGATCTGCGCACCATGACCTCTGGCCGCGGCCAGTTCTCCATGGAATTTGACCACTACGCCCCTTGCCCGTCCAACGTGGCAGAAGCGGTCATCGCAGAGACCAAAGAGCGTAAAGCCAACAAGTAAAGCTTGGCTTAAGCACTGAAAAAAAACCAGCCACACGGGCTGGTTTTTTTTCGCCCCGAATAAAGCAAAAAAGGCAAAGCAACGCCGCGCCTCAGCACTTGCAAGCCGAGCACGACATACCGCATGCTTCAGCAAGCACTCCACCCCAAAATAACCACAGATGGCACAGCCATGAGCCTCCACCCCACTGCACTGCTGCAGGCGGCGCTCGACAGCCTACACAGCGGCCAGCGCTGCGCCATCGCCACCCTCACTCACGTAGAGGGTTCATCGCCCCGCCCCGTAGGCACCCAGCTACTGGTGCGCGAGGACGGCAGCCGCCACGGCATGATCGCCAGCGGCTGCATCGAAGACGCCATCGTCGGCCAGGCCGTCGAAGCCCTGCAACAGCGCCAGGCCCGCAGCCTGCGCTACGGCAAAGACAGCCCCTGGTTCGACCTGCAACTGCCCGGCGACTCCGCCATCGACGTGCACATCAGCGTGGACCCAGACGCCACCTTGATCACCGAGACACTGGAAAAGCTGCAAAAACGCAAGGCCGCACGCTGGCTGCTCGAAGCACAGGGCCAGTGGCAAGCTCTCAGCCAGCGCCCACCCCAAGGGGCGCACATCCAGCTCTACACGCCGCGCTGGCAGCTGCTCGCCGTAGGCCGCGGCCCCGCCCTGCCCGCCCTCGCCAGCATCGCCAACACCTGCGACTTCGAGGTGCACATCCACAGCCCCGACAGCGCCGACCTAGACGCCGCCGCCCCCTTTTCCCGCAGCGTGCACAAACTGCCACACCCCGAGCAATTCGACTGCCCCGCCCTGGACCGCTACAGCGCCGCCGTCACCCTGTTCCAAGACCACGACTGGGAACCGTCCATACTGCAAGCCCTGCTCAACACCGAAGCCAGCTATATCGCCGCCATGGGCAGCCGCCGCAGCCACGCCACCCGCCTGATGCAACTCACCCAGGCCAAGGTCTCCGCCAAACAACTCGCCCGCCTCAAAGGCCCCGCCGGTCTGGACATCAAGGCAGCGACACCCGCCGAGATCGCGCTGGCTATCGTCGCAGAAGCGGTGCAACAGGTGCGCACTTGACCCTCTCCCCACCCACTCTTTCGTGCCGACACTTATCCACGCCGGAATGCCGGAATGCCGGAACCCTAGACGCGACCCCTATTGTCACAACCAACAGATACGCACGGCCAGGGCTGGGTGTTTGCAGCGATTGACAGGTGGATCCTCAGACCGTGTTGATGGTCTTTGCGCGGTGCCAATGCTTGATTCATTGAACTGCTCCAGCGGCCCTCTCAACCACACAGGGCTTCGCTGACATCAAGCACAGGAGCCCACCATATGCATAGAAAACAACATACACCATACACATTCGCACATATATGCATAGATAATCAGTTTTTCTATACATACAGACTATCATATACCTAGATAATAGCCATTTGTGAGCAGAACCCCGTGAAGCCATTACCACTGCCCGACATGGAACACATAGAAACACGAGCCGTACTGAAGAAGGCGGCCATAGCACATCGCTATCTGGCCGAGTTAAAAGGTGTTGCGGCGAGCATTCCCAATGAGAACATACTCATCAACGCGCTTACTTTGCAGGAGGCCAAGGACAGTTCCGCCATCGAGAACATCGTCACCACCCACGATGAAATCTACAAGTCGCACCTGTTCAGCGAAGTTGCCAGTAACCCCGCAGCCAAAGAAGTACAAGATTATTCCTTTGCCCTGCGGACTGCTTTTAGCACTGTGCGCCAGACAAAATTGATCCGTCTCGGCGATATCCTGAGAGCCCAAGAGGCGATAGAAAAGAACAACGCCGGCCTGCGAAAAGTGCCTGGCACAGATTTGCGAAATGCCCGCACAGGCGAAGTGGTGTACACGCCCCCGCAAGATGCGCATGAGATTGAGTCCCTCATGGACAATCTGGTGCAGTACATCAACGATGATGCGCTGTGCGATGCCGACCCCTTGGTGAAAATGGCGATTATCCACCATCAGTTCGAAAGCATTCACCCCTTCTATGACGGAAACGGACGGACGGGGCGCATCATCAATATTCTCTATCTGCTAGCGCAGGGCTTACTTGATCTGCCGGTGTTGTATTTAAGTCGCTACATCATCCAGAACAAGCAGGCCTACTACCAACAACTGCAGCGAGTACGCCAGAGCGAAGACTGGGAGCCGTGGCTGTTGCATATCCTCGACGCCATCAGTCAGACGGCGAAAAACACCATCGAACTGATTCGCGATATCAAAACCATGATGCAAAGTGTAAAACACCGGATACGCGATAGACTCCCCAAAATATACCGACAAGAATTGCTCAATAACTTGTTTAGCCACCCGTACACAAAAATCGACTTCGTCATGGAAGACTTAGCTGTCAGCCGAATCACCGCCACACGGTATCTGGAATTACTGGTTGAAAATGACTTCCTAAAAAAAGAGAAAGCGGGCCGTGCCAACTACTACATCAACCAGCCTTTGTGCGCCTTGTTGATCGACCATGGCTAGTCTGATCGGCTGACGGGCCGTTACAACATGGCCTTAGCGACAAGTTCGCAATTACATGTATTGCTGGGAAATAGAGAGTGCAAGGGCTGGTTCTGTCTAATTGTATTGTGGAGACTTAGAATCTTCTATGCACCAATAACTTCAACCGTTCCCGCCAAACAGCTCGCTCGCCACAAAGCCCCCCCCTGGGCTCGACATCAAGGCAGCGACACCCGCCGAGATCGCGCTGGCTATCGTCGCGGAAGCGGTGCACGTATTGCGCAGCTGAGCCGCACTTTTTAATGCCCAGCACGCATGCTTAGCCGCCTTCAGCCAGCCCAAAGCATGCGCACCGCTCAAAATTACACCTCGGACAAATCGAACCCTTATATACGCATTCGGCGCTATTTTTGCGACTCCCTGCGCACGGACAACGCACGTGCCAGTGCTTTTACAGGGAATCAGTTCACATGTTTGCTGCGAGAACCTTGCTCTCAACGACCTTAGTCGCTTTGATCAGCGGCACAGCGGCCGCCACGCCTTTCGACCCCAACCAGCCTGTGGGCCCAGTGATGAACGGGCTGATAGAGGCCTTGCAATCGAACGCGGCGGCTCCGCCACCCCAGCGGGCAGCACTGTTGGATCTGGCCAGCGAGGGCGAGCAACCGCACAACCCTGCAGACGGCGCTCGCCGCTTCTCGAGCATCTGGGCCAACCAAGGCCCCACGGGCCAGCACGCAAAAAGCCAATTGCACAGCTCGCAAGCCTGGTCCGCCGCGCTCAACGACCAAAAGCAGTGGTTTGAAATCCCCGTACCACAGCAATCTCGCGCCGTTGGCATAGCCACCCAGGGCAGGGCCAATGCTCGGCAATGGGTCAAATCTTACAAGCTTTACGCAAGGCTGCAAGACGGCAGCCTGGTAGCACTGCATGGCGAACCGGCGCTGCAAGGCAACAACGACCGCAACAGCCAAGTGACACACCGCTTTCAACCCCCAGATGGCACCACCGCCATCCGCGTGGTGCCACGGACATGGCGCCACCACATCTCCATGCGCGCTGCCCTGCTGCTCGAAGAGCTCAGTTGCGACAAAATCGAACTGATCAGCAATGGCTCATTTGAAAGTCACGGCCCACTGAACCGCGACAAATGGGGCACCTTTGCCGAGATTCCAGGCTGGCAAGCGGGCACCGGCCACATCGAGATCCAACACAACGGCGCGGGCCCCATCAACGCCCAAGACGGCGTGGCGAAACTCGAACTCGACGCCCACGCCAACAGCACCGTACACACAGACATATCCACCACCGCTGGGCAAAACTACCTGCTCAGTTATGCCTACAGCCCGCGCAGCACACAGAACGGAACAGACACCAATGATGTGGCTGTGTATTGGCAAGGTGAAAAACTCAGCACACTCAGCGGCGACCACCGCGGATGGCGCACGGTCGCACACCAAGTAACAGCCACAGCTGCAACTAGCCGACTCGAATTCAAAGGCGCGGGCCAGAGCGACAGCATCGGTGGTTATATCGACAGTGTCACCCTGCGCGAAGACCACAACCTCATAACCAACGGCTCTTTTGAGCAACACCCGCGCATCCGCAACGGCGCTTGGCAGGCCTTCAACGCCATTCCCGGCTGGCAGGCAAGCCGCGGCGCCATCGAACTGCAACTCGGGCGCACCGGCGGCATACATGCCGTTGATGGCAATACCAAGCTGGAGCTGGACGCCCGCGGTAACAGCACCGTCAGCACCACCGTGCCCACCGAGAGCGGAGAGAGCTACACCCTCAGCTTCGACTACAGCCCACGGGTAAAGGGCCGCCACCGCTCCACCAACAGCGCGGAAGTCTGGTGGAACAACAAAAAAGTAGCCACGCTAGACGGCCGCACCCCCACTTGGCGCAGCCATCACATCCGCGTGACAGGCGAAGACACCCAGAGCAGCCTCAGCTTCAAAGCCACAGGCCGCTCGGACGGTCTCGGCGCTCTGATTGACAAGGTATCGCTGATCCCAGCCTCCAACCTGGTCGACAACGGCAGCTTCGAACGCCACGATGCCCTCAACCACCACAGCTGGGGCACCTTCAGCGACATACCCAACTGGCAGAGCAACGGCACCGACTTTGAAATACAGCGCGGCAGAGCTGGCGGCATCAAAGCCTTCGCCGGGCGAGACAAACTGGAGCTGGACGCCCTGAGCAATAGCGCAATCAGCACCACCGTGGCCACAACAGCGGGGAAGACATACCAACTTCGCCTCGCCTACAGCCCTCGATTAAGACAAGCCGGAACCAACAGCAACGACGTAGAAATCTGGTGGAACCAACAATTGCTAAACACCCTGAGCGGCGATCAGAAAGGCTGGCGCAGCCACCAATTTGAAGTCACCGCCAACAGCGACCAGAGCACACTCGAGCTCAAGGCCAGCGGCAGCAGCGACGGCTACGGCGGTTTAATCGACGACGTACAGCTGCTGAACTCCGGCTGCGACAACAACCCCACCACACCTTTGACCGTCAACATAGAGCACCCCATCGAAGATCAGGCGCTCAATCAGAATCAACCCAGCTTCATCTTGGACGTCAGCGGCACCGAATCACCGCAAGCTCAAGTTGAGCTCAACATCGACGGGCAACTCCA
>JAWSVD010000593.1:0-503 GCA_033852095.1 Granulosicoccaceae bacterium | reverse complement strand
TTGGCGGCGGTGTGATGGCTGATGCTTTGTAAGCATGAATGCTCACCCACATTCAGCTGTGAAATTTGGCGGGCAGGCTGTGTGTTTATTCAGTTTGTTTTGCGGTGGCTGTTGGCCGCGGCGTGGCGGCGGACACTTTGTAAGCATGAATGTTCACCCACATTTTCTCGAGTAGTTCGGGGACAGGATGGCTGTTTATTCAGTTTTCTTTGCGGTTGCTGTTGGCGGCGGTGTGATGGCTGGCGCTTTGTAAGCATGAATGCTTACCCACATTCAGCTGTGAAATTTGGCGGACAGGTGGGTGTATTTTCAGTTTGCTTTGGGGTGGCTGTTGGCGGCAGTGTGATGGCTGGCGCTTTGTAAGCATGAATGCTTACCCACAGTAAAATGAACCGTGGATTTTGGGCAAAAAAAGACCGCGCGATTGCGCGGTCTTTTTTATCAGCCCAACAACGTGATCAGGCGCTTTTTTCTACTTCCTGCTGTGGCTCGGCAGTGGTTTC
>JAWSVD010000119.1:0-1666 GCA_033852095.1 Granulosicoccaceae bacterium | reverse complement strand
TAGCCTGAATATTTCATCAAAGTTGGCGGAGTGACTGTAAAATCGTAGGCCTACCAAAGCTTTACGACAATAACAGGAGCACTCCGCCAGTGACAGATTGTACCTCAAAGATCACCCTCGCTCGCAAACTCAATAAACGCTCGATTCACCTCAATTTCAGTGGCGGTGATGTCAGTGGTATCGGTGGCGTTCAGCTGCTGCGGGCCGCAGACGATCAACTCGGTTTATGCCGAAGCGCCGCGCAATGCCTGCCAGATCCTCGCGACCAAAACCTTGTCTCCCATGCATGGGTTGCCTTGTTTCGTCAGCGTGTCTACGCCATAGCCGCCGGATTCGAAGATCTCAACGACCATCAGCAATTGCGCCTCGACGCCGCACTGCAAAGCGCTGTCGGTGTGCTCAAGCCGATGGGCAGTGCGCCGACGCTCTGTCGCCTCGAAGCCGCTGCTGCACAGCTCGAACCCTTGGATGCGCGACGGGTCGTGTTCGACATGCACCGGTTGATCCTAGAGCGTTTCATCGCTTCATTTGATAAACCGCCAGCGTCCCTGATCTTGGACTTCGACGGCACCGATGACCGCGTTCACGGCGAGCAAGAAGGCCGTGCCTATAACAGCCACTACGGGGGTTATGGCTTCTTCCCGCTGTACGTGTATTGCGGGGAGAAGCTGCTGGTCAGCTACCTGCGGCCTATTAACCGGCCCGATGCTTTCCACTCAGCAGCAGTGCTGTCACTCCTGGTCAAGGGGCTGCGGGCGCATTGGCCTGACGTCAACATAGTGTTTCGTGGTGATGCGGGGTTCTACAGGCCGCTGTTGTTGAGTTGGTGCGAGCGGCACAAGGTGCGCTATATCGTGGGCTTCAGCACCAACGCCAAGTTGCTCAAGGTGTGCCGGGCAAACATCGATTACGTCAGCGGCGCGTGGGAGCTTCTTGAACGCAAAAAATCTGAACTGGAATGCTTCAAAGTCTTCCAAGACATCGATTACCGGGCTAACTCTTGGAAACGCACACGCCGCGTAATCGCTAAAATAGAGCGGAACCCCATCGGCGGTAACCAACGGTTTATCGTGAGTAACTTAGAAGCAGAGGCAGAGCAGCTGTACAGCGAGGTGTACTGTGAGCGCGGCACGATGGAGAACAGGCACAAGGAGCTGCAGATGGGTCTGTTTGCCGACCGCACCAGTTGCAGTGCCTGGTGGAGCAACCAGTTGCGGGTGATGCTCTCCTCGATGGCCTATGTGCTACTGCAGACGGTGCGGGAGAAAGGGCTCGTCGACACAGGGCTCGCCCGAGCGCAGGTATGGACCATCCGGCGAAGACTGATTCAGATAGGTGCCGTGGTGCTCCGCAATACGCGTCGAATCGAGTTGCGGCTAAGCAGTGCTGCGCTGGAAAAGGACACGTTCATACTGGCGCTGACGCGGCTACAAGCCACGTAAACACCGGCAAATGAAGCCCTGCCAGCCGACTGGGGGAAAGGGGGCTGCTGCTTGACTCCCGGTCTGCAGGTTAAATACGCCCAGCAAACCGGCCCAGGCACCTACTCGAGAGTCCCGCACTTGTCATACAGGAGCCTATGAAATATCTAGGCTAGGATCCCCAAAAATAACTGGATAAACCGCCACATACCCATACAGATTCACATCCCCACCAGCAAAGCCAA
>JAWSVD010000118.1:0-3663 GCA_033852095.1 Granulosicoccaceae bacterium | reverse complement strand
GACAGCTATGTTGACCATGGCACGGCTACGATCAGCGTGAATATCGAGCCTAGCACCGCCGCAGACAGCGATGCTTGCGTGCCTAATAACAGCGGCGCGGCCTGCGATATCGACGGCGACGGCGTCAGCAACGGCGACGAAGCCAACAACGGCACTGACCCCAGCAACGCCGACACGGACGGTGACGGTATCAATGACGGCAGTGACAGCTCAGCGTTGGACGCCTGTGCGCCCAGCATGCCAAGCAGCAGCTGCGTCGACAGCGACGGCGATGGCTATGTCGACCACGGCACGGCCACTGTCACCTTCAGCATCGAGCCAGATGCGGCGGCAGACAACAATGCCTGCGTGCCAAACAACGGCGGCACTGTTTGCGACAGTGACGGCGATGGCATCAGCGACGGCGCCGAAATCGCCAACGGCACTGACCCCTACAGCGCCGACACAGACGGTGACGGCGTCGGTGACAGCACGGACAGCTCGCCGCTGGACGCCTGCGCGCCCAGCATGCCAAGTAGCAGCTGCGTCGACAGCGACGGCGATGGTTATGTTGACCACGGCACCGCTACAAGCAGCTTTAGCATCGAGCCTGATGCGGCAGCAGACAACAATGCCTGCGTGCCAAACAACGGCGGCACTGTTTGTGACAGTGACGGCGATGGCATCAGCGACGGCGCCGAAATCGCCAACGGCACCGACCCCTACAGCGCCGACTCAGACGGTGACGGCGTGCCCGATAATGCTGAGAACACTGACAGCAACTTAGACGGCACCAACGACGCTGCTGACCAATGCATACCCGACAACACCCGCCCCACCTGCGACATCGACGGCGATGGCATCAGCAACAGCGTCGAAATTGCCAACGGCACCGACCCAAACAACAGCGACAGTGACGGTGACGGCGTACCAGATGCCAGCGAGAACACCGACAGCAACGGTGACGGCATCAACGACGGCGCAGACCAATGCGTGCCCATCAGCACCGGCGCCACCTGTGACAGCGATGGCGACGGCATCAGCAACGGTGACGAGGCGATGATCGGCACCGACCCGAACAACGCCGACACCGATGGCGATGGCATACCGGACGCTGTCGAGAACACGGACGCTGATGGCGACGGCATCAACGACGCGCTGGATCTTGACTCCGATAACGACGGCATCCCCGACGCCATCGAAGCCGGATCAGACCCCACAGTCCCTGTTGACAGCGATGGTGACGGCCTGGCCGATACGGTTGACCCGGACAGTGACGGCGACGGCATCCCCGACAGCTTGGAAAGCGCAGATGACACCGACGGCGACGGCACAGCGAATTATCTCGATCGCGACAGCGACAACGATGGCCTGCCCGACACCGTAGAGGATCAGATCGCCGTGGGATTCGACAGTGATTTCGACGGCATTGACGACGGCTACGATATCGACAGCGCGCTGACGCCAGGTGCCACTGACATCGATGGCGACGGTGTGAACGATATGTATGAGCCGGCGGACACCGACGGCGATGGGTTGGCCAATTACCTCGACATCGACAGCGACAACGATGGCATTCCCGATACGGTGGAGGCGGATCTGATCCTGAGCAATGACGCCGACGGCGATCAAATCAATGATGTCTACGACGTCGATATGACCCTGGGCGTTGACAACGACGGCGACGGCGTGGACGACAGCGTGCGCCCCACCAACACGGATGCGGACGCCATACCGGACTACATTGACCTTGATTCAGACAACGACTTATTGCTGGATGTGTCCGAGGCTGCGGGCAGAGATGCAAACAACGACGGCATCATCGATGACTGGTTCAATCTGGAAGGCAGCTTGATCTCTCCCACTGACTCCGATGTGGACGGCACGGGTGATTGGCGCGAAGTCGACAGCAACAATGATGGCGTCAATGACAACTTTGGCACCCTGTACGAGACACTGGACAGCGACGGCGACGGCGTCGTGGATATCGTGATCGATTCCGACGGAGACGGCATCGCGGACGGCGGCGACATGAGTCCAGGCCACGGCACAACGACCGCGGGTGACAGCGACAATGACGGCATCTCCGACATCCTCGAAGGAACTGCAGACACCGACGGTGACGGCACACCCGACTACCTAGACCCGGACAGTGACAACGACGGCATTCCTGATCTGCTCGAAGGCACAGCTGATATGAATAACAACGGTGTGCTTGACCGTCTGGAAAACGAAGGTGAGATTGAAACCGCCGTGCGCGGCGTTGGCGGCGGCAGCACTGGCCTGCTCGCCTTGATCGTGCTGCTCACTGCTGTGCTACTGCGTTTTGGCAGCCGCCTGCAAACAGGGGCGATACTGGCTGCAATCGCTGCGCTGCTGCTGTCGTTCTCTTCCACAGCCCAAGCAAATGCCGACTTGAACTGCGGGCACAACGCAGCACCAGCGAGTGATCAGCCCTTGTACAAAGGGGACGACACTGAGGCAGACAGCACCGTGCACCGCGCCTGTTGGTACGGCGCCTTTGGCGTCGGCTCGTCCTCCATGAGCCCGCAAAAGACGGGCAATAATTTTCATCCCGAAAAGAAAGAGAGCAAGGACACCGGCTGGCATGTGATCGTTGGCCGCGAGCTGTCACCGCACTGGTTTGCGGAATTCAAATACGCTGATCTGGGCGAAGCGGCCATCAGCAACAGCAACCCGGCCGTGGCCGCCGCCTACCCCAATGCAGCGATAAGCTACCGGGTGCCTTCGATCATGGCGGGCTACCAATGGCGGCTTGATCACCAGGTGAAGCCCTTTGCCAAGGCCGGCCTGGCCGCAATTAGGAACAAGAGCAAAGGCGGCCCCGTGCCTTTTAAAGAGCAGACGGCTGTTCAACTCGCTTTTGCCGCGGGCTTCAAAGCCGACATCGAGGACATACCGTGGCAGCTGCGTGGCGAAGTGGATTGGTACGACCAGGATGCCTGGTACGCTGCCTTGTCCCTGGGTCGCCCTTTCGGTCAACGCTCGGATGAAGAAGTCGCTTCATCTGTTGCCGGATACGCCATCAGCACAACTGACATTGACGGTGACGGCGTCGAGAACACCTTGGATCTGTGCGCCGCGAGCGAGCTGGGCACACGTGTTGGCGAGGACGGATGCGCCCTGCTCGAGGTAATGGATTTCTCGGGTGTGCAATTCGCTTTGGCATCGGACCAGCTGTTGCCGGCTTCAAAGCCGGTCTTGCTGAACGCAGCACAGCGACTGCTGGAGCAAGCCACTTGGAAGGTTGAAGTCGCCGGCTACACGGATAACCTCGGCGATGCGCTGTACAACCGCGCCCTGTCGACCCGGCGTGCGGCTGCTGTGCGCAAGTTTTTGATACAACAGGGTGTCTCAGCCCATCGCATGCTCTACTATGGCTATGGTATATCCATGCCCATTGCGAGTAATGAAACCGCCGAGGGCCGGGCGAAAAACCGCCGAGTGGTGCTGCGTATCTTGTCGCGCTAAGTGCGCCGTCAAAGACTAGCGCCAAGCCAGAGGGCTGGCTTGGCGCGAAGGTTTTGACGTGTAGTTAGCCGAGCTGCTGGGCAGTTGCTCGGTGAGTTTTTGCAATGCTGGCATCTCGCGAGGGGTGCTGGCATTTTTGTTTGCGCAAGCCTGATTCTTAGATCAGGTGGCGTTGACGGCACTGGGCACTGA